>JBKHEJ010000210.1:0-4523 GCA_046540855.1 Nitriliruptoraceae bacterium
AGCTGACCGCCCAGCTCGCCCGTCTGCCGGGCTGGGCCGGGCACGCGCGCTGGCAGGACGAGTGGGCGCCGCTGGGGCGCCCCGGCCCCCGTCTGCGGCTGCTCGACCTCGTGGCCGTGCGTGTGGCCGTCGAGACCGCCGCCATCCTCCACCCCGACCGGCGCGAGGCCATCGATCCGCTCGCTGCGGGCGTGGTGCCCATCGACCTCGAGGCCCGCGCGAGCGCGGAGGGCGCCGCCGAGGCGCGGGACCTCGACGCGCGCACCGAGGTGGTGTGCGGCCACCTCGACGTGGACGACCAGGCCGAGCAGGCCGCGGTGCGGGCCGTGCTCGCCCACCTGCCCGGCACGAGCCGCCACCTAGCCCACACCACCGCCCGTGAGCTGCGCTGGCGTGACCGGCTGCTCGACGACCTCGGCTCCGGTGCGGGTGTCGAGGTGGCACCTGGCCGACCCGCGGCGCAGGTGCTGTGCTGCATCGACGTGCGCAGCGAGGGGCTGCGCCGCCACCTCGAGGAGCGGGGGGAGTACCACACCCTGGGGGTGGCCGGGTTCTTCGGGATGCCGGCGACCTGGCAGCCGCTCGGCTCCCCCGAGGCCGAGGTCCGCGCACCGGTGCTGCTCACCCCCGCCGAGCGGGTCACCGAAGCCCCCGCTCCCGCCCACCGGCCGCGGTCGGCGGCCCACCTGCGCCACGTCCGGCTCACGGGCGCGGCGGACGACGCGACCCACACCGCCAGCCACGGCGTCGGGGCCCCCTTCGCCTACGCCGAGGCCGCCGGCTGGCTGACCGGGCCCCTCGCGCTGCTGCGGACCCTGCTGCCGGCACGCTGGCGGCGCGTCCGGCGCGAGCCGCCCCCGACCCGGGTCGTCCTGGACGGTCCGGGCGGGTTCAGCCTCGCCCACCGGGTGGCGCTCGGCGAGGCACTGCTGACCACCGTCGGGCTGACCGACGGGCTGGCCCGCCTGGTGGTGCTGTGCGGGCACGGGGCCCGCACCACGAACAACCCCCACGCGGCCTCGCTCGACTGCGGTGCCTGCGGGGGCGCCCCGGGTGGGGCGAGCGCCCGCATCGCCGCCGCGGTGCTGAACGACCCGGGGGTGCGCCGGGAGCTCGAGGCACGCGGGGTGTGCGTCCCGGAGGACACCTGGTTCGTCGCCGCCGAGCACGACACCGTCGCCGACTCCGTCACGGTCCTCGACCGCGACCTGGTCCCGCACGCCCTGGCCGACGAGCTCGCGACCCTCGAGGCGGACCTCGCTGCCGCCGGTGCTGCGCTGGCGGCCGAGCGCGCCGCCTCGCTGCCGGGCCTGGACGCCCGGTTGCGTGAGCGCGGCGCGGACTGGGCCCAGGTCCGACCCGAGTGGGGGCTGGCTGGCAACGCCGCCTTCTTCATCGGGCCGCGCAGCTCCACCGTCGGGCACGACCTCGCGCGACGGGTGTTCCTGCACTCCTACCGTGCCGAGCGGGACCCCGATGGCGCCGCCCTGGAGACGATCCTCACCGCGCCGCTGGTGGTCGCGCACTGGATCAACGCGCAGTACCTGTTCTCCACCGTCGACCCGGTCCGGCTCGGGGCCGGTGACAAGCTCCTGCACAACCCGATCGGTGGGGTGGGGGTGACGCTGGGCGACGGGGGCGACCTGTGCACCGGTCTGCCGCTGCAGTCGACCCGGCTGGATGGTCGACCGGTCCACGACCCGCTGCGGCTGCTCGCCCTCGTGGAGGCACCCCGGGTGATGATCGCACGGATCGTGGACCGCAACCCGGGGGTACGGGACCTGATCGAGCACGGCTGGATCCACCTCGTCGGCCGGGACGATCCCGGCTCGCGGTGGTTCCTGCTGCGGGCCGGCGGGCGGTGGGAGCCGTGGACGCCGGTGCCGGCGTCCGCGCGGAGGGGATGACGATGGAGGGGTTGACACCGATGACCCGGGTCGAGGTCATCGTCGGCGGTGACCAGGTCGCGCTCATCCGCGACCTGTTCCGCGGCTCGGGCGCGCGGGGCTGGACCGCGGTCCCCGGCGTGTCCGGCTTCGGGCACTCCGGCGAGCACGCGGGGCGCCTGCTGTTCAACGACCGCGATGGGTTGCACTGGCTCTTCACCGTGGTCCCACCCGACCGTGCCGAGGCGCTCGTCGCCGCGGTGCGGCGGGTGCTGGAGGACCACCCCGGCGTGGTGCTCGTGTCCGAGACCTACGTCAGCCGGCCGGAGCACTTCCGTTGACGTCGACGAGCGCGTCGAGGAGGTCCTGCACGTCGTGGGAGGCCTCGACGGGGTGCCGCATCGGGTGGTCGGGGTGGAGGACGTAGCGGTTGCGGCGCCCGACCTTGCGGCGGGTGACGTAGCCCCCCTCCTCGAGGTCGCGCAGGATGGACTGCACCGCGCGCTCGGTGATGCCGACCAGGGCCGCGAGGTCGCGGATCCGCAGCTCCGGGTCGCGGGCGAGGCAGATGAACACGTGCGAGTGGTTGGTCAGGAAGGTCCAACCGCCGCCGCTCGGTGCGTCGCTCATGCCTGGCCCCTCCGCCTCGGTGCCGGCGCCGTGGCCCCACCGCCAGTGCCACGAGCACGGTCCTCGCCGTTCACGCCGTGCCGGCCAGCCTAGTGAGCAGGCGCCGTGACGGGCGGTGGGCTGCCCGGGTTCCGTGACCGCTGGGGTCCGGCTCGCCGCCACCTCGGCATCGGGCGGTTCGGCCCTTGACCGCGACGGCGGCGGACCTACCGTCGCCTGGAACGGTCCTCAGGTGTGACCCCCGGGAGCGCAGGAGCGACGATGGCACCCCCCACCAGCACCGCACCAGCCACGGCCTCGGCGGCGCGCGACCTCGACGCGCTCTACGCCCACTCGGCCCACAACTACCACCCGCTCCCGGTCGTGCTGGCCGAGGGGGAGGGGGTGTGGGTCACCGACGTCGCCGGACGGCGCTACCTCGACGCCCTGGCCGGGTACTCGGCGCTGAACTTCGGGCACCGCCACCCGCGGCTGGTCGCGGCCGCCCACGCCCAGCTCGACCGCCTGACCCTGGTCAGCCGCGCCTTCGACCACGACCGGTTCTACGAGCTGACCGCCGAGCTCGCGGCGCTCGGCGGCAAGGACGCCGTGCTGCCGATGAACACCGGCGCCGAGGCGGTGGAGACCGCGATCAAGGCGGCGCGGCGCTGGGGTCACCAGGTCAAGGGCATCCCGGACGGCCAGGCCCGCATCGTGGTCGCGGACGGCAACTTCCACGGCCGCACCACCACGATCGTGTCCTTCTCCACCGACCCGGACGCCCGGGACGGGTACGGGCCGTACACGCCCGGCTTCGACGTCGTGCCCTACGGCGACCTGGACGCGCTGGCGGCGGCGCTCGGCCCGGACACCTGCGCCGTGCTCCTCGAGCCGATCCAGGGCGAGGGCGGGGTGATCATCCCGCCCGAGGGCTACCTCGCCGGGGTGCGGGCGCTGTGCGACGAGCACGCGGTGCTGTTCCTCGCCGACGAGATCCAGTCGGGGCTCGGCCGGACCGGCCGGACCTTCGCCTGCGATCACGAGGGGGTCGTCCCCGACATCTGGATCCTCGGCAAGGCCCTCGGCGGCGGGATCGTGCCCCTGTCCGCGATCGTCGCGGACCGGGCGGTGATGGACGTGTTCACCCCCGGCTCGCACGGCTCGACCTTCGGCGGCAACCCGCTCGCCTGCGCCGTGGGCGTCGAGGTGGTGCGGATGCTCGGCACCGGCGAGTGGCAGGAGCGGGCCGCCCGGCTCGGTGCCCGCTTGGCCGACGGGCTGGCGTCGCTGCCGGCGGGCGCGCTGGAGGGCTTCCGGGTCCGTGGCCTGTGGGCCGGGCTGGACGTCGGCAGGGGGCTGACGGGGCGGCAGGTGTGCGAGCGGTTGCTCGAGGAGGGTGTGCTCGCCAAGGACACCCACGGCTCCACGATCCGCCTCGCCCCGCCGCTGGTGATCACCGAGGACGAGGTCGACCTGCTCGTCGACGCCCTGGGCCGGGTCCTGACCCGCTGAGCCGACGTGGAACGGTGTTCGGTCGGCCGGGCCGCCCTGGCCGGGCCGCCGCCTGGCCGCTCGGCTCAACGGCTCCGGGTGCGTGCGGCCCGGCGCCCCACCGGCACCTGGGCAGCTGCCGAGACCCAGGCCGGTAGGTCGGACCAGCACAGGGTGACGAAGGCCTCGGCGTGTCCGACGCCGCCGGCGGAGGCCAACGACCGGTAGCGAGCCAGCCCACGCACGGCCGTGAGGTCGAGTGCGGCCGCGGCGGTCGCATGCTCGGCGAGGGCTGCGTCGACCCGGTCGATGACCGTGGACACGTCGACGACGCGGTCGGGGCGCAGGATCGGCGTGTGGACCTCGTAGCCCCACAGCTCCGGGGAGGAACGCAGCGGTCGACGGGCGAGCGCGGCGGCGACCGCGCCGTGGTCGGGGTGCCCGTCCAGCGGCCACGGCAGCAGGAGCAGCTCCGGGTCGACGCGGTCCACTACCTCGGCGAGACCCTCACCGAGGAGGTCGAGGTGGTCGCCCACG
>JBKHEJ010000211.1:0-4520 GCA_046540855.1 Nitriliruptoraceae bacterium
GGTCCGCGCGGGCGGCGCGGCGGCGGGCGACGGTAGTGGTGGGGCGGGTGCCGTCAGGCCCGGCCGTTGCCGGCCAGCCAGGCCGCGAGGGGCTCGCCGGTGAGCCGCTCGTAGGCCTCCAGGTAGCGGGCCTGGGTCGCGTCGACCACCTCGGCGGGCAGCGCCGGAGCGGGCGGCTGCTTGTCCCACCCGGTCGAGGTGGCGTAGTCGCGCACGAACTGCTTGTCGAAGCTCGGAGGCGTTCGCCCCGGGACCCAGCGATCCGCCGGCCAGTAGCGCGAGGAGTCGGGCGTGAGCAACTCGTCCGCGAGCACGAGTTCGCCGTGACGCAGACCGAACTCGAACTTCGTGTCGGCGAGCAGGATGCCCCGCTCGGCGGCGTAGGAGGCCGCCGCCGTGTAGAGCGCGAGGGACCGCTGCCGCAGCTGGCTGGCGAGCGCACCACCGATCGCGTCGGCGACCGCCTCGAAGGGCACGTTCTCGTCGTGCTCGCCGTGCTCGGCCTTCGTCGCCGGGGTGAAGATCGGCTCCGGTAGCCGCGCGGCCTCCTGCAGCCCAGCCGGCAACCGCACGCCGCACACCGCTCCGGTCGCCTGGTACTCCCGCCAACCGGAGCCGGCGAGGTACCCGCGGACGACGCACTCGAAGGGCACGATCTCCACGCGGAGGCACAGCATGATCCGGCCCCGCAGCTCGCCGCGGGTCGCGAGGTCCAGTTGGTCGGCGACGGCCGACGGGAGGTCATCCAGCGACGTGCCGACGAGGTGGTGCGGCCCGAGCCCGGCGAGCCGCTCGAACCAGAAGGCGGACAGCCCGGTCAGCACGCGTCCCTTGTCGGGGATCGGGGTGGGGTGGACCACGTCGTAGGTGGACACACGGTCGCTGGCGACGAGCAGGAGATGGTCGTCGTCGACGGCGTACAGGTCACGGACCTTGCCAGCCGCCAGGTGCTCGAGCCCCTCGATCATCGCCGTCACCTCGCTGGTCGCCGCTGCCGGCCGCGAGCAGCCTAGGCCGAGGCGGGAACTCTCCGGCGGTGGTCCGTAGGCTCGGGCCGCGACCTGACCGCACGGAGGGAACCGACCGATGCCATCGCAGGCCACGGACCCCAGCCGCACCGCTGACCGGCCGCAGGGCGACCGGCCCGCCCACCCGCACGCGGACAGCGGCGGCGCGCCGCCCGAGGCCGAGGGCGATCACCGCCCGGCCCGGGAGCAGGGCCACCGACACCGGCGCGACCACACGACCGACCCCGACGGGCCTCGCTACCTCGCCGCGGTCGTCACGGCCAGCGACACGGTGTCCCGCGGATTGCGGACCGACGCGAGCGGCCCCGCGGTCGCCGAGGTGCTCCGCGCCCACGGCTTCACGGTCGCACGCGCCGAGGTGGTGCCGGACGAGCGGGCCACGATCGCCGCGATGTTGCGCCGGCTCGCCGATGCGGACGACATCCGCGTGATCGCGGTGACGGGCGGGACGGGCTTCGCGCCCCGCGACGTCACCCCCGAGGCGACCCGGGACGTCATCGACCGCGAGGCTCCCGGGCTGGCCGAGGCGATGCGCGCCGCCGGCCGGGTGATCACGCCGATGGCCGACCTGTCACGCGGTGTCTGTGGCCTCCGCGGACGCTCGCTGGTGGTGAACCTGCCGGGCAGCCCCCGTGGCGCGACGCAGAGCCTGGAAGCCATCATGGAACTGCTCCCGCACGCGCTCGAGCTCCTGGCGGGCCGGACCGCGCACGATGCCGACGTACCCACCGCGGACCGGTAGGTCGGTCCGCCGTCCGTCCGGTGGGCTCCCGACCACCGGACGGACGTGGACCTGGCGATCCGGTACCGGGCTCCCGACCGGTACCGCTCCCTGCTCCCGTACACGAAGGGCAGGAGGGCACCGTACGCAGCGCTTCCGCTCCCTGTCCCGAGGTTCGGCAAGCAAGCGCTTCCAGCGAGCGCCCACCGCACACCGTCGCGATATGACCGGACAACTGCCGCTCTAGTCACCTCTCAGCGGGGCGAGTGAGTCACGACCGGCCCGGACCTGCGACGGCCAGCAACGCTCGATGACGGATCCGGGCGAGCGCCAGCTCCGCACATCCGCGCGCAGCGTGCACGTGAGACGAGAGTCACAGCCTCCCCGGGTCCGACATCTCAGGACGGATGGACGGGCGTGCGCTCGGAGGGCGTGCGCTCGGAGGGCGTGCGCTCGGAGGGCGTGCGCTCGGAGGGCCTACGCCCGTCGCAGGCTCGGCCCCGCACCGCGGGTCGGTTCGCGACCGCGGGTCAGCCGCCGATGTAGGACATCTCGACGCGCGGGCCGCGCAGGCCGTCCTCGCTGCGAAGCTCGGAGGCACGATCGATCCGACCACGCCAGACCGCGGCCGCCGCCTCCTCCAGCGCCGCGTCGTCGGCGCCACCGCGTAGCACCGCGCGCAGGTCCGTGCCGGTGGCCGCGAACAGGCAGGTGAACAGCTCGCCGATCGCCGACAGCCGCGCCCTCACGCAGGTCCGGCAGAAGGGACGGGTGACGCTCGCGATGACCCCGACCTCGCCGCCACCGTCGAGGTAGCGGTACCGCTCGGCGACCTCACCGGGGCGGGTCGGCTCGACCGGCTCGAGCGGCCACCGGGCGCTGAGCCGCTCGACCACCTCGGCGGCCGGCACGACGTGGGTCCGGACCCAGCCGTTGGTCGTGCCGACGTCCATGAACTCGATGAACCGGACCACCACACCGACGTCGCGTGCCCACCCGGCGATCGCCTCGATCTGGTCCTCGTTCGCCCCGCGCTGCAGGACGGTGTTGACCTTGATCCTCAGCCCCGCCTCCTGCGCCGCCGCGACGCCCGCGAGCACCGAGGAGACCGACAGCTTCGTGTCCCCGACCGCCTGGAAGGTGGCGTCGTCGAGGGCGTCGAGGCTGATCGTGACCCGGTCGAGGCCCGCGGCGGCGAGCTCGGCCGCGTGGAACGGCAGCAGCGTCCCGTTGGTCGTGAGCGCGAGGTCCTCGATGCCGTCGATCGCGTGCAGCCCAGCGACGAGCTGTGCGAGGTCGCGCCGCAGCAGCGGCTCGCCACCGGTGAGCCGGACCTTGCGGACCCCGAGGCGGGCGAAGACCCGCACGAGCCGGGTGAGCTCCTCGAAGGAGAGCAGCTCCTCCCGGGGCAGGAACGCGTGGTCCGGACCGAACAGCTCGCGCGGCATGCAGTAGGTGCAGCGCAGGTTGCATCGGTCGGTGACCGACACGCGAAGGTCCGTCACGGGCCGTCCGAGCCGGTCCCGGACGTCAGCGCTGGACGAGGGCATCTCCATGTGGCGGCACGGTACCCGAGCGAGCAGGAGCGACCGGGCCCGACCGTGTGCTCCCCCGGTAGCCTCCCGGACCTCGCTGGCCGCGCGTCTCGCGACGACAGCCGGCCCCGACGCGACTGTGGACCGCGAACGTCCGGTGGGACGGAGGGGAACCATGCGTATCCGGGTCTACGGCGGGCTCACGGAGCAGGTCGGCGGACGCGAGCTCGAGGTCGAGCTCGCAGGCGGCGAGGTGACCGTGGCGGAGCTGCGAGCAGCGATCGCCTCGGCGCACCCGCAGCTGGCACCGCTGCTCTCCCACGTCACGGTCGCCGTCGATCTACAGGTCGCACGCGGTGAGCAGGTGGTTCCACCCGACGCCGAGGTGGCGCTCCTGCCGCCGGTCGCCGGTGGCTCCGCGCCGCGCGAGGACGACACCGGCCCGGCGGTGCTCACCGGGCTCGTCGTCCCGCCGATCGACGTCGAGGGGGCGATCGCGCACATCGGCCACCCAGCCGCCGGCGCGACGACGCTGTTCCTCGGCACCGTCCGCGACCACGCGCCGGACCTGCCCGGGGTGGTCCAGCTGCAGTACTCCGCCTACGAGCCGATGGCGGAGAAGGAGCTCGCTGCCATCGCGGCCGAGACCCTCGCTACGACGCCCGAGCTGACGGGCATCGCCCTGCTCCACGCCCTGGGTGACCTGGCGGTCGGCGACCACACGATCCTGGTCGCCTGCTCGAGCCCGCACCGGGAGGCGGCATACCAGGCCTCCCGCGCGGCGTTGGAGGCGGTCAAGACCCGCGTGCCCGTCTTCAAGCGCGAGATCACGACCGATGGGAGGGCACGCTGGGTCGGCCTGCCACCCGCCAACGACGACCAGGAGCTGTGACCATGTCCGACGTCCCACCCGGGATCCGCGCCGTGCCGGCGACCGAAGCCGCCGCACGGCTCGACGACCCGAACGCGATCGTGCTCGACGTGCGCACCCCCGCGGAGTACGCCCAGGCGCGCCTGCCAGGCGCCATCAACATCGACTTCTACGGGCCGACGCTCCAGGCGGAGCTGTCCGAGCTCGACACCGACGCGCCCGTCCTCCTGTACTGCCGCTCGGGGAGCCGCTCCGGACACCTCCACCCGCTGCTCGCGGACCTCGGCTTCCGCGACGTCGTCGACGTTGACGGCGGCATCATCGCCTGGGCGAACGCGGAACTCCCGCTCACCAACGGGTAGGCA
>JBKHEJ010000212.1:0-4504 GCA_046540855.1 Nitriliruptoraceae bacterium
CTGCGGTGCTGCTCGGCACCGCCGCGCCCGAGCTCGCCGCGGTGTGCGCCGCCGCCGGGGTCCCCGCCCACCAGGTCGCCGATCTGGACGCGGGCGTGGCGCTGGCCGCCCGGCTGGCCGCACCGGGCGACACCGTCTTGCTCGCGCCGGCGTGCGCGTCCTTCGACCAGTTCGCCTCCTACGCGCACCGCGGCGAGGTGTTCGCCGCGGCCGCGCGGCGCGTGACCGCCGCCACGTCCACCACCGAGGAGGGCCGTCCGTGAGCATCGAGGACGCGATCGAGCGCCAGGCACCCACCGGTCGGTGGCAGCGACTGCGGCGGCGCTTCCAACCCGGACCCTGGAGCGCGGACGCGACCGTGCTCACGGTCATCACCGCGCTGCTGCTCCTGCTCGGCCTCGTGATGAGCTTCTCGGCCTCCTTCGTCCCCGCCGCCGAGGCGGGGGACCCCTTCGCGGTCTTCCGCCGCCAGGCCGCCTGGGCGGTGCTCGGGGTCGCCGCCTTCGTCATCGCGGCCCGCTTCGACCACCGGCTCTGGCGCGGGCTGTCCTGGCCGATGCTGCTGCTCGCGCTGCTCGGGCTCGCTGCCCTGCTCGTCCCCGGTGTCGGGGAGGAGCGCTTCGGCTCGACCCGGTGGCTCGGGATCGGGCCGCTGTCGATCCAGCCCTCGGAGCTCGCCAAGCTCGCGACCCTGCTGTGGCTCGCCGACGTGCTGGAGCGCAAGCGCCCCCGGGACGGCTCGGCACACACCACCGAGCACCTGCTCGTGCCGGCCCTGCCGCTGCTCGTGCTGCTCGGGCTGCTCGTGCTGGCGCAGCCGGACCTGGGCACGACGATCCTGCTCGCCCTGATCGTGGCGGCCGTGCTGTGGGTCGAGGGGCTCAAGGGCCGCTACGTGCTCGCGGCGGCCGTGGCCGGGCTGCTCTCGGTGGCGGCGCTGGCGGCGGTCGCTCCCTACCGGGTGGCACGCATCCGAGGCTGGCTGTGGCCGGAGCGCTACCCGCTGGAGGAGGGGTTCCAGCTGCTGCAGTCGCGCTACGCGCTCGGATCGGGGGGGACCTTCGGGGTCGGGCTCGGCTCGGCCCGCGGCAAGTGGAACTTCATCCCCAACGTCGACACCGACTTCATCTTCGCGGTCATCGGTGAGGAGCTCGGGCTGGTCGGGGCGCTGGCCACCCTGCTGCTGTTCAGCGCCCTGCTGTACGTCGGGCTGAAGATCGCCTACGCGGCTTCGGACGGGTTCGGCCGGACGGTCGCGCTGGGCATCACCGTCTGGATCGTCGGTCAGGCGCTCATCAACGTCGGGACCGTGACCGGGCTGCTGCCGATCACCGGCGTGACGCTGCCGCTGGTGTCCGTTGGGGGGTCCTCGATGCTGTCGACGCTGCTCGCACTCGGCATCCTGGTCGCCATCGCACGGCGGCCGGACCCGGCCGGCCTGCACCCCACCTCCGGAGGTCGCCGGTGACCCGCACCGTCCTGTTCGCCGGCGGCGGTACCGCCGGTCACGTCTTCCCCGCCCTCGCGGTGGCCCGGGCGCTGACCCGGCTCGCCGATGACGTCACGCCGGTGTTCGTCGGCGTCGAGGACCGGCTCGAGACCCGGCTCGTGCCCGAGGCCGGCTTCGAGCTGGTCGCGATCGATGCGGCCGCCATCCCGCGCCGCCCCTCGCCGGCGCTCCTGCGGGTCCCCGCGGCGCTGCGGCGGGGCGTGCGGTCCTGCCGGGAGCTGATCCGCGAGCGGCGGGCGGTCGGCGCGGTCACCTTCGGCGGCTACGTCTCCTTCCCGCTGGACCGGGCCGCCTTCCAGGAGCAGCTGCCGCTGGTCGTGCACGAGCAGAACAGCGTGCCCGGGCTCGCCAACCGCGTGGCGGCAGGCTGGGCGGACCGGATCGCGGTGACCTTCCCCGGCTCGACCACCCGCTTCCGCTACCAGGAGCGTTGCGTGGTGACCGGCGACCCGGTCCGCGTCGACGTCCTGGAGCTGGACCGCCCAGCCCGGCGCCGCCCAGCCCGCGAGCAGCTCGGCCTCGACCCCGACCGGCCGACCCTGCTCGTGTTCGGCGGGAGCCAGGGTGCCCGCAGCATCAACCGTGCCGCCGTCGACGCGCACGGTCGCTGGCAGGGGCGCGACCTGCAGGTGCTGCACGCCACCGGCCGGGCCGGGCTCGACGCCGCCGAGCGGGACTGGGAACGGGCACGCGCCGCGCACCCGGACGGGCCGCAGGTCCGCACGATCGGCTTCATCGACGACATGGCGGCGGCGTACGCGGCGGCGGACATCGTCGTGTGCCGGGCCGGCGCCACCTCGATCGCCGAGCTGACCGTGCTCGGCATCCCGTCGGTGCTGGTGCCCTACCCCCACGCGACCGCGGACCACCAGCGGGAGAACGCCGCGGCGCTGGCCCGCGCCGGCGGGGCGGTCCTGATCGAGGACGACGAGCTCGACGGCGACCGGCTCGTCGCGGCGGTCGCGCCGCTGCTGGACGACCCCGCCCTCGCCGAGGCCATGGCGCGCAGCGCCCGGGCCTTCGGGCGTCCCGACGCCGCCGAGGCGGTCGCCAGGCTCGTCCTCGACCTCATCCCCGAGGGGGCCCGCCCATGATCGGTCCACTGCGTCCCGGCGCCCGCGTCCACCTCGTCGGCATCGGTGGTGCCGGCATGTCCGGCCTCGCCCGCATCCTGCTGGTCCGGGGCTTCGAGGTGTCCGGCTCCGACCTGCGCGACGGCCGCTCCCTGGCCGAGCTGCGCGTGCTCGGCGCCCGCGTCCACGTCGGCCACGACGCCGCCAACCTCGCCGACGCCGAGGTGGTCGTGACCTCCTCCGCGGTCCCGGTGACCAACCCGGAGGTGGAGGCGGCGCGCGCGAGCCGGCGGGTGCTGCTGCGCCGCGCCGAGCTGCTCGCCCAGCTCATGGCCGACGAGCAGGCCGTGCTGGTCGCCGGCACGCACGGCAAGACCACCACGACCTCGATGGTCGTCGTCGCCCTGCAGGCGGCTGGCGGCGACCCGAGCTTCGCCATCGGGGGGGCGCTGAACGAGAGCGGCACGAACGCCCACGCCGGGACCGACGGGACCTTCGTGGCCGAGGCCGACGAGTCCGACCGCTCCTTCCTCGTCTACCGCCCCGACCTGGCGGTGGTCACCAACCTCGAGCACGACCACGTCGACGAGTTCGACGACCTCGACGCGGTGCGCGAGGCCTTCCTCGGGTTCCTCGACCGGCGGGCTCCGGGCGCGCCCGCGGTCCTGTGCCTCGACGACCCCGGGAGCGCCTGGCTGCGGGACCGGATCGACGCGCCGGTGGTCACCTACGGCGAGGTGCCGGAGGCGGACGTCCGCGCCGTGGTCACCGCCGGCGGGGTCGTGGTCCGTATCGCCGGGCAGCAGGACGTCCCGCTGCACCTGGCCGTGCCGGGCATGCACAACGTGCGCAACGCGACCGCGGCCCTGGCCGTGTGCCACCTGCTCGGAGCGGATCCCACCGCAGCGGCCGGTGGGCTCGCCACCTTCACCGGGGCGGCCCGTCGGTTCCAGCGGCTCGGGACCGTCGACGGGGTCGAGGTGGTGGACGACTACGCCCACCACCCCACGGAGCTGCGTGCCACGCTGGCGGCGGCCAGGCAGCTCGGCCCGGAGCGCATCGTGGTCCTGGTCCAGCCCCACCGCTACACCCGGACCCAGGCGCTCGGCTCCGAGCTCGGCCGTGCCGCTGCGGCCGCCGACCTGGTCGTCGTGACCGACGTGTACGGCTCCACGGAGACGCCCGTGCCCGGCGTGAGCGGCACGCTGGTGGCCGACGCCGCCGCTGAGGCGGGGGCCAAGGTCGTCTACCGCCCGAGCCTCGGGGAGGCGCTGGACGAGCTGGTGGCCACGGTCCGGGCCGGGGACCTGGTGCTGACCACCGGTGCCGGCGACGTCACCACCGTCGGGCCAGCGCTGCTCGAGCGTCTCCGGGACGGGCGGTGAGCGCCGAGGAGGTCGCCGAGGCGCTCGCGGCGCGCTGCCGCGGCGCGGTGGAGGCGGACGCGCCGCTGGCGTCCGGGACCACCCTGAAGGTCGGGGGCAGGGCGCGGGTGCTCGTCGTTGCCGAGGAGGACCGTGACCTCGCGGCGGTCGGTGCCGTCGCCCGGGCGCACGATCTGCCCTGGGCCGTGCTCGGACGTGGCTCCAACCTGCTCGTCGCCGACGCCGGCTGGCCCGGGATCGCCGTGCGCCTCGGCCGGGGCTACCGCGCGTTCACGCTCGCCGGACGGCGGGTCCGCCTCGGCGCGGCGGAGCCCCTGCCGACGGCGGCGGTCCGGCTGGCCGACGCCGGCTACGCCGGGTTCGCCTGGGCCTGCTCGGTGCCGGGGACGATCGGTGGCGCGGTGCGCATGAACGCCGGCGCCCACGGTGCGGCCATGGTCGACCACCTCGTCGACCTGGAGCTGGTCCGGCTCACCACCGGGACCCGGGAGCACTGGCCGGCGGAGCTGCTCGGGCTCGCCTACCGCTCCAGCCAG
>JBKHEJ010000213.1:0-4501 GCA_046540855.1 Nitriliruptoraceae bacterium
AGCGCCCTCCCCGTCGCCGTCGTCGGGCGGGGGAGGAGCGCCCTCCCCGCCGCCGGTGCTCGGCTCCGGGCTGTCGTCCCCGCCGCCGGTGCTCGGCTCCGGGCCGCCGTCCTGCGGCGCGTCCCCCTCGTCGCCACCGGTCGGACCAGCGCTCGCGTCCCCTTCCTCGTCGCCCTCGGTCGGCGCCGGGTCGCCCTCCGGTGCGAGCCGCCCGCAGAACACGAGCTCGGCGACGTCGGTCGCCGACCCGCTCATGCCGGGTTCGGTGCGGTTGCGCACCTCGCCGTCCGTCCCGATGACGCTGACGGTCGTCACCGTCACCCCCTCGGTGACCTGCCACGCGACGTTGATCCACCCCGGCCCGGCCTCCAGGTCGACCGCCTGGGCGGTGATCGTGACCGCCTCCACCTCGCCGCTCGATCCGTCCGGGGTGTGGGTGACGAGCGCCGGGGTGCAGACCGCATCCTCCTGCGCCGACGCGGGAGCAGGCGCGCTCGGGGTGAGCAGGAGGACCGACGTGAGTGCCAGCGCGGCCCACGGCCTCAGGTGGCCCGACGCCTGCGGCTGTGGGGGGATCATCGGCGACTCCCGGTCGCGGGATGGAGCTCGAGCCGCGCCCGCGCTGCTCGAGGACCCGCGCTGTACCGCGCGAGCGCGGGCCGGTCTCGCCGCTGGCTCCCCCCGGAGGCGTGGTGCTGGCGCGCCAGCACCGGGCGACCGAGCTCGCTCCGGGGATCGTCACCGCCCGCACGCGCAGTCTGCGCCTCCGCCGAGGTGGGAGCAAGGACCTCCACGGATCGACGCCAAGGACCTCGACGGATCGACGCCCCGGCTCACCGCGGTGGCGCGCCGGTGGGTGCCTTCAACCGCGGTGCCGCGCCGGCGGGCGACCTCAACCGAGGTGCCGCGCGATCATCGATGCGGTCTGCGCCCGGCTGATCCGGTCCGAGGCGCAGAAGTGGGTGGTCGTGCAGCCGTTGACGATCCCCTCGGCGGCCAGCGCCCCGACGGCACCGGCATGCGCCTCGCTGACGTCCGGGAAGGGTGAGGTGCGCGGCGGCAGGTCCAGGGCACGAGCGAAGAAGGACGCCAGCTGCTCGCGCGTCAGCCGGGCATCGGGGCAGAAGCGATCGCCCCCACAGCCGTTGGTCAGCCCGGCGGTGGCCAGCGCCTCCACGCAGCGCGCGGTCTCCCCGGAGACATCGCGGAAGCGTGAGCTCGTGGAGGAGGACCGCGGCAGGTCCAGGGCGCGGACGAGCATCTCGGCGAACTCGGCGCGGCTGACCTGGTCGGCCGGGCAGAAGCGCGCCTCCCCGCACGGATCCGCGATCCCAACGTTCGCGATGCGCTCGATCGAGGCGGTGTGGACGCTGGTGGACGTCACGTCCCCGAACAACCGGCTCGTCGGTGCGTTCGCGGTGACGGTGCCGGTCGGTCGGCGGAAGTTCTGCGTCACCCACACCCGCCCGTCCTCTACCACGACGCCGATGCCGATCTCGGTCACCTTCTCGTCGAGGATGTTGCGCCGGTGCCCCTCGGAGTTCATCAGTGCCCGGTGGATCGAGCTCACGCTCGGCCCGTAGCCGACGTTCTCCGACACCCGCGTCCACCCGGTGATCTCCCGGGAGTAGTCCGGGTTGTGGAACAGCCGCGTCTCGGACGCCATCGTCTGGCTGTGCGATCGAGCGACCGCGACGATGTCCGCGCACTCCTCGAGGGCTCCAAGTCCCCGCTGCGCCCGTTCGATGTTGACCAGCGCGTGGAAGTCCTGTTCCAGGGCTTGCGCCGAGGGAGCGGCGAGCGCCGGCGGCGTCGGCACGAGCGTCGCGAGCAGGGCCGTCACCAGCAGGAGCTGGGTGAGGAGACGACCGCGCTGCGGCGCTGCTCTCATCTCGGCATCGATCCTGAAGAGGGGGCGTCGGGGCGGGGCTCACGGCCTCGCGGGGACCTGTGGAGCTCAGCTCCTCGCTCGGTCACCGCTCGATGAGGTATCGGCGCGTGCGGCAGCGCCCTTGACGTTGCGTGGACGGATGTGCGCTACGTGTGACGGATCGGGGGCGTTGCCGGGTGAGCGAGGGAGCGCGGGGCCCCACGATGTCGGCAACTGATGTGGCTGGTGTTGCTCCTGTGCGGCACAGGTTGCTGGCCGGCAACATGTGGTCACTCTGCGCACACAACGGTGTTGTTTCCGCAGCGAGCATTGGCGGTTCGCGGGGGATGGTTCAGACTCGGTTCGGCGGTGCCGATGGCGATGCTGACCCGTCATGCGCGACGGGCCGGCAGCCGGCAGGCACCACAACGCCGCCAGCCGAACCGTCCGCGATCCCGGTCGCGCTCCCCTCACCGAAACCAGGCCACCTATGTCGCGCCCACGCCGCTCCACCACCGCGCCGACCGATGCACGCCGACGGGGGATCGGCATGCTCGCCCGGCTCGCGCTCGTCGCGATCGTCGCGACCGTCCTCGTCCCCTTCGAGCAACCGCCGTCCTACGCGATCCCGGTCACCTTGAGCGAGACCCTGACCGGTCTCCCGGTCGAGACGGCTGACGGCACCGAGGCCGCCGATGCTGTCCGGCTGCGCTCACGCGGCGTGGACACGCCCATCGCCTTCAGCGCGGTCGGCTTCCGTGTGCCGGAGTCGGTCACCGCACTCCGGCTGCGGACCGCTACCTCGACGCAGGACCCACAGGACCCACAGCAGGAGTGGACCGAGTGGATCGAGGTCGGCTTCCTCGACGAGCTCGACGGCCCGGACCAGGGCACGCTCGAGGCGCGTGACAGCGCCCCGGGCAGGCACTCCGAGCCGATCTGGGTCAGCGAGGCGACCGCGCTGCAGCTCGAGGTCGAGGGCGGCAGCCCGGAGGACGTCGAGGTCACCCTGCTCGACACCATGCGGCTGAACGACGGTCCGGTCGAGCAGGTCCGTGCTAGCTCGGTGGGTGCCTCGGCGGACGCGAGCGACCTCGAGGTCATCTCCCGCGCCCAGTGGGGCGCCGATGAGTCCGTCACCCGCGACTCTGACGTCACCGACAACGTCTACCAGGGGATCGTCCACCACACCGCGCACACCACCAACTCGACCGTGGCGAACAGCTACTCGCGCGACGAGGTCCCGGGCTTGATGCGCGCGATGCACCGCTATCACACGGTCTCGCTCGGGTGGAAGGACATCGGCTACCACCTGCTCGTCGACCGGTTCGGCCGGATCTACGAGGGGCGGCGCGGCGGGATCACCAAGGGGCTGGTCGGCGCGCACGCGGCGGGCTTCAACGAGGGCACCTTCGGGGTGTCGGTGATCGGGAACTTCCTCGACGCGGAGCCGTCGGCTGCGGCGCTGGACGCGCTCGCCGACGTGATCGGGTTCAAGTCGGCCGTCCACGGCATCGACCCCACCGGCATGACCGACAAGGTCGGCGACGGCGCCTTGCGGCCGACCATCGTCGGCCACCGTGACGTCGGCCGGACGTCCTGCCCGGGCCGGATCCAGCCGCACCTGCCCGAGATCCGAGAGGAAGCGCGTGAGACCGCGGTCCGCTTCCCGGACGTCGAGTGGACCTCGCCGCACCGCGAGGCGATCCTCTCGCTCGCCGATGCCGGGGTCACCTACGGCTGCGAGCCGAACCGGTACTGCCCGGACGAGACGCTGACACGCGCCCAGGCTGCGAGCTTCATGCTCCGCGCCTTCGAGCTGGAGCCGATCCCCGGCTCCCGGTTCTCCGACGTCGCCGTGGATGGGACGCACGCCGAAGCGATCAACGCGCTCGCCGAGCTCGGCTGGATCCTGGGTTACCCCGACGGGACCTTCCGGCCCGGGGAGACCCTCACCCGCGGGCAGGTGGCGTCGCTGGTCGCACGGACCCTGCCCGCCCCCAACCCCCTCGATGCCCCGCCATGGCCCTACCCGGACGTCGCGACCGACCACGCGCACTTCGAGGGGGTCACGCGTCTGGCGGCGTACGACATCCGCGGGGACTGCGACAACGGCGGCAGTTTCTGCCCGGATCAACCGGTCGAGCGTGACTCGACGGCGAGCTTCCTCCACCGGGTCCTCGAGGCCCACACCGGGCTGGAGGAGACGCCGTACGGCTACGACGCGCCCTCGGTCGAGGAGGAGGAGGAGGGTTCGGACGACCCGCAGGCTGACGGGGGTTCGGACGACGTGTCAGACGATGAGGGTTCGGAGGATCCGCTGGCTGATGGGGGGTCGGACGACGTGTCAGACGATGAGGGCACGGACGACCCGCAGGCTGATGGGGGTTCGGACGACCCGCAGGCTGATGGGGGTTCGGACCCGTAGGATGACTGACGACCCGCCGTCGGAGGACGCCGGGGGGGCTGGGCCTGCCCCAGACCCCCGGGGGGCTGGGCCTGCCCCAGACCCCGAGGCTCGACGCGGACGGTGAGCCGGGGGCACCTCCCTCCCGCGCTCTCGCTCGGCCCATCTGCACGGAACCTCGCGGCGACGGATCCGGTGCGGCTCGCATCGGTCGTCGCCCCTGT
>JBKHEJ010000214.1:0-4500 GCA_046540855.1 Nitriliruptoraceae bacterium
CCCCGTGCGTCCTGCGCCGGCGCCGGCTGCTGACTGCGCGTGACGGTGGGCTTGCGTCGCTCACGACGGGCGGAGATCGTGGTTGGCTGTCCGTCCCCGCTGCGGCGGGCCTCCATCACCGCATCGAGCACCCGCAGCCCCTCGAAGGCGTCCTTGCAGTAGAACACCTCGCCCGCGTAGATGGCGCGCAGGTCGTCCTCGACGTAGCCGCGCGTGAGCGCCGCGCCGCCGAGCAGCACCGGGTACCTCGACGCGAGCCCCCGCTCGTTCAGCTCGACGAGGTTGTCCTTCATGATCACCGTCGACTTCACCAGCAGCCCGGACATGCCGATGGCGTCGCAGGCGTGCTCCTCGGCCGCCTCGATGATGGTGTCGATCTGCTGCTTGATGCCGAGGTTGACGACGTCGTAGCCGTTGTTGCGCAGGATGATGTCGACGAGGTTCTTGCCGATGTCGTGCACGTCACCCTTGACGGTGGCGAGCAGCACCCGACCCTTCGTCGACGTCGCGCCGCCACCCGCTGCCTCGATGTGGGGCTCGAGGTGGGCGACGGCGGTCTTCATCGTCTCCGCGGACTGCAGCACGAAGGGCAGCTGCATCTGCCCGGAGGCGAACAGCTCGCCGACGGTGGCCATCCCGGCGAGCAGGAAGCGGTTGATGATCTGCAGCGGCGGGTGCTCGGTGAGCGCCTCGTCGAGGTCGCCGTCGATCCCGTCCTTGTCCCCGTCGATGATGCGCCGCTCGAGGCGCTCCTCGACGGGCAGCGCGGCGAGCTCCTCAGCGGTCGCACCGGCCTCGCGCTCGCCCTCGAACAGGCGCATGAGCTCGTGCAGGGGGTCGTAGTCGGCACCGCGGGGGAGCAGGCCGCCGCCCTCCTCCTCGCTCGCGACCGGCGTGCCGGCCGTCCCGCGCCGGTCGTGGATGAGGTCGGTGGCGACGGCGACGTGCTCGTCGGGGATGCGGTGCAGGGGCAGGATCCTGCCCGGGTGCACGATCGCCGAGTCCAGCCCCCGGTCCATCGCCTCCTTCAGGAACACCGAGTTCAGCACCTGCCGCGCCGCCGGCGACAGTCCGAAGGACACGTTCGACACCCCGAGGGTCGTGGCGCAGCCGGGCACCGACGCCTTGATCCGCGCGATCGCCTCCAGGGTCTCGGCCGCGTCGCGCCGCAGGTCCTCCTGCCCGGAGCCGAGCGGGAAGGTCAGGCAGTCGAAGATGAGGTCGTGGGGTTCGAGGCCGTACTCGTCGATCGCGATCGCGGCGATGCGCTCGCAGATCGCGACCTTGCGGTCGGCGGTGCGGGCCTGGCCCTCCTCGTCGATCGCGAGCACGATCACCGCGGCGCCGTACCGCTTGGCGAGCGGCAGCAGCCGGTCGGCCTTGATGCGCCCGTCCTCGAGGTTGACGGAGTTGATGACCGCCCGCCCCCCGAGCCGGGTCAGCGCCGCCTCGATCACCTCGGCTTCGGTGGAGTCGATGACGAGCGGGAGGGTGGACTGGGTGGCGTAGCGGTCCACCACCTCGATCATGTCGGGCGTGCCGTCGCGGCCGACGTAGTCGACGCACACGTCCAGCACGTGGGCGCCCTCGCGGGTCTGGGACCGGGCGAGCTGGACCATGCCGTCCCAGTCCTCGGCCAGCAGCAGCTCGCGGAAGGCCTTGGAGCCGTTGGCGTTCGCGCGCTCCCCGATGGCGAGGAACGCGTTCTCCTGCTCGATCGGCACCGCGCTGTACAGCGACGCGAGCTGCGGCCGCCACTCGACGGCGATCGGCTCCCGGACCTCCTTCGCCCGCTCGGCGTGGCCGCTCCGACGGTCCTCCACGCTGGGGCTTGCCGTCGGGTCGGCCTGCGGGTCCGCCGTGCTGGGGTGTGCCGACGGGTCGGTCAGCCGGCCTGCCGCGCCCTTGCGCACCGCGCCTGGACGGTCCACGGCCCGCGGGCGCGGGGTGAGCCCGTCGACCGCCTCGACGACCGCGGCGAGGTGGGCCGGGGTCGTGCCGCAGCAGCCGCCGACGATGCTCACGCCGAGCTCGGTCACGAAGGCGTGCTGCGCCTCGGCCAGCCCTTCCGGGGTGAGCGGGTAGACGGTCCGGCCCTCCTCGAGGTGGGGGATGCCGGCGTTGGGGACCACGCTGATCGGCAGGCGGGACTGGTACGCGAGGGTGCGGACGTGCTCGCGCATGTCCTCCGGCCCGGTGGCGCAGTTCATGCCCAGCACGTCGATCGCGAGCGGGTCGAGCGCAGCGATGGCGGCCTGGGGCTCCGTGCCGAGCAGCAGGGTGTTGATGTCCTTCTCGACGGTGAACTGGACCATCAGCGGCACGCGCTCGCCGCGCTCCACGAACACGTCGTTGACGGCGGCCACGGCGGCCTTGACCTGGAGGAGGTCGAAACAGGTCTCGATGAGGATGACGTCGGACCCGCCGTCCAGCAGCCCGCGGACCTGGCGGCGGTAGCCCTCCTCCATCGTGGCGACGTCGATGAAGTCGCGCGTGTCGGCGGGGTCCTTGCCGAGCGACAGCGTCGGCGCGCGCGTGCCGGGGCCGATCGAGCCGATCACGTAGCGCGGGTCGCTGGGGGTGGCGAAGGCGTCCGCGGCGCGACGTGCCACCTCGGCGGCCAGACGGTTGAGCTCCTCGGTGTCGGCGCCCAGGCCGTACTCGTCGAGCACCCACGGCGCCCCGCCGAAGGTGTCGGTCTGGACGGCGTGGACCCCCACCTCGAGGAAGTCGCGGTGGACGCGCTCGATCACGTCCGGGCGGGTGCGGACCAGCACCTCGTTGCAGCCGTCGAGCGCGTCGCCGCCGAAGTCCGCGGCGGTCAGGCCGGCGGCCTGCAGGCTCGTGCCCATGCCTCCGTCGAGGATGAGCACGCGCTCACGCAGCCCGTCGAGGAACGGGTGGTGCTGCAGCGGGGGCAGGGGTGCGGAAGCCACGGCGCGCGAGGGTACGCGGCTGCTCGGAGGACCTGGTGCGGGCGAGGGTGGGGCAGGGCCGGGTGCGGGGGTCCGGGCCTGCGTCCGCGGACCGGGGCCCGCGTCCGGTCGCGCGGGTTCCTCCCCGCTATCGGTTCGGACGTGCGGGCGGATCGTGGGGAGCAACCGCCCCGACGGTCCGCCCGCTCGCGTCCGGTAGCCCGCGTTCGCCGGCCTGCGTCCGGTCGCGCGGGTTCCTCCCCGCTATCGGTTCGGACGTGCGGGCGGATCGTGGGGAGCAACCGCCCCGACGGTCCGCCCGCAGCCGTCATCCACAGGCGCCGTCCGGTCCATCCGGCGGCGGTCCCGCCCCGGTGCGAGGATCGCCACCGCGAGCGTCGCCGGCTCGCGGTCAGCGTGGCGAGGGGTCGGAGGTCGGAGCGGTGGAGGCACGGGCGCGACCCGAGATCGTCGGCGCTGGTGCGGTAGCGCCGGCATCGTCCACCGCGCGCCGCACCACCCGGGTCCAGGCGCACGGACGGCTGGCCGCGATCGCCCGTCGGCAGCACGGGATCATCTCCACCGCCGATGCGGCCCGGGCGGGGGTCTCGCGTGCGACGCTGCACCGCCTGGTCGTGGACGGCTACCTCGACGCCCGCTTCCCGGGGGTGTATGCGATCAGCGGGGCGCCGGACTCGCCGCAGGCACGTTGGTACGCCGCGCAGCTGTCGGTGGGCCGGAGCGGGGTGCTCTCGCACCGGACGGCGGCGACGATCCACGGGCTGGGGCACGGGCTCCCGCTGGACGCGGTGCACCTGCTGGTGCCGAGGGCACGCGCGGCGACCAAGCACCGCGGCTTCCGCCTCCACGAGGCGCCCGTCCTCACAGGTGACGAGGTCGCGCGTGCCGGCCTGCTGCGTGTGACCTCCGCGGCCAGGACCCTGTGCGACCTGGCCGGCGAGCTCCTCGGCGCCCCCGAGGGCCCGGCGACGCTGCGGTCGGTGACCTCCGAGGTGGTGCGTCGGGGCCTGGCGGACCCGGCCCGGATCCGGACCGTGCTCGGACGTCGTGGCCGCTTCCCGGGCCGGGCGGAGCTGCGGCGTGTGCTGGACGAGCTCTCGCCGCTCGAGGCCTGGTCCCGCAGCGAGCTCGAGTCGAGGTTCCTCCGCGTCACGACCGCCGGTGGGGTCGCACCGACGGCGATGAACCATCCGGTCCGCGACGGCGAGGGTCGGCGGCGTGTGCTGGACGCGGTGTGGCTGCCGTCGCCGGTGTTCGCCGAGCTCGACTCGCAGGCCCACCACGGCACGTGGGCCGACCGCAACGACGACATCCGCCGCGAGAACGCGCTGGCGGTCGCGGGCTTCACGGTCTGCCTGCGCTTCACGTGGCAGCACGTCCGTGATGATCCGGCCTGGGTCGTCGACACGGTTCGGCGGGCGCTCGGGTCGGTCGGATCGGCCGGCTGACACCGTGCACGGCCGCGGGCCGTGGCGCGGCCGGCGTCGGGCGCGGCGGGGGGCCCTGAGCGTGGCGTTGGTCCCCCCGGTCTGTTGCGACGGGCGGGCGGATCGTGGGGAGCAAC
>JBKHEJ010000215.1:0-4419 GCA_046540855.1 Nitriliruptoraceae bacterium
CTACTCGGCTCTTCCGTGGCAGGTGTGGCTCCTGTAGCCTCCCGTGCACACCGGTGGTCGCTGAGCGCTATCAGCTGATCACGATCCGTGGTGTGGGGTCCGCTCGTGCGAAGGTCCGAAGGTCGCGGTCGCAAGGTGCTGGCGCTCGCCTGCGTGCTCGGGCTCGCTCCGGTGGCCGCGCTCGCGCAGCCCGCGCCGACCGAGCACGATCTCGACGAGGTCGTCTCCGAGCGTGACCGGGTCGCAGCCGAGGTGGAGGATCTGCGGGCCGAGGAGGAGGACGCGAGCGACCGGCTCCTCGAGGTGGAGGAGGAGCTGGCCGCCGCCGAGGAGGACCTGGCCCGGGCGGTCGCGGAACAGCGGGAGGCCGAGGCCGCGCTCGTCGATGCCGAGGAGGCGGCTGCCGCGGCCCGCGCGCAGCTCGAGGAGGCCCACGCCGCGCTCGCGGCCACCGAGGCCGACCTCGCCGCCTCCGTGGCCGCCCTCGAGAACCGCGTCGTCGCCGCGTACAAGTACGGCCAGGCCTCGGTCGCCGAGGCGTTCAGCGAGGTCCGGGACTTCACGGACCTCATGACCTCCACGACCCTGGTGGGCCACGTGCTCGATGGGGACCGGGTGATCGTGGACGGGGTCGAGCAGCTCGTGGCCGATGCCGAGGCGCGGCGCGCCGAGGCCCAGACGCTGCGGGTCAGCGCCGAGCAGGAGCGGGCGCTGGCGGTCGCTGCTGCCGAGCGCGTCGAGGCCGCAGCCCAGGACCGAGCCCGCGCCCTCGAACGGATCGAGGCGCGTCGCAACGAGCGTGAAGCGCTGTTCGTTCGGCTGCGCGAGGACCGAACGCTGGCTGAGGGCCACCTCGCCGGGCTCGAGGCCGAGTCCGCCCGGATCGAGGAGCAGCTGGCGGAGATCGCGCGGCAGCAGGCCGCCGAGCAGGCGCGCCGTGAACGCGAGGCGGCCGAAGCCGCCCGCCGAGCCCAGGAAGCCGCGGAGCAGGCCCGTCGCGAGGCCGCCGAGGGTGGTCAGCCGGGTGGTGGGGGGTCCACCGGCGTCGGGGGCGGCGATCCAGCCAGCGGGAGCGCCCCGACGCTGACCGGGTGGGTGCGGCCCCTGCCCGGCATCGTCACCTCGCCCTACGGGCCACGCTGGGGTGCGTGGCACTACGGGGTCGACCTGCGCGGCGCGGTCGGATCGCCCATCGTGGCCGCGCAGCCCGGCACCGTGGTGTCGGTCACCGGCACCTGCCACCCGACGTCGTCCTGGGGCTGCGGTGGTGGGTTCGGCAACTACGTCACCGTGGCCCACGACGCCGGGTTCGCGACCATCTACGCGCACCTGTCGGCGCCCTCGGTCGAGGTGGGGCAGCAGGTCGCGGCCGGGCAGACCGTGGGCACGGTGGGCAACTCCGGGAACAGCTACGGGCCGCACCTGCACCTCGAGGTGCGTCTCGCCGGGGTCCCTCAGAACCCGTGCGGGTACATCCCCTGCTGAGCCGTCCGGGCCGTGGCCGCCTCGAGGCCGGGTGCGGCCTCGCTACCTTGGGCCGTTATGGCGAAGCGATCCTCCACCGCGAGCGGCGACGGCACGAAGCTGATCGTCAGCAACCGCAAGGCCCGGCACGACTACCACCTCGACGACCGTTTCGAGGCGGGCCTCGTGCTGCGCGGCACCGAGGTGAAGTCGCTGCGCGGAGGCAAGGGGTCGCTCGTCGAGGCCTGGGTCAAGCTCGACGACCACGGGGAGGCCTGGCTCATGCAGGCCCACATCCCGGAGTACGCCTTCGGCAACCGCAACAACCACGACCCGACCCGGCCCCGCAAGCTGCTGCTGCACCGGCGTGAGCTCGACCGGCTCCGCCACGAGGTCGGCGCCAAGGGCGTCACGCTCGTGCCGACGCGGCTGTACCTGCGCGACGGCAAGGTCAAGCTCGAGTTCGCCATCGGTCGGGGCAAGAACACCGCCGACAAGCGTCAGAGCGCCAAGGAGCGCGACGCGAAGCGGGAGATCGACCGGGCGCTGAAGCAACGCCGGCGCTGAGCGGCGCGAACGCTCAAGTCGCGGCGTGTCCGTGCCGATAGGGAGGATGCGGAGGGCCCTCGCCTCGTCGGCAGCGGACCTCGAGGAACCGACAGGACGAGGTCATCCGGTGGCCATCCGGCCGTCACCGGGCGGCAGGACAGGCCGGGCATCATCCGATACGCTCGAAGGCCGCGTCCGATGAAGGACCGGTTGACAACTGCACAGCGACGATGCGCACCACTTCCTGGGGCTGACATGGTCTCGACCGTGATCGAGCCGCCGCCATGGGAGCGTGCCGAGGGTGCTCGCGCGACCTCGAGAATCCCACGCGGGAACCTATAACTGCCGACTCCGAAGAGTTCGCAATCGCAGCCTAAACACCTGCGACGATCCGCCTCCGACGCCTCGTAGGAGGGTCGGATCGACATCACGAGGCTCCACCCCAAGGATCTGACCACCGGGCCGAGGGGAACACCTGAACGGTGGTATGGGTCTCGGACGCTGTCTGGTTCCGGAGCACCGAGCCCGAGATGATCCGGTACCTACGCACGTAGAGCCCAGCGCGTCGGGATCGCGGGACCCGGGTTCGACTCCCGGCAGCTCCACCGGAGCGACCGTTCACCGACCGCTCCCCAGCTCGTGAGATGGCACGCGCCACTGCTGCCGGCCGACAAGGGCCGAGCGGTGGGGATGGGCGACCACCACGCTCCCGCCAAGGGGAGCGCGGCACGGGTCCCGTCCGGCACCATCCCACGACCCTCCTCGCGCATCGTCGCCGTGCAGCACGCGCAGAGCCCGTGACGGACCCACCGTCACGGGCTCGCAGCGTGGAAGGGCCTGTCACCGGGCCCCGCTGTGCCCCCGGGCGCTGCCACGTCACGGTCGTTCGCCTACGGAGGGCGAGGGTCTACGCTTCCGGCCCCTAGCGAGGTGGCTCCGTGCCACCCGGTCGGCACCCGCATAGCCGACCAGGAAAGGTCCCTTCTCGATGCCGCGACCCCCGACCGGCACCCGGCCGCGTCCGCTCCAGCGGTGGTGGGTCGCGGTGCTGGTGTACGTCGCAGCCGGCCTGGTCTGGGTCATCGTGGGGGATGCGCTCCTCTTCACGACGCAAGCGGAGCCGCGCTGGTTCTCGCTCGCCAAGGGCGTCTTCTACGTGCTCATCACCGGCGCCGTGGCTGCGGGCGTCCTGGCGCGTTCCCAGCGCCGGCTGGACCGCACGCTCGGCGAGCTGTCGGCACGCGAGGGTGAGCTCGCCCTGCTCGGCGCGCACGCCCAGGACCTGCTCTACCGGATCGAGCTCGTGCCCGTGCTCCGCGTGGCGTTCGTCAGCGACTCCGCGGAGCGCATCGTCGGCTACACGCCACAGGAGCACTACGAGGACCCAGACCTCGCCCGGCGCCTGATCCACCCCGAGGACCGGCACCTGCTGCGGGACCTGGCGGTGATGGACGGCACGGTGCGGCTGCGGTGGGTGCACCGCGACGGCCGCGTGGTGTGGTGCGAGCAGCAGAACCGTGTCCAGATCGAGGAGGGCCGGGCGGTCAGCATCGTCGGTGTCGGCCGGGACGTCACCGCTGACGTGCTCCGCAACGGCGTGGCGCGAGCGACCGCGCAGCTCAGCGGTGAGGTGCTCGAGGGCGAGGCCGCCTTCGAGGACGCCCTCGACCGCGCGCTAAGGACGCTGCTGCAGCTGTTCGAGGCGGCCAGCGTGCGCGTCGAGATCGCCGCCGGCGGGCGCGGCTGCCGCGGCCACCGGCTCGAGGTGGGTGACCCTGGGGCCGCGGTCGCACCCGGGAGGAGCCTCGCGGCGGCGCAGGACGCTACGCGGGTCCGGGTGGTCACCACGGTGGCCTCGTCCGAACCGTGCATGCTGGAGGAGCTGCTCGGCGTGGTCGCCGAGCGCATCGACACGGTCCACGCTGCCGCCGGCCGTGACTGGGAGCTACGGCAGCTCGAGCAGGCCCTGGATTCGAGCGCCTCCGGCGTGATGCTGACCGACCGGGCCGGCCGGGTCGAGTGGGTCAACCGCGCCTTCACCACCATCACCGGCTACGACGCCTCGGAGGTCATCGGGCGGTTCGCCGGGCTCGTGTTCGACGGGGTCGAGAACGGGTTCGCGGCCGAGCAGGCCGCCGCGATCGCCTCGGGGCGCTCCTTCGCCGGTGGGGTCGTGCACCGGCGCCGCGATGGCACGCGCTACACCGCCGCGGTGGCCCTCGATCCCGTGCCGGGTCGCGAGGGCGAGCCCGCCGGTTTCGTCACGATCCTCCGGGACGTCACCGCGGACGAGGAGGAGCGCGAGAGGGTCCGGCAGCGGGAGCTGGAGGCGCTCGCGCGGTGGCAGGAGATCGAGCGCGATCGCTCGTTGCTGGTCCAGACGATCTCCCACGAGCTGCGCACCCC
>JBKHEJ010000216.1:0-4345 GCA_046540855.1 Nitriliruptoraceae bacterium
CGGGGACGGCTTGGATGTCGGGAGATCTCCCGGGATCCGGAGCTGGAGAGGGGACTCGAACCCCTGACCTATCGCTTACGAGGCGATTGCTCTACCGGCTGAGCTACTCCAGCGAGGGGCCGCAGGGTAGCGGCAACCGGCCACGACCTCCCAGCGGTTACCGTGCCGCCTCCGCGGCACGATCACGACCCTCGGACCGACGCGGACGGAGGCGGGATGGGAGCGATCGAGATCCGAGGCTGCTGGCGGAACACCGCCGCGGTCGAGGACGTCTGGGGCGTGCTCGTGGACCTCACGACCTGGCCGGACTGGTGGCCGGCGATCCGCGAGGTCGACCCGG
Source organism: Nitriliruptoraceae bacterium (assembly GCA_046540855.1). Lineage (GTDB taxonomy): Bacteria > Actinomycetota > Nitriliruptoria > Nitriliruptorales > Nitriliruptoraceae > T1Sed10-7. The sequence continues at coordinate 341 of JBKHEJ010000216.1, forward strand.
TGGCACCCTCCAACGGCGGTCTCGCTGCGGCTCGGGTGACCTTCCAGACCCGGCCGCCGCTGCGCCCGCTGGTGACCACGCTCGAGGTCGTGGAGCGGGTCGAGCCGGAGCGACTCGGGGTGGTCATCAGCGAGGGGCCGCTCGGCGGCCGGGGGACCTTCACCATCACCCCAGAGCCGGGAGGTAGCCGGTCCTGCTACGACGTGTCCCTCACGGTCCGGTCGTTGCTGTTCCGGCCGCTCGAGCCGATCCTGCGCTCCGGGACGCGCTCCGCCGGCCGCGAGCGCCTCGAGCGTGCCGGCGCCGACCTGGCCCGCCTGGCCGGCGGCGATCCGCTGCCGCCGCGGGCGTGAGGGCCGCGCGGGATCGCCCCGTCCCGGCCGCAGGACCCGGGGGCAGCGAGCGCGCCACTGTCCCGGCACACCAACGCGCCGTCGACCCGCTCCGGGTCGTCGCTCCGCCTCAGGCCGTCGCGGCGTAGACCGGCAGCGCGATGCGGAACAGCAGGCGCTCGAGGTGGAGCTCCGGGCTGCCGTTCCGGTCGAGCGCGGCCCGGCAGGCGGCCACCGAGGCGAGCGCCTCGACCGCGTCGCGGATCGGGAGCCGCGCAGCGTCCCGGCGCAGCGCTACCTCGGCATCGGGGTTGACCAGGGTGTCGACCCCGGCGCCGCTGGCGACCGCGATGAGGTCACGCAGGTAGCTGGCGAGGTCGTCGAGCACCAGATCGAGCGCCTGCCGCTGCGCCTGCCGCTCGGTGCGCTCGTGCCGTCGCGTGATCTGCTGCTTGATGCGCGGCGGCCACCCCCGGCCCCCCTCCACCCCGAACTCGGTCTCGAGGCGGGCGAGCTCCTCGGCGTTGCGCTCCTTGACCACCGCGGAACGCGACCGCGCCCACGCGACGAGCTCCTTGGCGAGCGGGACCACCACCCCGGGGCCCGCGGTGGCGAGGGTGTCGAGCACCTCGAGGTGCCGGTCACGCGCCTGTGCGACCGCGGCATCGGCGAGCGCTTCCAGCCGCTCCGGGGAGCCTCCCGAGGCGCGCACGAGCGCATCCCGACGCTCGGGGGGCAGGCCGAGCTGGTCCGCCCGGGCGGTGAGCGCGGCCGGGCCCCACGGGACCAGGTCCAGCCGCCGGCAGCGCGAGACGACCGTGTCGAGCAGGGCACCGTCGTGCTCGGCATCCAGCACCCACACCACCGAGGGTGGCGGCTCCTCGAGGATCTTCAGGAACGCGTTCTGCGCCGCCTCGTTCATCCGGTCGGCCGCGACCACCCGCAGCACCCGGCGGCGACCCTCGCTCAGCGAGCGGCTCGCCAGCGGGATCCACCCCTCCCGGACGTCGGCGACCACGTGCGCCGCACCGTCCGGCTCGAGGTCGAGCACGGCCGGGTGGGTCCCGCGCAGGACCCGCACGCAGCTCGGGCAGCGACCGCACCCGGCGTCCGGCGTCGGGGGGTCAGCGCAGTTCAGTGCCGCTCCGAGGGCCCGGCTCAGCTGCTTCTGGCCGACGCTGCGGGGACCGACGAGCAGCCAGGCGTGGGCGAGCTCGTCCCGCGCCAGCGCCGTGCGCACCGCCTGCACGGCGGCGGGCTGTCCGATCACCTCGCCCCAGGGGTCGGTGCCGTCGGCGGCGGCGGTCACTCGTGTGCCTCGCCGGCTCGCTCGGTGACCGGTGCCGGAGGCAGCCCGACGATGGCGCCGACGCGTGCCCGGATGGCGGCGTGGAGGTGCTCCACGGGCTGCGAGGCGTCCAGCACCAGGTAGCGCGCGGGATCGGCGACGGCCCGGCGCCGGTACGCCGAGCGCACGAGCCGGTGGAACTCGAGCCCCGCTGCCTCGAGCCGGTCCGGCGCGCCGGCCTGGCCCGCACGCGCCAGCCCGGTCGCGGGGTCCACGTCGAGCAGCACCACCAGGTCCGGCTCGACCCCGGCGGTCGCCCACCGGTTCAGCTCCGCGATCCGCTCCTCGCCGAGGGCCCGACCGGCGCCCTGGTAGACCACCGAGGAGTCGATGTACCGGTCGCACAGGACGACCTGACCCCGCTCCAACGCCGGGACGATGACCTCCCGCACGTGCTGAGCGCGGGCCGCGGCGTACAGCAGCGCCTCGGCGCGCTCGTCCATCCGGTCGGGCGTCTCCGCCAGCAGCAGCTCCCGGACCGCCTCGCCGAGCCGCGTGCCGCCCGGCTCCCGTGTCAGCACCGACACGTGCCCGGCCCGCTCCACCGCCGCTCGCAGGAGCCGGATCTGGGTCGACTTGCCGGAGCCGTCCCCGCCCTCGAAGACGATGAACGCGCCCTTGAGGGCTGCGGTGTCCACCTCGACCCCGGCCGCGAGGTCCAGGCCCGACTCAGCACCGAGCGCGGTCGCGAGCGCACGACCGACCAGCACCGAGCCCACCACCGCGAGCACCCCACCGAGCAGCAGGGTGATCCGCACCCCGCCGAAGACGTAGGGGAACAGCGCCTCGGGGACGCCCTCGTCGTTGACCGTGATGACCCGCTGCTCCCGGCCGAGCACACCGATGAACAGCGGCACCCCGACGCTCGAGCCGAAGATCGCGACCCGCACCCCGGAGTTGAAGGCCGCGAAGGTCCGGCCACGGATCGCGTCGTTCACCCGACGCTGCAGGATCGTGTACCCGCAGATGAAGGAGATCCCGGCCCCGAACCCCATCACCACGGCCGGTGGGAGCGCGGCGAGCAAGGTCGGCATCAGCGCGGTGACGATCAGCGAGCCACCGGCCAGCCCGATGCCGGGGGCGAAGAGCCGCTCGGGGGCCATCCGCCGCGTCAACGGCTCGGCGGCCAGCAGTCCGAGGACCAGCCCGATGCCCACCGTGGTGACCAGGACCCCGTAGCCGGCCGGGCCCGCGTTGAGGAGGTTCGCGAAGAACTCACCGGTGGTGATCACGACCCCGGCGACCCCGAAGGCGACCATCACCCCGAGGATCAGGGCTCGGATGACCGGCTGGGTGGCCACGAAGCGGAAGCCCTCGAGCAGCGATGCCCAGGCGCCCGGCTGCTGGAGCTGATCCGGCCGGCCGTGCGCGAGGTCCGGCCCGGGTCCGGCCTCGCCAGCGGGACCGGGACCGCCCGCCGTGCCGAGCGGCCCGAAGGCACCCGGTCGCCGTGCCCGATCCGGGAGCCGCAGCAGCAGCAGCAGGGGCGCGGCGAGGAGGAACGAGAGCGCGTTGAACCAGATCGGCACCGCCAGCGGGCGATCCGCGAGGAAGCCGGACTCCGGGGCGAGTGCGACGGTGGCTGCGAGCAGCACCGAGTACAGCGCGGCACCGATCGGCAGCGTGCCGTAGGTGGTCAGCAGGTTGATCTGGTTCGCGACGACGAGGTCCCGACGGTCGACGATCGACGGCAGGACCGCGTCCTTGGCCGGCGCGAACAGCGCTGACAGCAGCTCGATCATCAGCGTCGCGAGCAGCAGGGTCAGGACCTCGTTGGTGAACGGGATGAGCGCCATCACCGTCCCACGACCGAGGTGGGTCGCGACCATGACGCGCCGCCGGTCCCACCGGTCCACGAACACCCCGGCGACGGGGCCGAGCAGCAGGCTCGGCACGACCCGGGCGACCATCACCCCGGACACCGCGAAGGCCGCCGCGCGCGTCGGACCGAGGATGTCGCCCGTCAGGGCGATGATCGCCAGGAACCCGATCCAATCGCCCATCGACGACAGGAAGGTCGAGGAGGCCAGCGCCCGGAAGTTCCGGTTGCGCAGGAGGCTGCGGTAGGAGCCGACGGCCTCATCACGCGGCTGCTCGCCGCGCTCCGGTGACCCAGGCTGCCCCTCATCCATCGGCTGATCGTAGCCAGGCCGCCCGTGCCTCAGCGGAGAGGAAGGACCACGGCACCGCCCGAACGGCCAGGTGTCCGGGCCGTCACCGCTCAGCCCGCACCTGGCCGAGCCCGAGGAGCTAGGAGGCGGTCCGCTTCGCCGTCTTCTTGGCGCTGGTCTTCTTGGCGCTGGTCTTCTTGGCGCTGGTCTTCTT
>JBKHEJ010000217.1:0-4320 GCA_046540855.1 Nitriliruptoraceae bacterium
CCGTACCTCAACGTCGACGCCGGCACGATGAACCCCTTCCAGCACGGCGAGGTGTTCGTCACCGAGGACGGGGGCGAGACCGACCTCGACCTCGGCCACTACGAGCGGTTCATCGACGAGAACCTGCACCGCGGCTCGAGCGTGTCGTCGGGACAGATCTGGCTGTCGGTGATCGAGCAGGAGCGGCGCGGCGACTACCTCGGCAAGACCGTCCAGGTCATCCCACACATCACCGACGAGATCAAGCTGCGCATCCGGGCCGTCGCCGAGGACGCCGACGCCGACGTGGTCATCGTCGAGGTCGGCGGCACCGTCGGGGACATCGAGGGGCTGCCCTTCCTCGAGGCGATCCGGCAGTTCCGCGCCGAGGTGGGCCGGGACAACCTGCTGTACCTGCACTGCGCGCTCGTGCCCTTCATCGCCGCCTCGGGTGAGCTGAAGACGAAGCCGGCGCAGCACTCGGTGCGGGAGCTGCGCTCGATCGGGATCCAGCCGGACGTGCTCGTGCTGCGCGCGGACCGGCCGCTGGACGAGGACCTGCGCCGCAAGGTCGCCATGCAGTGCGACGTGGACCTCGAGGCCGTGATCGCCGCGGTGGACTCCCCGTCGCTCTACCAGGTGCCCCTGCAGCTGCGCGACGAGGGGCTCGACGAGGTGGTGGTCCGCCGCCTGGGCCTGCCGCCGGCCGAGCCGGACCTGGCTGAGTGGGAGGCGCTGGTGGCGCGGGTCGATGCCGCCCGGGACCGCACGACCGTGGCCATCGTGGGCAAGTACGTCGACCTGCCCGACGCCTACCTGTCGGTGGTGGAGGCGCTGCGGCACGCGGGGCTCGCCAACGGCATCGAGGTGGAGGTGCGCTGGATCGCCTCCGACGACCTCGCTCCGGCCGAGGGTGGTGCGAGGGAGCCCACCGACGAGCGGGTCGAGCGGCGGCTCGCCGGCGTGGACGGGGTGGTCGTCCCCGGCGGTTTCGGCTTCCGGGGGGTCGAGGGCAAGATCGCCGCCATCCGCTGGGCACGGATCCACGGGGTGCCCTTCCTCGGGCTGTGCCTCGGGCTCCAGTCCGCCGTCATCGAGGTGGCCCGGTCCCTGGCCGGGCTCGAGCACGCCCACTCCGCCGAGTTCGACCCGACCACCGAGCACCCGGTGATCGACCTCATGCCGGACCAGCGCGGCGTCACCGCCAAGGGCGGCACGATGCGGCTGGGGACCTACGCCGCGAAGCTCGCCGAGGGCTCGCGGGTGCGGGCGCTGTACGGCGACGAACCGGTGGTCACCGAGCGGCACCGGCACCGCTACGAGGTCAACAACCGCTACCGGGCACCCCTGGAGGCCGCCGGGCTGCGCTTCAGCGGGGTCTCCCCCGACGAACGCCTCGTGGAGTTCATCGAGCTGCCTGGCCACCCCTTCTTCGTGGCGACCCAGGCGCACCCGGAGCTGACCTCGCGGCCGAACCGGCCCCACCCGCTGTTCGACGGGTTCGTGCGGGCCGGTCTCCAGCACCAGCGCGAGGCCTCCGGTCGGCTGCCCGTGGAGCTGGACGAGCCGACCGCGGACGAGCTCGCGACCGCGCCCCGGGTGGCCGCCGCGGCGGGTGGCGCAGGGGAGCGGCCATGACCGGCGCCTGGTTCGAGACGGTCACGCAGCACGAGGTCTACGACGGTTTCTCCCGGGTGCGCGTCGACCGGGTGAGGACCCCCGACGGGCACGAGGTCGACCGCGAGGTGGTGGTCCGACCCGACGCCGTCGCGGTCGTGCCCGTCACCGCGGAGGGTCGGGTGCTGCTGCTGCACCAGTACCGCCAACCGGTCGGACGGCCGCTGGTGGAGATCCCCGCGGGCCTGCGGGACGTGGCGGGGGAGCCGCCGAGCGAGGCGGCGCAGCGGGAGCTCGTCGAGGAGCTCGGGATGCGGGCGGGCAGCCTGGTCGAGCTGACCACCTTCTGGAACTCGGCCGGCTGGAGCACCGAGCGCACCACGGTGTACCTCGGACGGGAGCTGCAGCCGGTCGAGCCGCCCGACGGCTTCGAGCCGGAGGCCGAGGAGGCGCACCTCGAGGTCGTCTCGCTCGCCGTCGAGGACGCGATCGCCGCCGTGCACGACGGTGAGATCACCGACGCCAAGACCGTCATCGGGCTGCTGCTGGCCCACCGCCGGCTCGGTGGCTGAGCCGGGCGCGCCGCTCGCCCACGTCGACGGCTACCTCGCCCACCTCGCGGTGGAGCGCGGCCTGGCCGACAACACCGTGCGGGCCTACGCCCGCGACCTCGCCCTGTACGCCCGCTACCTCGCCGAGCTCGGGGTCACCGACCCGAGCGAGGTGGCCAGCGAGGACCTCGAGGCCTACGTCGCCTGGTTGCGGGCCCAACGCACCGCGGCCGGGCGCCCCTACGCACCCAGCTCGCTCGCTAGGGCCGTGGTCGCGGTGCGCGGCTACCACCGCTTCCTGCTGCACGACCAGCTCGCCCGAAGCGACCCCGCTGCCGGGCTCGCCACCCCGCGGGCCGGCCGACCGCTGCCCAAGGCCCTCTCCGTCGCCGAGGTGGAACGGTTGCTGGCGGCGCCGGCGGGGGACACCGCCCTGGCGCTGCGCGACCGGGCCATGCTCGAGCTGCTGTACGGCGCGGGCCTGCGGATCTCCGAGCTGGTCGGGCTGGACCTCGACGACCTCGACGTGGCCGACCGGCTCGTCGGTGTGCGCGGCAAGGGCGACAACGACCGGCTCGTGCCCTACGGCGATCCGGCCGCGGCGGCGCTGGACGCCTGGCTCGTGCGGGGGCGACCGACCCTTCGTCCGCGCGTGCCGGCGGTGTTCCTCAACGCCCGCGGTGGCCGCCTGACCCGGCAGGGGGCCTGGAAGCTCATCACCGCCCACGCCGAACGGGTCGGGCTGGCGGACCGGGTCTCGCCACACACGCTGCGCCACAGCTTCGCGACCCACCTCCTCGACGGTGGCGCGGACGTGCGCGCCGTCCAGGAGCTGCTCGGCCACGCGAGCGTCACGACCACCCAGATCTACACCCTCGTCAGCCGGGCCGCGCTCGCCGAGGTGTACCGGCGCGCCCACCCGCGTGCCGAGGGCTGAGCAGCCGGGACGTCTACGCTGAGCGTACGCCGTTGCGTCAGGTGGGCGGCGGGCGCTGTCGTCCCCGGAAGGTGCATCATGAGCGAGCTCGAGGTCCCGGTCCTGATCGCCCGCAAGCGCGACGGCGGGGAGCTGACGGCCGCGGAGCTCAGTGGCCTGGTGAGCGCCTACCTCGCCGAGGAGGTGGACGACGCGCAGATGGCCGCCCTGCTGATGGCCGGTGTGATCCGTGGGTTCAGCGAGGCCGAGGCCATCGCCCTCACCGAGGTGCTGCTCGCCTCCGGCGACACCGTGGACCTGTCGGGCCTGTCCGGACCGACCGTCGACAAGCACTCCACCGGCGGGGTCGGGGACACCACCACGCTCGTGGTGGCACCGATGCTGGCCGCCGCGGGCTGCCAGGTCGCGAAGCTGTCCGGGCGGGGGCTCGGACACACCGGTGGGACGCTCGACAAGCTCGAGGCCATCCCGGGCCTGCGGGTCGACCTCACCCCCGCGGCGCTCAGCGAGCAGGTGGAGCGCATCGGGCTGGCGGTCGCCGCTGCCACCGCGGAGCTCGTGCCGGCCGACAAGCGGCTGTACGGCCTGCGCGACGTCACCGCGACCGTGGCCAGCACGGCGCTGATCGCCTCCAGCGTGATGAGCAAGAAGCTCGCGGGCGGTGCCGAGCACGTCCTGCTCGACGTCAAGCACGGCGATGGGGCGTTCCTCGCGAGCCCCCAGGCCGCGATCGAGCTCGCCGAGCTGTGCGTGCGGATCGGGGCGGCCCACGGGCGCCGGACCGGGGCGCTGGTGACCGACATGTCCCAGCCCCTCAGCGACGCGATCGGCAACGCGCTCGAGGTCGGGGCGGCCATCGAGGTCCTGCAGGGCCGCCGCGGTGGGCGGCTGAAGGAGCTGAGCATCCTGCTGACCGCGGCGGCGCTGGAGCTGACCGGGCTCACGCCGGTGGACGCCGAGCGGACCGCCCGGGCGGTGCTGGAGGAGGGCCGGGCGCTGGAGCGGTTCCGCGCCTTCGTCGTGGCCCAGGGCGGCGACCCGGCCGTGGCTGACGACCCCTGGGGGCTGCTGCCACGCGCGCCGGTCGTGCAGGAGTGGCGCCCGGGCGCCGGCACGGTGCGGATCACCGGGTGCCGGCGCCTCGGTGAGCTCGCCGGCCGGCTCGGTGCGGGTCGGCGCCGCTCCGGTGACGCGCTCGACCTCCGGGATGTCCACGGCGTCGCTCATGCGACCACC
>JBKHEJ010000218.1:0-4306 GCA_046540855.1 Nitriliruptoraceae bacterium
GGCGGCCGCACGGTCCGTGCCCGCCGACGGTCGGCGGCGCGCGAGGTGGTCCTCGTCCCGGCCGGCCGCGACGTGCAGCTGGACGTGCTCCTTGGCGAAGAACCCGCCGATCCCCCCGCGCAGGACGCGGCGGGCCTCGACGATCTGCGCGCCAGGGCCGTAGGTGTCCTGCACCTCGGCGAGCGCGGCCTCGGCCGTGGCGGCCTCGACGATCGCGGTGGCGCCCGGGGCCAGCTTCTCGTCCTCGGCCGGGGCGGCGGTCTGGGTCTCAGGCATCGACAGGCTGGGCACCGATAGCTCCGATCACGTTCAGGTTCAGATGACCTGGCAGCTCGTTGTAGGCGAGCACCGGCAGGTCGAGCCCGGCGGAGAGCAGGGCACGACGCAGCGGCCGGCGCAGCAGCTGGCCGACGACCACGGCGGTGGGGACACCACCGGCCGAGTCGGCGACCTGCGCGGTCTGGGCGAGCAGGGGGGCGAGCCGCTCGGGTTCGAGCGCGAGCTGCAGGGTCCCGTCCAGGTCGCGGACCCGTTCGTGCAGCTCCCCCTCCAGCTCCGGGGCGATGGTGATGACGGCCAGATCCCCACGGGGGGCGAGCCGGGAGGCGATGGTGGCACCCACGGCGACCCGGGCGGCGGCGAGCAGCTGCTCGACGTTGCGGGTCTCGCGGGCGCGGTTGGCGACCGCCTCGACGATGCGGGCGAGGTCGCGGATCGGGACGCGCTCGGCCAGCAGCTGGCGGAGCACCTCGTGCAGCAGGGAGATGGGCAGGGTCTCGGTACCGACCTCGTCGGCGAGCAGCGGCTCGTCCATGCGCAACGACTCGACCAGCTGCTGGACCTGCTGGCGGGTGAGCAGCTCGTCGGCGTGATCGCGGACCACCTCGGCCAGATGGGTGACGACGACCGCGGAACGGTCCACCACGGTCGCGCCGGAGGCGGTGACGCGGCTGCGGGCCTCGGAGGGGATCCAGAAGGCCTTGAGCCCGAACACCGGCTCGACGGTCTCCTCCCCGGGGACGCCGCCGAGGTCGTGGTCGTCGCCGGCGGGCAGCGCCAGGACGCGGTCGCGCGGGGCGGTGCCACGTGCCACCTCGACGCCGTGGACGAGCACCCGGTAGCTGGCGGGCTCGAGCATGACGTCGTCGCTGGTGCGCACGAAGGGCATGACGACGCCCAGCTCGTCGGCGATCTGACGGCGCAGCGCCCGCACCCGCTGGAGCAGGTCGCCCCCGGACTCGGCGTCGGTGAGGTCGAGGACGTCGTAGGCGAGGTGGAGCTCGAGCGGCTCGATGCGCATCCGGTCGATGAGCGCGCGGGGGTCGTCGGGGTCGAGCTGGACGGCAGCGTCCTCAGCGGCCTCGTCCTCGCTGCGCTCCTCCTCGGCGACCGAGGCGGTCCGCGCGGCGGCGACGAGCAGACCGATGACCAGCACCGCGAAGGGCAGCTTCGGCAGGCCCGGCATGAGCCCGATGGCGAACAGCACCAGGGCGGCGATCCGCAGCGCACGGGGGTCGTTGAGCAGCTGCCGGCCCACGACCGGGCCGAGGTCGTCGTCATCGTCGACGCGCGAGACCAGCAGACCCGTCGCGGTGGAGATCATGAGCGCCGGGATCTGGCTCACGAGCCCGTCGCCGACGGTGAGCAGCGAGTAGGTCGCGGCGGCTTCGGCGAGTTCCATGCCGGCGATGGTCATGCCGATGATGAGCCCGCCGACGAGGTTGATGGCGACGATCACGATGCCGGCGATCGCGTCACCCTTCACGAACTTCGAGGCACCGTCCATCGCACCGTAGAAGTCGGACTCCCGGGCGATGCGGATGCGGCGCTGCTTGGCCTCCTTCTCGTCGATCTGTCCGGCGGCCAGGTCGGCGTCGATGGCCATCTGCTTGCCAGGCATGGCGTCCAGCGCGAAGCGGGCGCCCACCTCGGCGACCCGGCCAGCACCGGCGGTGATGACGGCGAACTGGATCACGACGAGGATGAGGAAGACGACGAGACCGACGACCACCGAGCCGCCGACCACGAACTTCCCGAAGGTGTCGATCACCTTGCCGGCGTAGCCGTCGAGCAGGATCAGCCGGGTCGAGGAGACGTTGAGCGCGAGCCGCATCAGCGTGGTGATGAGGATCAGCGACGGGAAGGTGGACAGGTCGAGCGTGTCGCGCAGGGTCAGCACGGCCAGCAGGATGACCAGGGCGAAGGCGAGGTTGACCGCGAGCAGCAGGTCGAGCAGCTGCGGGGGCATCGGCACGACCATGGCGACGACCGCGCCGACCAGCACGATCGGCACGGTGGTGCGGGTCAGCAGGGTGCCGCCGCGGCGGGGGGTGGTCGCAGAGCTCACGCGGTACCTCCGATGCGCACGGCCCGGCGGTGGTCGGGCACGCGCCGGCTGCCGGGGGTGCGGCCGGTCCGGCGGTAGGCGGCCGCGAGCACGACCGCGACGGCCTGGTACAGCTCGACGGGCACGTGGCTGCCGACCCGGCACTGCTTGTAGAGGGCCCGGGCCAGCGGGACGTCGGTGGTGACCGGCACCCCGTGGCGGCGCGCGATGTCCTTGATGCGGGTGGCGAGGTGGTCCGCGCCCTTGGCGATCACGCGCGGCGCGCCCTCCCCCGGGTCGTAGCGCAGGGCGACGACGAGGTGGGTCGGGTTCGCCACGACGGCGTCCGCGGTCGCCACGTCGCGCAGCATGCGGTTGCGGGTCAGGTCGCTGGCGCGGGCCTTGCGGGCGGCCTTCTGGTACGGATCGCCCTCGCTGTCGCGGAACTCGCGCTTGATGTCCGAGCGGGACATCATCATCTGCTTCTCGATCTTCTGCTTCTGGAAGGTGAAGTCCAGGGCGGCGATGATCAAGGCGAGGATGGCGGCGCGCACGATGATGCTCCCGTACGCCCCGCTGAGCCGGTCCATGGCCCCGGCCAGGGTGCGGTCGTTCTGGATGTGGTCACGCCAGTCGGAGATCGTGGGCCACACGACGGCGAGCACCGCCGAGAGCTTCAGCACGGTGCGGGTCAGCTCCCAGGCGGCGTTCTTCGGCTTGAACTTCTCGAAGCCCTTCTTCAGCGACAGGTTGGACAGCTTCGGCTTGACGAGCTTGAGGTTGAACTTGATGCCGACCTGCGAGACCCCGGCGGCGGTGCCGGCGACGGCCGCGGCGAGCAGGAACGGCCCGGTCAGGACGAAGAACAGCGTCAGGCTGCGAGGCGCGCTCGCGCCGAGCGCGTCCGCGGCACCGGCGGTCGCGTAGATCTCGCGCACCGACGCCATCGCGCGATCGGTCATCCACGCACCGGCGATGGCCAGCACCCCGACGAGCGCCAGGAAGGTGCCCGCGACCGCGACCTCCTGGCTGCGCGGGACCTGGCCCTCGTCGCGCGCCTTCTTGCGGCGCTGCGGCGTGGCCTTCTCGGTCCTGCCGTCCTTGGAGCTCACATCTCACCACGGGTCGTCGCTGGGCGCCGTCCGTGGGCGTGGGGCTCGTGCGCGGATCCTTCCGCACGTGGTCCCCATCGACCGCTCACCGCCAGACTGAAGCGTTCCGTGTCGGGTTCGCCACGATCGGTGGCGGGTGGCCTGCGCCCCCCCAGCAGCCGCGCCTACCTCGACGCCTCCGCGGTTCCGGTCCTCCGCAACCGCTCGCCTACCGCGACGCCTCGGCGGTTCCGGTCCTCCGCAACCGTGCGCCTGCCTCGACGCCTCCGGGTTGCGGGTGCTTCAGCGCGACCGGTCGGGACCGACAGGAGTCGTAGGGTCACCCGAGGTGGCGAGGCATGGGAGTCTGGCTGCGGACCACCGGGGCGCTGGCGACGGCCGGCGCCCTGCTGGCGGGTGCCTGGTGGTCCACCGACCGCGATGCGCCCGTGCTCCGCATCGGCGGCAGCGAGGCCCTGGCCGAGGACGAGGACATCGTCACCCTGGACGAGACGACCGCCCGCCTCGCCGACGGGCGTCACGCCCGCATCCGGGTGGCCGTCGTCACCGCCCAGCCCGAGGCGTTCCGCGCCCAGGAAGCGGTCGCCGCCAGCGCCGTCCTGGCGCTGCTCGCCGGCCTCGAGCACGAGGACCTGCTCGGGGCCGAGCGGTTGGCGGTGTTGCGGGCAGCGCTCCACGACCGCATCGACGACGCCGTCCCCGATGCCGAGGTGGAACGGGTGCTCGTGACCGGCCTGCTCGTCGACTGACGCGCCCGCCGCCCTCGAGCCGTCCTCGGCCGGCCCGGGCACGATCCCTGCGCCCATCCGAAGGGAACGCGCTGGGGGTTGCCGCGATCCGATCCGCTGCACGCACCACGGCACCGCGG
>JBKHEJ010000219.1:0-4270 GCA_046540855.1 Nitriliruptoraceae bacterium
CCAGGGGGCGGCTGCGGGGGCCCGGACCCGCCCCGACGGACCGGCCGGTGGCCGCCCTGGACCCCTCCGGCGCGCCGCTCGGCCGGGCACGCCTCGCCGCTGACGCGGTGGTGCTGGTCGGGACCGAGCGGGGCGGGCTGGACGCGACCCTGCTCGCGCGCGCCGACCAGCGGCTCGCCATCCCGATGCGCGCGGGCGTGTCGAGCCTGAACCTGGCCACCGCGGTGGCGGTGGCGCTCTACCACGACCTCGACGAGGTGCCGGCACGGTCGCCAGGCCACCTGCGACGGTGACGGCCGGCTACCCCCGCTGCTCGCGGCCATCCCCGGCCTCGGCGGCCGCCATGAGCAGCGGCTCGACCCGACGGTTCACCGCGTCCAGGGTCGCACGGACCACCGCGGCCTCAGGGTCGCCACGCACCGCCGCGGCACCGAGCAGCTCCTCGTCGCCCCGCCCCGCCTGGAGCCGCACGCGCACCAGCATCCGCGCCGGATCCCCGGGCGGCTCGGGGAGGACCTCGAGCACCTCGAGGCCGATCGGCCGGACGGTCAGCTGCCGCAGCGCGACCGTGGTCGCCTCGGCGATCGCCTCGAGGACCTCGACGCCGCCCGGTCGCGTCCGACCGGTGCCCACCACCTCCCGATCCTCCCGGGCCAGCGCGATCGCCACCTGCACGTGGTCCGCGCCGCGCGTGATCGCGGTGCGCGCGATGCTGGCGCGCCGGGCGACGAGGGGGGAGGCCGACGGCGCCGCGCGGTGGGGCTCGTGACCGTCGCCGGTGCCCTCGCTCGACACCACCTGGATCGCGGCCGGGTCGACCTCGAGACCGAACCGCTCCGCGAGGGTCGACGCGACCGCGATCGCCACCGGTTCCGGTGACTGACCGGGGCTCAACCGCAGTCGCAGGCGCGCAGGGGCATCAGCCGCGCCGCGTCGCACCCGGGCCTGGACCACCCCCGGGACCGATGCCAGCGCCCGCTCGATCTCGCGATCGAGACCCTGCCGGTCACCGGGGTGGGGGGCGGCCGGCGTGTGCATCAGACGGGCACGGCGAAGGGCCGCAGGGTCGGCGCCTCGTCGGCGAGCGCTTCCGCCACGATGCGCACCGTCGGGGTGCCGTGCGACAGGACCCGCTGGTGGAAGGTCCGTGCCTGGAACGCGGAGCCCTCGCGCAGCTCCACCTCGCTGCGCAGGTCGGTGAGCTCCTCGCCGCCCACGAAGTAGGTGCTGAGCTGGCCCGGGAGCACCTGCGCGCGACGCACCGTCGCCGCGGCCTCCTCGGGGGTGTGGAACGCGGCGCGCAGGAGCAGGTCGTAGGCCGCGGTGTCCGGCAGCGACGCCGCGTGCAACCCCACATCGACCAGGGCGCTGGTCGCGATGCGCAGCTCGTGCACGAGGTGCACGAGCCGGTGGTCCGGCGCCGGCACCCGCGAGCTCTCCCCCAACCCGAACCCGGCGCGGGTGACCTCGCGCTCGATGTAGACCGCCCACCCCTCGGCGAAGACCGGCCGGGCCAGCAGCCGCCTGGCCAGACGGGGGTGCTGGGCCGCGTGCTCGAGCTGGACGACGTGGCCGGGGTAGCCCTCGTGGATCGCGAGGGAGCGCAGGGCGGCCGGTGTGTAGGCCTGCAGCAGCCCGCCGGCGCGCTCCCGCTCCCACCCGGCGGGGATCGGGGCGAGGTGGTAGGTGCACCCGGTCGCCGGACGTAGCGGCGGTGGCGGGGTGACGTAGGCGACCGCGACGCCGCTGAGGTGGGGCGGGACCTCGCGGACGCGCAGGCGCTCCGAGGGCGGCAGGTCGATGAGCGCGGAGCTGCGGGAGAAGGCCCGGGCCTCCTCGATCGCCAGGCGCGCCTCGTCGAGCAGCTGCTGGGGTCGAAGCGCGGTGCGGGCCAGCGCCGCCAGGGCGCGGCGGATGCGCTCGTCCTCGTCCCGCGGCGGGCGCTCCCGGGGGTACCAGTGGGACCAGTGGGCTCCGGTGAGCTCCGCGAGGCGGGCCCGGGTCCGGACCAGATGGACCCGGGCGCGGTCCTCGATCTGGGACGGCCACATGGTCGTGCCGAGGGCGGTCCGCAGCACCAGCGCGTGGTCCTCGGGGCCGAGACGCCAGGCCCCGGGCGGGTCGGCGGTCAGCTCGTCCAGGAGCGCGGCGAAGGCCTCGAGCCCCTCCGCGGCCACCTCCCCGGCGTCGCGCGCGGGTGAGACGTCCACCCCGAGCTCCTCGGCCCGGCCCGGCAGCACCTCGCGGACCAGGCGCACCAGACCGGACACCCGCTCCAGCGCCATGCGCAGGTGCGGCTCGGGCGCGGAGGTCAGCAGACCGCTCGCCTGCTCGAGCAGGACGGGGACCCGGCGGGCCCGCTGGGCGGCCGCTTCGAGCCGGCGGCACCGGTCCCCCGGGGTGCCGTCGTCCCAGGACAGCAGCCCGTGGATGCCCGCGCCGACGGTGTCGAGCGCCGTGAGCGGGTCGAGGGCGAGGCGTGGGCGCACCTCCCTGAGGAAGCGGCGGTGGTCCAGCTCGGCGGCGAGCAGGAGCAGGTCGCCGCGCGCCTCCCTCACCCCGGTGCCGCTCGTCCCCTCCAGCGCGGCGAGCTCCACGGCCACCGCTCGGGCCAGCCGCTGCAGGTCGCGTGCGCGGGCCTCGAGGGCTGGCGGGGCCAGGTCGGGGAGGCGGCCGTCGACGCCGGCGAGCCCGAGCCGGCTGCCCTCGACCGGCTCGTGCTCGCGGATGTGCCGCAGGAAGCGCAGGACGAGCTCGTCCGCACGCCGCTGCAGCTGCTCCACGATCGACCTCCGGGACCGACGACGACGCTAGTTGCTCCACGCCGTGTCCGTCGCTCCCATCCGGACGGGGCCGCGTGGGATACCCTGAGAGCGCCGGTCCCATCTCGCCGACCGCTCCTGGACCACGGGGGCCGTTGCGGCCCTGCGACCGACGAACCCGCGCGCCGCCGGGAGGCCCCGCCGGTCGCGCTCCCGCGTCGCGACGATGCGACGCCGACCACCGCGATCGCCAGGCGTGTGCACCACCTCACCTCGCCGGGGGTCGCCCGGACGAGAGATGCACGTGACCAAGACCTTCCGTGACCTCGGGGTCCACGAGACGCTCAGCGACGCGCTCGAGGCCCAGGGCATCACCCACCCCTTCCCCATCCAGGAGCTCACCCTGCCCCTCGCGCTCGACGGCCACGATCTCATCGGCCAGGCGCGCACCGGGACCGGCAAGACCCTGGCCTTCGGCCTGCCGCTGCTGCAGCGCCTGGACCCGGCCCGTGCCGTGACGCAGGCCCTGGTCATCGTGCCGACGCGCGAGCTGTGCCTGCAGGTCCACGAGGACCTCAGGATCGGTGCCGCGCTCGGGTTGACCTCGATCAGCGTCTACGGCGGGGTCGGCTACGACGAGCAGATCGAGGCGCTGACCACCGGCGTCCACGTCGTCGTCGGTACCCCCGGCCGCCTGCTCGACCACCTCAACCGCGGCAACCTCGACCTCAGCAACGTCACCCAGCTGGTGCTGGACGAGGCCGACGAGATGCTGGACATGGGGTTCCTGCCCGACGTCGAGCGGCTCGTGGAGGCGTGCAAGGGCGAGGACCGGCACACGATGCTGTTCTCGGCGACCATGCCGACCCCGATCGTGAAGCTGGCACGGCGCTACATGGACCACCCGACCTTCACCCGGGCGGACTACCAGGAGGAGCGCGAGACCGCACCCAACGTCGAGCAGCACTTCTTCCAGGTCCACCGGATGGACAAGCCCCGGTTGCTGGCCCGGATCCTGCAGGACGAGGGCCGCGGCGGCGTGTACGTCTTCGTGCGCACCAAGCACATGGCGGACCGGCTCGTGACCGAGCTCGAGGAGCTCGACACCCCCGCTATCGCGATCCACGGTGATCTGCGCCAGGCCACGCGTGAGCGCAACCTCGACCGGTTCCGCGACGGGCGCGCCACGGTCCTCGTGGCCACCGAGGTGGCGGCCCGGGGGCTGGACGTCCACGGGGTGACGCACGTCGTGAACTACGACTGCCCCGACGACGAGAAGATGTACCTGCACCGCATCGGCCGCACGGCGCGTGCTGGCGGGTCCGGCAAGGCCATCACCTTCGCGGAGTTCAACGAGGTCGACCGGCTCAACGTGATCCGCAAGAAGGTCGGCGCCACCGACAGCGAGGTCGTCCAGGTCTTCTCCACCTCGCCGCTGCTCGCCGAGCGGTTCACGCTGCCCGAGGAGCGCCCCTTCGACGCCGGCGACTACCGCTTCGCCGAGCGCA
>JBKHEJ010000220.1:0-4234 GCA_046540855.1 Nitriliruptoraceae bacterium
GGGCCGGGGGCTTGGCACGGGTAGGGCGCGGGTCAGGCACGGGCGCGGGTCAGGCGCGCGCGGGGGTCAGGTGCGGGCGCCGTTGGTCGGCTGCCGCGCGTGCACCGCGCCGACCAGCGGCACGGTCGGATCCGGACGGCACGGTGGTCTCGGCCACGATCGCGCGCATCAGGCCGCCCTCCCGAGCGGCCGGGCCCGCGGGGTGGGGTCCAGCAGCCCGACCTCCCCGGCCCAGCTCGCGACCCCCCGCATGCCGGTGGTCAGATCCACCGTGGGGACGTAGCCGAGCACGTCCCGCGCCCGGTCGATGCGGTAGCTGCCGGTGCGGGCCAGCAACCGCATGGAGGCGCCGCACAGCTCGCTGTGGCGACCGCGGGCCCGCTCGGCCCGGCCCACGGCCGCGGCCAGCGCGACCGCCATCGGGGTGGGCAGCCGGCGGGGCTGCCGGTCGACCAGAGCCCCGAGGTGGCCGAGGTACTCGGCCCAGGTGGTGGCCACACCGTCGGTGAGGTGGAGGACGTGACCGGCCGCGGCCGGCACCGCGATCGCCCGGACGAGCCCCGCCACGAGGTTGTCGACGTGGACGTGGCTGCAGATGCCCCGGCCCCGGGCGGGCAGGATGGCCTGCCCCGCCTTGAGGTAGGTCAGGGGCAGCACCACCCAGGGGCGCGAGCCGGGGCCGTACACGTCGCCGGGGCGGACCACGACCACCTCGAGCTCCGCCCGGGCGTGCGCGGCGAGCGCGACCTGCTCGCTGGCCACCTTCGTGTCGACGTAGGCGTCGCCGGTGATCGTGACGGGGTGGTCCTCGTCGACCCAGGCCGGCAGGTCGTAGCCGTGCACCACCACCGAGGACAGGTGCACCACCCGCCGCACCCCCGCCGCGGCGGCTGCGGCCAGGACCGCACGGGTCCCGGCGACGTTCACCGCGTGCATCCGCGCGAGCGGTACGACGTTCGACACGATCGCCGCGGTGTGCACGACCGTGTCGACGCCGGCGAGGAGCCCGATCCAACCGGCCGGGTCGGTGACGTCCCCGGCGGTGATCGCGGCGTCCGGGGCGCCGGACCGGTCGATGCCGCGGGTCTCGACGCCCAGGGCGGTCAGCCGCGTCCGGAGCGCCCGGCCGATGAAGCCACCAGCGCCGGTGACCAGCACCGGGCCGGGGGGTCGTGGCGGTGGGCTACCAACCGGGCGCTCCCGCCTCGACCCCCGGGTCACCGCCGCGCCCCCGGCAGCGAGGGTGCCGCCAGGCCGCGGGCCCTGCCCGTACCCGCATCCCCTCGGGCCGTGCTCGCGCCGGCCGGTCCGGCCACGGCGTAGCGGGACCGCTCCTCGCGCAGGTCGCGGATGTAGCGCCAGTAGTCCACCTGCATCGTGTGCCGGGCGGAGCGCAGGTAGCGCCGGGACACCGCCCGCCGGTCCGCCTCGATCCAGCGCCGCATGGTGCCACCCGAGGGGAGGGACACCGCGCCGGCGAGGATCTCGGCGACCCACTCGCTCTGGTGCTCCAGCAGGGGCACGCTCGAGCCCACGGTCTGGATGAAGCCGAGCAGGAACAGCCCCGGGCGGTCCACGGGGACCACGCGCCGGTACAGCTCGAGCACGTTGTCGCGGACCTCGAGCACCTCGGCGTCCAGGAAGGGCAGCGAGACGTCGTAGCCGGTCGCCTCCACCAGCACGTCCACCTCCTCCTCGCGCCCATCGGCGAAGCGCACCACGGTGCCGTGCACGCCCGTGAGGTCCCCGACCACCTCGATGTCGCCGTGGCCGACGTGGTCGTACAGCCGCGAGGACACGCTCGGGTGGGCGCCGAGGAGGCGGTGGTCGGGCCGTGGCAGCCCGCGGTCCTCGGGCCGGCCGACCGAGAGCTGGACGAGCACCTCGTACAGCGCCCGCTCGAGGCGGAAGGGCAGCCGGGCCGTCAGCGGTGAGGAGAGCTGGTCGACCGGGCGGCCGAAGGCGTACTTCGGGATCACGTGGACGCCGTGACGGGTGGACAGCAGCACCCGGTCGGCGATCGGGGCGGCGTCGCACGCGATGTCCAGCCCGGAGTTGCCGACCCCGACCACCAGCACGCGCTGGCCGGCGAAGACCGACGGCTCGCGGTACTCGTGGGCGTGGAAGCGGTGCCCGTCGAACCCGTCCGCGAGGGGGAGCCGCCGCGGGGTGCCGTGGTGGCCGTTGGCGACGAGCACCGCACGGGTCGTGATGCCCGCCCCGTCGCCGGTCGTCACCTCCCACCCGCTGCTGCCGGGGGCGCCGCCGCCGGGCCGCGGCTGCACCGCGACCACCTCGGTCCTCAAACGGATGCGGTCGGTCAGCCCGAAGTGGTCCGCGAACCCCTGGAGGTAGCGGGCCATCAGCTCATGGGAGGGGTAGTCCGGCCACTCGGCCGGCATCGGCAACGAGGGGAACTGGGTCCGGGGGCGGGAGCTGTTGAGGTGGAGGGTCTCGTAGGCGGCCGCTCCACCGTTGTCGTTGTCGATGCGCCACAGCCCCCCGACCATCGAGCCCTTCTCGAGGTGCTCGTAGGCGATGCCGCGGGCCGCCAGCGAGCGTGCCGCCGCCAGGCCCGCCGCGCCGGCGCCGATCACCACCGCCTCGGTGTCGAGCTGCCCGGACGCGTGCTCCACCATGCTGCCGTCCTCCCAGACGCTCCCGCGGGGAGCATAGGCACCCGCCGGCTCCACGGAACGGAGAACGCGAGAACGTTCCGCTGGCGCTCGTGCGTGGCAAGGCACCGAGCCCGCCAGCCGTGCCCGTCCGGACCCGCGCTCCGACCCCGCACCGGGTCCGCTCGGCGTGCCACCTCGGCGGACGCCGGCGCTAGCGTGCGGCAGGGGTCGGGTCCCTCCCGCTCCGTGGTCGCGTGGGGCGAGCCGAGGTGGTGGTCGTGGGTCTGCTCGAGCAGCACGGACTGGACCCCGAGCGCCTGCCCGGCCACGTCGCGCTGATCATGGACGGCAACGGTCGCTGGGCGAACCGGCAGGGGTTGCCGCGCAACGCCGGCCATGAGGCCGGCGAGGCCGCGCTGTTCGACACGGTCGAGGGGGCGTTGGAGCTCGGCGTGCGCGACCTGACCGTCTACGCCTTCTCGACCGAGAACTGGCGGCGGCCACCGAGCGAGGTCCGGTTCCTGCTCGGGTTCAACGAGTCGCTGCTCCTGCGCCGTGCCGACGAGCTCGACGAGCGGCAGGTGCGGGTGCGCTTCATCGGGGGGCGCGGCCGCCCGGTCCCGCGGCGGCTGGTCCGCCTGATCGAGGACACCGAGGCGTTGACGCAGCGGCACCGGCGCCTGACCCTGAGGATCGCGTTCAACTACGGCGCCCGGGCCGAGCTGGCCGAGGCCGCGGACCGGGCCGCGCACGACGTCGCTGCGGGGCGCTTGGCGAGCGTGGACGAGGAGGCGCTGGCACGTCGCCTGGCGGACCCGGACATGCCGGAGGTGGACCTGCTCGTGCGCACCTCCGGGGAGCAGCGCATCTCCAACTTCCTGCTGTGGCAGGCGGCCTACGCGGAGCTCGCCTTCGTCGACACGCTCTGGCCCGACTTCGACCGCCACGTGCTGGCGGAGACGATCGCGCTCTACCAGGCCCGGGAGCGCCGCTTCGGCGGGGCGGTGGACGCGCCGGCCGCACCGGCCGAACCGACGGGACCGGCCGCAGCACCCGGCCGCGGCGAGGACCGCGACGCGCGCTGATCGCCGGCCGATCAGCCGGTGGCGAGCTCGAGGCCGACGGTGGTCGCGAACCGTTCGAGGGTGAGCAGGGTCAGCCCCCACAGCGCTCGCCCGTCGAGGTCGATGGCCGGGAAGCTGACGCCTGCGTGCCGGGTCGTGGTCGCGTTCGCCGGATCGGTGAGCGTCGTCAGCGGGACCCACCAGGCGCTCGCGACCTCGCTCGGTTGGGGTCGCAGCGGGGGTCGGTCCGGCAGCACGAACGCGTAGCAGGCCACCACGCCGGGCCGGATGCGCGCCCGGTGCTCAACACGGCCTCGAAAAATCGTCTCGGCTAGCTACGTTGACCGAGCCGGTATCGTTCGTGGTGGTACCGGAGACGGATCTCCCGGAGTTCGCCACGTGCGCTACCGGCTCAGGAGCAGCCGTAAAAATTCGGGTATTCGAAGTTCGGTTCTCGACACGAGGCCGAGAACAGGCGTCGTGGTAAACGCTCTCGTACAGCGTTTGTTAGATGACGCGGTTCTGGAGGTAGTCGAGGTGCTTCGCGTTGTA
>JBKHEJ010000221.1:0-4226 GCA_046540855.1 Nitriliruptoraceae bacterium
ACCTCCCCCTCGGCGAGGAACTCCGCCGCCCTGGCGACGACCGCGGCGAGCTCCGCGCGTGAGGTCGTAGCGCTCGGGTCGTAGGTCGTCGCGGTGCGGCCCTCGACGATGCCGACCGCGGCAAGCGCCTCGATGGCGTCGTGGTGCACGCTGCTGGTAGAGACGTCGTCGAAGCGCCCGTCACTCGGGACGGTTGGCGTCACGCCGGCCTCACGCAGCGTGCGGGCCACGAGGCTGGCGATCTGCGCCCGGCTCAGGCCCCGCTCGGAGCCGAACGCCTCAGCGCTGACCCCCTGGGTCACCCCACGAGCCAGCAGGCAGGCCACCGCGTCGCGGTGCGGGCTCGTGGCACTGACGTCCCCGAAGGGCAGCGCGTCCGGATCCACGTCGGGGCAGGCGGCCACGCGGGTGCCGAGGTGGTCGAGGAGCGCCGGGGCGCGGACGATCCCGCCGGCCACGGTGGCCGCGGCCGTGTCGAGCGGCCGGACCGTGTCACGCACCGCCGTGACCGCCTCCTCGGCGGTCAGTTCCGGATGGTGCTGCAGCGCGAGCGCCAGCACCCCCGAGACGAAGGGGGCCGCCATCGACGTGCCGCTGGAGAGCGCGAGGCGCTCCCCCGGCCAGGTCGACAGGATCAGCTCCCCCGGCGCCGCGACGTCCACCAGCCTCGTGCAGTGGTTGCTGAACCCCGACAGCTGCCCGTCGATCCCCACCGAGGCCACCACGACGGTGGTGTCGAGGTCGTCGGCGGCCGGGTACCAGGGGTCGGTGTCGAGCGGGCGGCCGTTGTTGCCGGCGGAGATCACCACCGGCACCGGTGATTCGGCCAGCACGGTGCGCAGCGCCGGCGAGGCGTCCGGCGAGCCCCAGCTCGCGTTGATGACGTCCGCTCCGTGGGCGATCGCGTAGCGGATGGCGGCGATCGCGTCCGAGCCCCGCCCCTCGACGCCGTCGATGAAGCGCAACGGCATGATCCGGGCGCGCGGCGCGACACCCTGGAACCCGCTGCCGGACAGCTCGGTCGCGGCGATGATGCCGGCCACGTGGGTGCCGTGGCTGTCGGCCTCGGCGTCGAGGAAGACCCGGTCGTTGCCGTTGGCGAAGTTCCAGCCGTGCAGGTCGTCGACGTAGCCGTTGCCGTCGGTGTCGCGCCCGTCGGCCCGCTCCCCGGGGTTGGTCCAGATCCGGCCCTCAAGCAGCGGGTGGTCGAGGTCGACGCCGCTGTCGACCACCGCCACGACGACGCCCTCCCCATCGGCGTGGGGCCAGGCGTCGTGCGCCCCGACGTCGATGCCGGCGCGGCCCCCGCGGCCGTTGAGTGCGTGCCCATCGTTGCGCAGGCCCCAGGCGGGTGGGAGCGCCGTGGCGGCGAGGCGGGACGTCTCAGCGGTCCCGGCCGCGGTGTGGGCCGCGTCGGCCGCCGCCGTCAGCGGCAGCACCCGGTGGACCTCGTGGGAGGGGCGGATGAGCTGGTCGGGCTCCACGGCGAGCACGCCGGGGGTGGCCTCCAGCACGCCTACGAGCTCCCCAAGCGCCGCAGCGGTCGGGACCTCCAGGACGTGCAGGGCGGTGCGATCGACGTGATCCGCCGCCCTCACCTCAACCTCGATGTGAGGCTGAAGCTCCGCGGCGACCTCCGCCGCCGTGCGTCGTTCGGCGTAGGTGACGAGGACGCGCTGCGGATCCTCTGCCGCGGCGGCAGCCGGCGGGACCAGACCGGCCCCGAGCGCCAGCAGGACCGCCCCGACCAGGAGGGAGCGGGAGCGTCCTGGTCGGGCTGCTCGCGACACGATCGGCCTCCGTCGGAGCGCGCCAGAGACAGGTTCGCTCGCTCCAAGTGAGGTATCGGTCACGCTGCGTCAGGTCTTCAGCAACGCGGCACCCGCCGCGCACATGCCGCACGGGCTCAGCTACGACGGACCACGGCGCTCAGCCGGAGGTCGCCGCGGGCACCTCGGCCTCGCTCGGCTCCGGCACCGGCACCGTCTCCACCTTCGGTCGGCTCACCCGCACGACCAGGTCCGCGAGCAGGCCGATCGAGATGACCTGGAACGCCGCGAACAGCAGCAGCAGCGTGTTCGTGGCGATCCGCAGGTCCTTGGTGACCAGGTCGAAGCCCACCTTCCCCAGCCCGAGGAACAGCAGCGCGAGCCCGATCGGCATGAACACCCTGAGCGGCTCGTAGCTGAGCACCATGCGCACCACCTGCAGGAGGTAGCGGCGGGTGTCGCGGTACCAGTGGAACTTGGACTCCCCCTTGCGCGCGGCGTAGGGGATGTCGACGTAGGCGACGCTGAGCCCGTCGGTCATGAACGACATCGTCATCGTCGTCACGCACGAGAAGCCGTTGGGCAGCTGGTGGAGGTACCGCACCGCGTGCTCGCGCTTGAAGACCCTGAACCCGGAGTTGAGGTCCGGGATCGGCTGCTGGGTGAGGTACTGGGCGAGCCGCCGGATGACCCATTTCGCCGGCACTCGCGCGAGCTTGTGGGTGCCCTCCTCCGTGGTGCGCGCCCCGACGAGCTGATCGTCCTCGCCCAGCTGGTCCACCAGCCACGGGATCCGGTCGTTGGGGTAGGTCATGTCCACGTCGGTCCACACCACGAACCGGCCACGCGCGGCCGCGGTCCCCGTCCGGCGCGCTCCCCCGGAGCCGAGGTTGCGGCGGTGCTCGAAGAGCCGGATGCGGTCGTCGGCGGCCGCGAGCTCCCGCAGCCGCTCCCGGGTCCCGTCCGTCGAGCCGTCGTCGACGGCGAGGATCTCCCAGCGGTACGCCGACGCCTCCATCGCGGCCACGATCCGGCTGAACTCCGCGTCGAGGTGGCCGACCTCGTTGTACAGCGGCAGGACGATGGAGACGTCAGGGGTGGCGTGCGGCATCAGCGGCTCCGGAGGTGGCCACGGCCGATGCCGTGGTAGTGCAGGCCGGCGGCCAGCGCCGCCTCGGCGTCCAGGCAGTTGCGCCCGTCGACCACGATCGGGTAGCCGAGCGCCTCCTTCAGCGCGACCGGGTCCAGCGAGGCGATCTCGTCCCACTCGGTCGCGATGACCGCGGCATGGGCCCCCCGGACGGCCTCGATCGGGTCGGTCACCAGCTCCACCTCGGGGAGCTCGGCGGCGACACCCTCCAGGGCGATGGGGTCGTAGATGCGCACGTGGGCACCCTCGGCGAGCAGGTCCCGGGCGAGGTGGAGCGCCGGGGCCTCGCGCAGGTCGTCGGTGCCCGGCTTGAAGGTGGCGCCGAGGATGGCGACGGTCTTGTCCTGCAGGTGCCACAGCTCGTCGCGGAGCCGGTCGAGCACGACCTTGCGCTGCCCGGCGTTGACCGCCCGCACCTCCTCGAGCAGCCGGAACTCGTAGCCGACCTCCCGGGCGATGTAGGCGAAGGCGTCCACGTCCTTCGGGAAGCACGACCCGCCGTAGCCGAGTCCGGCGCGCAGGAACGCCGGCCCGATCCGCGCGTCGTAGCCCATCCCCTCCGCCACCACCTCGATGTCAGCACCGACCCGGTCGCACACGTTGGCGACGGCGTTGATGAAGGACAGGCGGGTGGCGAGGAAGGCGTTGGAGGCGTGCTTGATCAGCTCCGCGGTGGGCACGTCGGTCTCCACCACCGGGCAGCCGACCCGCTCGACCATCGGGGCGTAGACCTCACGCAGCTTGTCGCGGGCGAAGTCGGAGGCGGTGCCGTAGACGATGCGGTCCGGCTCGGCGGTGTCCTTGACCGCCACACCCTCGCGCAGGAACTCCGGGTTCGAGGCCACGTGGACCTGCAGCTCCTCGCGACCGAGCGCGGCCCGCTCCCGGGCGATGACCTGGGTCAGGCGGGCGCCGGTGTTCGCGGGCACGGTGGACTTCTCCACCAGCACGAGCTCCCGGGTGGCGTGGCGGGCGACCTGCTGGCCCACCCGCTCCACGAAGCGCAGGTCGGGACCCCCGCCGGGCAGCGGTGGTGTGCCGACGCAGACGAACACCACCTCGGCGTGGTGGACCGCCTCCTCGAGGTCGCCGGTGAAGGTGAGCGACCCGTCGCCGGTCACGCGCGCGAGGAGCTCCGGCAGGCCCGGCTCGTGGAAGGGGACGCCGCCGGCGCGGAGGGTCGCGAGCTTGTCGGCGTCGTCGTCCAACCCGATGACCCGGTGGCCGAGGTCGGCGAACACCGCCGCCGTGACCAGGCCGACATGGCCGACACCGATGATCGACAGGTCCACGAGCAGGCTCCATCC
>JBKHEJ010000222.1:0-4219 GCA_046540855.1 Nitriliruptoraceae bacterium
CATGGTCTCACGCCGAGGTGGCGCGGGAGCGGGACGGGGTGGCGCATGGTCTCACGCCGAGGTAGCACGTGCGGCTCAGGACTGCGCCTGGACCGCGGTGATGGTGACGGTGTTGACGATGTCGTCGACCAGGCACCCGCGGGAGAGGTCGTTGACCGGCTTGTTCAACCCCTGCAGCACCGGCCCGATCGCGACCGCCCCCGCGGAGCGCTGCACGGCCTTGTAGGTGTTGTTGCCGGTGTTGAGGTCGGGGAAGATGAACACCGTGGCGTGGCCGGCGACGGTCGAGCCGGGCAGCTTCGCCGCGCCGACGCCGGCGTCGATCGCGGCGTCGTACTGGATCGGCCCCTCGACCTCGAGGTCGGGCCGGCGCTCGCGTACGAGGGCGGTCGCCTCGCGGACCCGCTCCACGGCCGCGCCCTTGCCGGACTCACCGGTGGAGTAGGACAGCATCGCGACCTTCGGCGGGATGCCGAAGGCCGCCGCGGTCTCCGCGGAGCTGATCGCGATGTCGGCGAGCCCGGTGGCGTCCGGCTCGGGGTTGACGGCGCAGTCGCCGTAGACGAGCACCCGGTCGGACAGCGCCATGAAGAACACCGACGACACCAGCGAGACCCCGGGCTTGGTCTTGATGATCTCGAAGGAGGGGCGGATCGTGTGCTGGGTGGTGTGGGCCGCGCCGGAGACCATCCCGTCCGCGAGCCCCCGGTGCACCAGCATCGTCCCGAAGTAGCTGACGTCGAGCATCGACTCGCGCGCGAACTCGATGGTGATGCCCTTGTGGGCGCGCAGCTTCACGAACTCCTGAGCGAAGTCCTCGGTCAGTTCGGACTCGGCCGGGTCGAGCAGCTGGACCTCGCTGAGGTCGATCCCGAGGGCGTCCGCCCGGGCCCGGACGACGTCGAGGTCGCCGAGGATGGTCAGGTCCACGACGTTGCGACGCAGCAGCACCTCGCTGGCCCGCAGGATCCGCTCGTCCTCCCCCTCCGGCAGCACGATGCGCTTGCGGTCGGAGCGGGCGCGCTGGAGCAGCTCGTACTCGAACATCAGCGGGGTGACCCGCTCGGTGCGGGTGACCTCGATGCGCTCCTCGAGCACCGCGGTGTCGACGTGCGCCTCGAACACCCCGAGCGCGGTCTCGATCTTGCGCTGGTTGCCGGGGCGCATGATGGCCGGGACCGCCGCCACCCGCTGCGCCGTCGTCCACGTGTCGCTGGAGACCGACAGGATCGGCAGGCTGACCTCACCCAGGCCGTCGAGCAGGCGCTCCATGGTCGCCGGCAGCGGGAACCCACCGGTGAGCATCAGCGCGGCGATGTTGTCGTAGGTGGTCGCCAACCGCGCGAGCAGCGTCCCGGCGAGCACGTCGGCCCGGTCCCCCGGGGTGATGACGAGCACCCCCTCGTCGAGGTGGTCCAGCACGTTCGGCAGGCTCATCGCCGCGATCTTCATGCCGGTGACCTCGCGGTCGAGGTCGGTGACGGAGCCGGCCACCTGGTCGGCGTCGAGCGCGTCGACGATCTCGCGCACCGTCGGCTTGGACAGCATCGGTACCGCCGGCAGCACCCAGACCGGCTCGGGGACCTCGGCGAGTTCGACGGCCCCGCGCACGGCCTCGAGCACCGCCGGAGCGACCCGGTTGATGATGATGGCGGCGATCGTGCACCCCTCGGCCACGAGCGACTCGCGGGCGAGGTGGAACGCGTCGAGCACGTCGTCGGGCAGCCGGTCGTCACCGCTGACCACCGCGAGCACCGGGGCGCCGAGGTGGTTGGCGATCTGGGCGTTGACGTCGAACTCGATGGCGGCGGCGGCACCGGTGTACTCGGTGCCGTCGTAGAGCACGAAGGGGTAGCGCTGCTCGAGCTCCTTCGCCGCGTCGAGGATGCCCTTGAACACCTCCTCGCCGCGGCCCTCGGAGAAGTGCTCGGCGACCTGGTCGGAGCCGAACACCGCCATCTCGCTCGCCTCGAGGTCGAGGTCGTAGCGGCGGCGCACGAGCTCGATGCGCTGGTCGGGTTCCTTGCTGGAGGGGACGACCGGGCGCAGGTAGCCGACCTTGCCGAGCCGGCGGGTCAGCAGCTCCATGATCCCCAGGGTGACCAGGGAACGGCCGGCGCGCGGCTCGAGGGAGGCGAGGTAGAGACGGTTGGCCACGGCTGACCCCACGGTTCGCTGGCTGCTCGAGGACCGGCACGCCCAGAGGCACCCGGCACGGCACAGGCTCGCTGCGCGCGCAACGGCGCACGGTGTCGAGTCAAGCAGCCATCGGCCCGAGCCGCCGAGGGACTACCGTGCCAGCTCGTCAGGGTCGAAAGGGCCGGGTATCAACAGGGTCAGGGCGCGCATCCCGGTGCCCGAGCGGGCACCGCTGCTCGCGCTCTCGCGCCGGATCGCCGTGGCGGTGGGGCTGCTGCTGATCGTCGCCATCGCCGTCCTGGCGACGCGCGGCGGCTACGTCGACGAGGTGGACGGGCACGTCAGCTTCCTCGACGCCCTCTACTACGCGTCGGTGACCACGACCACGACCGGGTACGGCGACATCACGCCGGTCACGCCCGCCGCGCGGCTGACCGCGGTGCTCGTGATCACCCCGGCCCGGGTGGCGTTCCTGCTCGTGGTGGTGGGGACCACCGTGGAACTGCTCACCGATCGTTGGCGGGAGACGCTCAGACACGACCGATGGAGCCGACGCGTGCGTGACCACCACCTCATCTGCGGCTACGGCGTCAAGGGCCAGGCCGCCGCCCAGTCCCTGCAGGACGCCGGCATCCCGGCCGCGTCCATCGTCGTCGTGGAGAAGTCCCCCGAGGCCGCCGAGGAGGCCGTCCGCGACGGCTTCACGGTCGTGACCGGCGATGCGGCGCGGACGCGCACGCTGCTGGAGGCCCAGGCCCAGCGCGCCCGCTCGGTCATCGTGGCACCGGAGCGCGACGACGCCGCGGTGCTGATCACCCTGACGGCGCGTGAGCTCGCCCCGGAGGCGACCGTGGTCGCCTCGGTGCGTGAGTCGGAGAACGCGCACCTGCTGCGCCGCTCGGGAGCGGACGCGGTGATCGTGTCCTCGGAGACCTCCGGGCGGCTGCTCGGGGTCACCAGCCGCAACCCGCACATCGCCGCGGTCGTCACCGACCTGCTGCACACCTCCCAGGGGCTGGCGTTGGAGGAGCGCGCGGTCACCGCCGAGGAGGTCGGCAAGCCGGTCAGCGAGGCGGACGGGCTCGTGCTGGCGGTGGTCCGGCGCGAGACGCTGCTGCGCTACGACGACCCGGCGCTGGAGGAACTGCTGCCGGGGGACGTGCTGCTGGGACTGCCCGCGCCCGACTGAGCACCACCTCGCCCGGCCGGCTGCGCGCCGCGCCCGCGGACACCCACGGCGTCCGCCCTACCGGGCCTCCTGAGCCCCACCGGCGTCCCCGGCCCGGCGGTTGAAGCTCGGTGCCGCACCGGAGGATGCCGCCGCGCTGGCATCGGCGCCGACCGCGCCGGGGACCTCGATGTCCTCGGTGGTGACCAGGTCCTTCTCCACGCGGTGCAGCAGCTGCTCGAGGGTGACACGGGCGAGGTTGCCGACCAGCACCACGGCGCCGACGACCAGCAGCGCCCGCACCGCCGCCTGCTCCGGCGTCAGGGTCCGGGTCAGGACCATCCCGGCGATCGGTGCGAGGGCGAGCAGCCCGACGATCGCGGTGGCACGTCGCAGCGGTCCGGCGCTCATCGGTCGTCCACCAGCTCACGGACGGCGAGGGCGACGTCCAGCGGTTGGGCACGGACCAGCCGGCCGGCGACCGGGCCGTAGCCGAGCACGAGCCCGAGCTCGGTCGCACAGCGCAGCGCATCCGGCAGGTCGGCGGTGCGGGTCCACGACACCGCCAGCGGCTCCTCGGCGAGGTCGTCGCGCCACCGGTCCCCACCGAGCACCAGGTGGCGCCAGCGGGCGGTCCCGAGCGCCTTCAGCCAGGTCCGGCTCCGTGCCGAGGGGGCGCCGGCCACCTCGGCGACCGCGGGGGCGTCCGCACCGAGCAGCACGCTCGGGCCGGCTGGCAGTGGGCGGCACAGCGGGGCGAGCGCCTTCGCGAGCGCGGCGACCCAGGCGAGGTCGTCCGCGCCGTCGGAGACCTCCAGGCCGTGCACGAGGCTCGCCGGCAGGCCGAGGTGCAGCAGCCGGGTGGTGGACCAGGATGGGCTGGTCGGCTCGGTCGGCGCGAGCGACCCCGCC
>JBKHEJ010000223.1:0-4160 GCA_046540855.1 Nitriliruptoraceae bacterium
CGTGCCACGGCGCCACCCGTCCCCACCGGGCCCTGGCCCGGCGAGACCGTCGTGGTCCCCGTGGCCGAGACCGAGACCCAGCTCGTGGCCGACGCCGAACCTCCGGCGGGTGGTCGCCGGCGGGGAGCCCGGCGCAGGCGCCGATGGCGCTGGCCGCTGGTGCTGGCCGTCCTGCTCCTGCTCGTCGGCGGCTCGGCGATCGGCGGCTACCTGCTGTGGGACCGGGTCATCGCTCCCGTGGTCCCGATCCCCTCCGTGATCGGTGCCAGCGTCGACAGCGCGACCGAGCAGCTCGAGCGGGCCGGCTTCGAGGTCCTCATCACCGACGACACGGTGCACGACCGGGTCGTGCCGAGCGCCCACGTGCTCGCGCAGGATCCGAGCGGGGATGCCCGCCAGGGCCGCCCCGTCGCGCTCGTGCTCTCCGCCGGTCCCCGGCCCGTCACCGTGCCCGAGGTCGCGGGGCAGCCGGCCGATGACGCCCGCCAGATGCTCGGTGCGGCGGACCTGCAGATCCGCCGCGAGCAGCGCTACGACGAGGTGGTCCCGGCTGGCACCGTGCTCGCGGTGGAGCCGCCCGCGGGCACGGTCGTGGACGAGGGCAGCGAGGTCCGGATCGTCGTCAGCCGAGGCCCCGAACCGCTCGAGGTCACCGACCTGCGAGGAAGCACGCTCGAGGAGGCACGCTCGACGCTCGGGGCGCTCGAGCTCCGCGTCGCCGAACGCCGCTACGACGACGCGCCACCCGGCACCATCATCGCCCAGGACCCGCCCGCCGGCGCGGTGCGGTTCGCCGGGGACGAGGTGTCGGTCGTGGTGTCGGACGGCCCCGAGCCGGTGGAGCTCCCGAACGTGCGTGGCGAGCGTGTCGACGACGCCGTCGCCACCTTGGAGGCGCTCGGGCTCGAGGTGGAGGTGGAGCGGCGCGGGGGCTTCTCCGCCTTCTTCAACCCGGACCGGGTGTTCGACCAGGACCCGGGTCCCGGCAGCACCCGGCTGCCCGGCGACCGGGTGCTGCTGTACGCCTACGAGCCCTGACCGGAGGGACGGGCGCGCACGCCCAGCGGGCGCGGGGCCCGCGCTGGCGCACCGAGCACGCCCCGCTGCGCCGCCCGCGACGTTGCCACCTCGGCGTCCTGCGCGTCCGCCGGGTAGCCGCGCAGCTCCAGCGCCGACAGCGCGGGCCCGGTGTGCTCGCTGCCGGCGAAGGTCGCGACCACCACGAGCCTGACACCGGTGGTCAGCAGCGGCTCCGGGAGGCGGGCGATCTGACGGTCCCGCCCGAGGTCGAGCAGGGCGAGGTCGAGGTGGAGGTCGCCGTCGACCCACAGCTCCAGCCGCTCGATCCGACCGCTGGCCTCGTAGGCCGCAGCGTCGCGGTGATCGCCGTTGGCGAGCACGATCGCGTCGAGCCAGGCCGGCTCGGCCAGGGTCACGTCGATCGTCTCGGGCACCCCCGGCGGGAGGGCGCTCGGGTCCCCCCGCCAGGCGGTGGCGGGGTCCGCGTCGACCATGCTGGCCGGCGAGGTCCCGCGTCCGTCCTCACCACGGGCGGTCGTGACCGTCCCGATGTCGCTCAGCTCGAGCGCGACGGGACCGTCCGGGTACCGCTGGGCGGGGAAGGGCAGCACCGGGAGGGGATCCACCTCGGGCGCGAAGGGCCCGGCTTCGACGAGCCGGAGCCCGGCGGCGACCGCCACGACCGTGGCGACCACCGCGAGCGGGAGCACCCACCAGCGCCGCGGCACCCACCGCGATCGCGCCGGCGCCGCCGGACGGGAGCCGGTGACCGGCACGCTCGTCCGCGCGTTGGGATCGAGGTCGAGGCCGCAGGCCCGACACAGCTCCCGGCTGCGGTCGTTGACCTGCCCACAGCTCGTGCAGCGCAGCGTCGCCCCCCGACCGCTGGCCGGCGGTGGCAGGGCCTGCCCGAACGCCGACGGTGCCGAGGGACGGTCCGTCACCTCGCGGCCGTCCGGACCGGCGGGAGCCTGCGGTGCCGTTGGCTCGGTCCCGACGGGCGTCGCGGCGCGCTCGGCAGCCGGCCCGTCCTGCTCGGGCCGGGGTGCCGGTACCGCGCTCCCGCACCCGACGCAGAACCGGCCCGGCGGCACCACCTCGGCGCCACAGTGGGGACAGTGCACCGCCGGCCCGGCCGGATCGGACGGACCGGCCGCATCGGGTCCTGGCACGCTGCCCCTCGACGGTCGTGGTCGCGCCAGATGGTAGACCGACCCCGGTGGTAGCCTCGGCCACCGGACCGGTCGGGTCCGGTCCGCACCCCGCTCTGGCGGCCGCGGGGCGCGCGGGGCCCGTCGACGCCGGCCGCCGCGTCCTCCGTCACCTTGCACGGAGAGCGGGTCATCCCCACGTGCCGAGGAGAGGCAGGTCGCAGCCGTGGCGAGAGAGGACACCTCCATGGTCGTGGTGATGCGCGGGAGCGCGAGCACCGCCGACATCGACAAGGTCGTCAAGGCCATCGGCGAGGTGGGCGGGGACGCGTTCGTCTCGCGCGGGCGGTCCCAGACCATCATCGGGCTGGTCGGTGACCTGACCCACTTCGCGGAGCTGCCCCTGCACGCCTACCCGGGCGTCGAGGACGTGATCCGTGTGAGCCGGCCCTACAAGCTGGTCAGCACCGACGCGCACCCGCGGCCATCCACCGTGTCCGTCGGGGACAGCGCGATCGGCCGGGACACCGTCACCCTGATCGCCGGTCCCTGTGCCGTGGAGACCGAGGAGCAGACCCGCGCCGCCTGCCGGATGGCGAAGGAGGCCGGCGCCACGATCCTGCGTGGCGGGGCCTACAAGCCCCGCACCTCCCCCTACGCCTTCCAGGGCCTCGGCGAGCCCGGGATCGACATCCTGCACGCCACCGCCCGGGACCTCGGCCTGCCCTTCGTCACCGAGGTCGTCACGCCGGCCGATGTGGAGACCGTCGCTGCGAAGGCCGACATGCTCCAGGTCGGCGCGCGCAACATGCAGAACTTCCAACTGCTCAAGGAGGTCGGCATGGCGGGCCGGCCCGTGCTGCTCAAGCGCGGGCTCACCGCCACGATCGACGAGTGGATCATGGCCGCGGAGTACATCGCCCAGACCGGCAACCTGCAGATCGTGCTGTGCGAGCGGGGGATCCGGACCTACGAGCCGATGACCCGCAACACCCTGGACGTCTCGGCGGTCCCGGTCGCCCAGTCCCTCACCCACCTGCCGGTCGTGGTCGACCCCTCCCACTCCGGCGGCAAGCGCGAGCTGGTCCTGCCGCTCGCCCGCGCCGCGATCGCGGTCGGGGCGGACGGGCTGATCGTGGACGTCCACCCGCGGCCGGAGACCGCCCTGGTGGACGGCCCCCAGGCGCTGGTGAAGGAGGACATCGTCACCCTGCGCGAGACGGTCGCCCGGTTCGCCGAGGCGGCCGGTCGCCAGGTCGCCCGCATCGACCACGAGCGCACGAGCGGCGCCTGGGGCCGGTCCGCAGCCGGCGTGTGACCTGCTGCGTGGGCACGGCCGTGCCTCACCGCCCCGCAGCGCTGCGGGCGTAGGCGGCCGCCAGGGCCTCGTCCACCCCGGTGCGTCCGCTCCACGGGAAGCGGGTCCGCTGCACCTCGGGGCGGACCACCGCCGGGTGGCGGGCCGAGGGCAGCAGCCCGAGCGCGAGGCCGGTGGCGATCCGGGCGCGTGCGGCCGCGGCGGGTGCCACCGCCTCGGGCGGCAGGTAGGGCACCCGGACCCGCGGGCGGCGCCCGAGGCCGAGCGCACCCCGGACGCGCTCGACCAGCGCGGCGTAGGAGAGCACCTCCGGGCCACCCACCTCCAGCACCGACGTCCCCACCTCCGGCTCCTCCAGGGTCGCGAGCAGCAGCGCGAGCAGGTCCGCGAGCGCGATCGGCTGCGTCGGCGTGTGCGACCACGGCGCCTCGATGCCGACCGGCGCCCGAGCGGCGGCCTCGAGCAGGGCGAGGGACGCGCTGCCGGCCCCGAGCACGATGCCGGCACGCACCTCGGTGACCGCCACGGTGCCGGCGGCGAGCTCGACGCCGGTCTGGTGCCGGGCGTACAGGTGCGGGGTGAGGGTGGTCAGCGTGTCCTCATCGACGAGGCCGCCGAGGTAGAGGATGCGTCCCGTCCCGGCCAGCTCCACCCCCTCGCGGAAGGCGGCG
>JBKHEJ010000224.1:0-4106 GCA_046540855.1 Nitriliruptoraceae bacterium
GAGCAGTTCACGACGTAGAGCACGCTCCTGGTCACGCGCGAGCCGGGCGAGCGCGGGATCCTCCGCGCGGCGCGCCACCAGCGCCAGGGTCTGCAGCACGCCGTCGTGCAGGCGTCGCGCCACCTCGGCGCGAGCCTCGAGCTGCGCGACGGAGCGCTCCGCGGTCCGGAGCCGTCCCTCGGCGTGCACGAGCAACCGGGTGGCGTAGCCCGCGATGCCCCCGGCGAGCGCGTACAGCACCGTCGTGGTGACCAGCGCGAGCCCCTGCTCGGGCGTGAGGGGTCCGAGCCAGGGCTGAGCAGCCGGCGTGACGGTCGAGATCGAGCTCGCGGCCCGCGCCGCGCCGAGCAGCACGCCCGTCGCAACCCCGGCGAGCGGACCGAAGGCGACCCCGGCGGTCAGCACCCCGGCCAGCGGCCACGCCACCCCGAGCGGCTGCTTGGCGGTGAACACGTGTGGGCTGGCGTACACGAACCCGTCGGCGAGCTGCAGCGCGACGGCGGTGCCGACCTCCAGGCCCACCAGGGGTCCGCTCAGCAGCCGGTCCGGCGCGCGCGCCAGCTGCCAGGTGAGGACCACGGTGACCAGCCCGGCCGCTGCCACGAGCACGGTCGCGGTCCTCGGCGCGACGAGGCTGCCGCGCGCGAACCACAGGACGGTGGCCATCCACACCCACGCGAACCACCGGAAGGCGGCCAGGCCACGCAGGATCGTGCGTCGGGTCTGCTCCATCGTCTGCACGCTAGAGCACGGCCACCCCCCACAGGAGCCGCACCGGGACCGGGCGGGCATCAGCGGCGATCGCCGGCTCCTCACCCGCCGAAGCGCCTGGTTCCCACCCACCCCGGTGACAACACGCTCGTGCGCACCTGTGGGTGGCAACCGCGAGGGGCCGGCGGACCGCCGCGGTGGCCCTCTCCGGATGCCGCAGACATGGACCGGCCGCGGAGCTGCCTGCCCATCGGGCGGCGCTCCGCGGCCGGAGGCGCGGGGCCGCACCCCCCACGCCGGTCGTGGCGACCGCCGGTCACCGCCGGGAGGGCGGTGCCTCCTCAGGTGACCGGCGCCCGCAGCGCATCAGGCGGTGCTCGCCGGACCGCTCAGCTCCATCGCGGCCTGCGCGGCCGCCAGACGTGCCACCTCGATGCGCGAGGCGGAGCAGGACACGTGGTTCATCCCGACCTTGTGGCACAGGTGGATCGACTCCGGGTCGCCCCCGTGCTCACCGCAGATGCCGGTGACGAGGTCGGGCTTGACCTCCCGGCCCTCGGAGACGGCCATGTCGACCAGGCGACCGACCCCGTTCGGGTCGAGCGAGCGGAACGGGTCGACCGGCAGGAGCTCCTGCTCCAGCGCCGTCGGGATGTAGCTCGCCTCGACGTCGTCGCGGGAGAACCCGAAGGTCAGCTGGGTCAGGTCGTTGGTCCCGAAGGAGAACGCGTCGACCTGCGGCGCGAGCTCCTTGGCACGCAGGGCCGCGCGCGGGGTCTCGATCATGGTCGCGGTGGTGTAGTCCACCTCGACGCCGGCCTCCTCGAGCACCTCCTTGGCGACGGTGTGGACCAGCTCGATGCCCCACGCGAGCTCCTGGGAGGTCGCGGTCAGCGGCAGCATGATCTCCGGCAGCGGGTCGCCGCCGGCCTGCTTGCGGGCCACAGCCGCACCGATGATGGCACGCACCTGCGCGGCGTAGACGTTCGGGCGCAGGATGCCGAGCCGGATACCACGCACCCCCAGCATCGGGTTGTGCTCGTGGTAGAACTCGGCGGCCTCGAGCAGCTTCGCTTCCTCGGGGCTGAGGCCCTCCGCCTGCTCCTTGAGCCGGAGCTCGAGCGGGTCGGGCAGGAACTCGTGCAGCGGCGGGTCGAGCAGCCGGATCACGACGCGCTTGCCGTCCATGACCTCGAACAGCTGCTCGAAGTCCTCCTTCTGCTGCGCCTCGAGCGGCTCGAGCGCGGCGCGCTCCTCCTCCTCGGTCTTGGACAGGATCATCTGGCGGATCAGCGGCAGCCGGTCGCCGAGGAACTGGTGCTCGGTGCGGCACAGCCCGATGCCCTCGGCACCCGCCTCCAGCGCCCGGCGAGCATCATCGGGGGTGTCGGCGTTGGCGAAGATGTGCAGCGTGCGGACCTTGTCCGCGTACGCGAGCAGCTTGGCGACGTTCGGGTCGTCGTCGGGCACGACCAGCTCCACCTCGCCGACCACGACCTGGCCCGTGGTGCCGTCGATCGAGATGACGTCGTCGGCGTGGATCACCGTGTCACCGACGGTGACGGTGCCGGCCTTGGCGTCGATCTTCAGCTCGTTGGCCCCGCACACCGCCGGCTTGCCCAGGCCACGGGCGACCACGGCGGCGTGGCTGACGAGCCCCCCGCGGGAGGTCAGCATCCCGGCCGAGGCGACCATGCCCTCGAGGTCCTCCGGGGAGGTCTCGGGACGGACCAGCACGACGGTCTCGCCGGCGTTGCCGCGCTCCTTGGCCTCCTGGGAGGTGAGCACGACCTTGCCGACCGCCGCACCCGGGGACGCGGCGAGCCCGGTGGTGATGGGCTCCGGCGCGTCGGGCCCGAAACGCGGGTGGAGCAGCGCCTCGAGCTGCTTGGGGGTGACGCGCTTGAGGGCCTCGAGCTCGTCGATGAGCCCCTCGTCGACCATCTCGACGGCCATGCGCAGCGCCGCGGCGGCGGAGCGCTTGCCGACCCGCGTCTGGAGCATCCAGAGCTTGTCGTTCTCGATGGTGAACTCGACGTCGCACATGTCCTTGTAGTGCTGCTCGAGGATGTCGAGGGTCTCGTGGAGCTCCTCCTGCGCCTTCGGGAAGGTCTCACCCATCGTGTCGATGTGCGAGACCGCCCGGGTGCCGGCGACGACGTCCTCGCCCTGCGCGCCGACGAGGAAGTCGCCGTAGTGGACGTTCTCACCGGTGGCGGGGTCGCGGGTGAAGGCCACGCCGGTGGCGGAGCGGTCCCCGAGGTTGCCGAACACCATCATCTGGACGTTCACGGCGGTCCCGAGGTCGTCCGGGATGCCCTCGATGCGGCGGTAGGCCTTGGCGCGGTCACCGTTCCAGGAGTCGAACACCGCCTCGATCGCGAGCTTGAGCTGGTCGTGCGGGTCCTCCGGCAGCTCCTTGCCGGCGGCGGCGATGGTCTCACGGTGCTTGGCCACCACCTCGGCGAGCTGCTCGACGCTGAGGTCGCGCTCGCTGGTGACGCCGGCGGCCTCGTTCGCGGTCTCGACGTTGTGCTCGAACAGCTCCCCGTCGACGCCGAGGACGACCCGGCCGAACATCTCCAGGAAGCGGCGCGTGGCGTCCTGGGCGAACCACTCGTCACCCATCGCCGCCAGGCCCTTGGCCGTGGACGGCATGGCGCCGAGGTTGAGGACGGTGTCCATCATGCCGGGCATGGAGAACACGGCGCCGGAGCGCACGGACAGCAGCAGGGGGGAGTCAGGATCGCCGAGCTTGCGGCCGACCTGGGCCTCGAGCTGCTTCAGGGCCTCGTCGACCTGGTCGAACATGCCCTCGGGCGAGCCGCCCTCGGCCATGTACTGACGACACGCGTCGGTGGTGACGATGAACCCGGGCGGCACGGGGAGCCCGATCCGGGTCATCTCGGAGAGGTTCGCGCCCTTGCCGCCGAGCAGCGACTTCTGGTCAGCGCTGCCCTCGGCGAAGGGCACGACGAATCTCGTGGTCATAGAACGTCCTCGGGGTGCAGGGTGCGGTGTGCGGTCGGATGTGGCGAGCGACCTGCCCGGCGTGCGGCATGACGAGCACGCCGTGCGGAGACGTGGCTTGGCCGGCCCTCAGTCCACACGCGCGAGCCAAGCGCAGGCAGGGCACCACGTCCACCTACTTCCGGGACTTCCGGCACCCTTCGCCTCCCGGTCACCCGGCCGTCAGGTCATCCGGCGGCCACGACCGAGCCCGCGTTCCTGCCCCGCCCAACCGCTGCCCGCGTCCCTGCGCGCGGTTCAGCGACGTGGGTGCGATCGCCCCCGGCTTCCGGACGCTGCTGCACCCAGATCCACCTGCGCAGCGGTCAGACGAAGCGGACCAGGCCGTAGCGCTTCTTGCCCGCACGCAGCACCGCGGTCGTCTC
>JBKHEJ010000225.1:0-4069 GCA_046540855.1 Nitriliruptoraceae bacterium
AGGTTCGCACGGTTCGCCCGCGCCGACGAGCGGGGCCCGACAGGGCACGGCAGGCTGCATCGGGAACCACCCACCGCCGAGCAGGAGCCGCCGGGTGTCCGAGGTCCGAGGCAGCGAGGAGCTTCCACCCGCCCTCGCCCGGCTCGCCCAGATCCGCAGCGAGCTCGCCTCCGGGCAACGGCCGATCCCCGCGGAGCTGTGGGTCGCGACGGGTCAGCGCTGACCTTCGAGAGCAACCGCGCCGGCCGCGGACCCCGCACGTGCGGCGAGGGCGCGCTCACGGATGCGCGCGATGTCCTCGTCGGTGAAGACACCGTTGACCCCGGAGATGGTCGCGAGCTCCATCCCGTGCTTCAGCCCGAGCCGGTAGATCTCCTTGACCTTCTCCCACTCGATCGCGCGACCGACGGTGAAGGACTCGTACCGGCCCTCCAGCGCCAGCACGATGGTCTCCGCCAGGCAGGCGTAGACCACGCCCGGCGGGAGGCCGATACCGCGCATGTGCACGTCCTCGCCCGGCAGCTTGACCTCGCCGGACTCGACGACCATGACATCAGGACGCTTGGCGACGTCCTCCGCGGACAGGTCGAGCGGCCGTGCGACGTCGGTGATGACGCAGCCGGGCTTGACCTGCTCGATGTCGAGGACGCGCTTGCCGGCGCCCGAGGTGGCGGTGACGACGAGGTCCATCTCGCCCAGGGCCCCGTTCGGGGTGGCGGCGATGTGCAGGACGGCCCGCGGGGCGTCGCGCTCGATGTCACGCTTGAGCGCGAGCAGCTTGGCGGACTCCGGTGAGACCAGCCACAGCTCGTCGCTGGCGAGCGCGAGCAGCCGGGCACAGACCGACCCGATCGCGCCGGTGGCACCGACGACCATCGCCTTGCCCTTGAGCCGCCCGTCCTCGTCCAGCTCCACCAGTCCGAGCTTGAGCAGCGCGTCCCGGGCCGCCCACAGCGCCCCGGAGGCGCTGTAGCTGTTGCCGGTGGTGACCGGCAGCGGGGCCTGCCGGGCCACGGTCACCCCGGCGTCACCGACGACCTTGGTGAAGGCCCCGAGCCCCATCACCTGAGCGCCCAGCTTGCGGGCCGTCTCGGCCGCCGCGAGCAGCCGCGCGTAGGTGAACTCCGGCCGGTGGGCCATGAGCTCCTTCGGGGTGCCCCCGACGGTGATCAGCCACCCCTCCGCCTCGGCGCCCGTGGGCGAGACGATGCCGGTGACGTGGCTGTAGGTGAAGGGCGGGAGGTAGGCGAGCGCCTTCTCGAGACCGTCCATCACCGGACCGGGTGCGTACCGGGCCACCGTGCCGAGCGGCTCGACGGTGCGCAGGTACTCCTGGGACAGCGGGTGGATCACGAAGGCGAAGCGGCTCCTGCGCTTCGGGCCGTTCGGCGTGAGCAGCCGGGCCTCGAACCCTGCGGAGACCATCATGTCGAGCAGGTCGTCGTCGGTCAGCGCCCCCCGGTCGGGCGCCAGGGCGACCATCATCGCCTCGAGCATCGCCGCGTTCACCGTGACCGGGAAGGGCTGCGGGGTCGAGTCGACGACCAGGTCGACCCCCCGGCTCCCGAGCTCCGCGAGCCGCTCGGGGGAGATCGAGGAGGTCACGAGCGTCTTGCCGGCCAGGTCCTCGAGCCCGAAGCCCTGGAGCTCCTCGTAGGTCGCGACGACGACGTCGCAGTCCCGCGCCGCCTGGCGGGCGAGCGCGTGGCTGAGCCGCTGGGCAGGGGCACCCGCCGCAGCCGTGACCGACCGTGGCACCAGCCGCAAGGGTGAGGAGAGGGCTTTGGCCGCGAGCCCGAGCACGGGGTTGGCGTCCAGGGTCGCCGGGATGTCGAAGCGCAGCAGGGGGTCGGCGAACTCCAGGTTCCGCGTGTGCTCGCGCAGGACCCGGACGGTGCGCTCATGGTTGGCACCACCGAGGACGACCGTGCGGGCGTTGGAGAAGTACCGGGGCATCTCCTGGTCGACCTGCCGGATCGCCCACTCCTGCAGCACGTCGTGGAGCCGGTGGCCATCCACCACCGGGACGTCCCCCACGGCACCACGGACCTGCTCGATGCCCTCGTCGGGGCCCGCGTACAGCCCGAGTGCCTGCGCCTCACGCAGTCCGGTCAGCGCGAGCGCGTCGGCGTGGTCCGCCCAGGACACGAGCAGGGCGGCAGCGGTGTCGAGGTCGCCGTCCGCCCCGACGCGCACGATACGGAAGGGCCGGTGGAGGAAGGTGACCTCCTCGTCGTAGTCGCGCTCGGACGTCGACAGGCTGACGTTGACGACCAGGTACGGACGTGAGGTGCTCACGGGGCTTCCTTCAGCGCTGGTCAGACCATCGCGGCAGCGTCGATCTCCGGATGCTCACGCATGAAGTCGAGGAGCCGCCCGACGTAGCTCTCGAACGGCCGGCAGACGAGCCCGGTGCCCCGCAGGTCCTCGACGGTGTGGTCGGTGGTGTAGGCGGTCGGGTTGTCGAAGTAGTCCAGGAACTCCGCGGGGAGCCCGGTGACCCACGCGAGCCCGGGGATACGGGCCAGGGCGGCCCGGGTCAGCCCCAAGGGCACCGGCACCCACACCAGGCGCTTGCCGAGGTGGCTCGCGAACAGCTCGGCGACCTCCCGGTTGGTCGGCGGTGCGGGATCGTTGAGCGCGTAGGTCCGGCCGACGGCGCGGTCGAGCACGGACAGCTCGTCCATGGCGTCGACCACGAAGTCGCGCGGCACGAGCGCGGTGCGCTTGGTCGGGTCCACGGCCGGCAGCATCGCGACCGGCAGCGGCTGGCGCTGCAGCAGCCGGGCGACGAGGTAGGGGCCGTCGAACTTCTGCGTCTCGCCGGTCCGCGAGTCACCGACGACGATGCCGGGCCGGTAGATGGTGCCCGGGAGCCCCTCGTCGAGAGCCGCCCGCACGAGCACCTCGGCGGCGTGCTTCGTGGACTCGTAGTGGTTGTTGAAGCGCTGGCCCTCGGCGAGCATGTCCTCGGTGAACACCCCGTCGTACCGGCCGCTGACGTAGCAGGTGCTGACGTACTGGAGCCGAGGTGGCGTGGGCTGGGCTGCGCAGAAGCGCAGCACCTCGGCGGTCCCATCGACGTTGACGCGGCGAGCGACGGCCTCGGCGACGGTGAGGTCGTAGACCGCGGCGAGGTGCCACACCTCGGTCACCGGGCCCATCCCGTCGAGCACCTCGGCGGCGAGCCCGAGGTCGGGCTCGGTGATGTCGCCGGCGAGCAGGTCCGTGCGTCCCGCCACATCCGGGTGCACGGCCTCGATGGCGTCGAGCCGGTCGGCGGCGGTCTGCAGGTGGTGGACCTGGACGATGCAGGCGGCGCGAACGTCCGGACGGCGCAGCAGCAGCTTCGGCAGCAGCGCCGAGCCGAGGAACCCCGGGAACCCGGTCATGACCAGCACGCCCACCCTCGCACCTCCGCCTCGTCGGATCCTAGGATCCTCAAGCCCACCACGCTGGCTGGATGCGGCCGCCGCGGCGCCGCACGGATCTGGTGGACGCCGCATCGGCGCCCGCGGGTGCGGCACGGTCAGTCAACACCGGAGCCGGCGACAGCGACCGGACCGAGAGGCACCCGTGCGCACCGCCGAAGGTCCCGAAGGACACCCCTGCGACCACCGGTCACGGGCGTACCCTGTCGTCCGCGGCTCGATCGACGAGGTGGAGACAGCCCGCATGGAGTTCGCGTTCGATGGCGGCTCGTGGTGGACCTACCTGCTCGTGTTCCTCGCGGCGGCGATCCCCGTCATCGAGGTCCTCGTCGTGATCCCGGCCGCGATCGTCGCGGGGCTGTCGCCGGTGCCGGTCCTCCTCCTCGCGGTCGCGGGCAACCTCACCACCGTCGCGCTGGTCGTGGTCGCCGGCGATCGGCTCGCGGCCTGGTGGCGGGCTCGCCGGCAGCGGCCCCGTGCCGGGTCGCCGGCGAGCAGCGAGCGTCCACGGACGGTCCGGGCACGCCAGCTGGCTCGGCGCTGGGGGGTCCCGGGGCTCGGGCTGCTCGGGCCGTTGACGACCGGATCGCACCTGGCGGCCGTGGCCGCGCTGGCCACCGGTGCCGGTCAGCGGCGGG
>JBKHEJ010000226.1:0-4053 GCA_046540855.1 Nitriliruptoraceae bacterium
CAAGACCGCCGGCATCCTCTACCAAGCACACCTCCGCCACGAGCTCACGACCCGGTTGGGTGTTGCTTGGCAACAGGTCAGCAACGGTTACGCGGACATCGACGGTGTCGACCGGCAGCTGATCGAGGCGTTCTCGCAACGCTGCAACGCCATCGTCGAGCACATGGAGCAGCGGGGTGAGAGCTCCGCTGCGGCGGCACAGACCGCGACGCTCGCAACTCGGAAGGC
The DNA here is from genome assembly GCA_046540855.1 of Nitriliruptoraceae bacterium. Taxonomy (GTDB): domain Bacteria; phylum Actinomycetota; class Nitriliruptoria; order Nitriliruptorales; family Nitriliruptoraceae; genus T1Sed10-7. The sequence continues at coordinate 229 of JBKHEJ010000226.1, forward strand.
CAAGGGCGAGCGGGTATCCGAGGCCGAGCTTCGTGACGGTTGGTTCGACCGGGCCACCGCAGCCGGGGTCCGGCCAGGTTGGCATCGAACACTCACCGGACGGGCCTCCTGGGAGGGGCCCGACCTCGACCGACTGTGGCAACAGCTCGTTGTCGAGGAAGGATTGACGGAGTCCTCGTCGTCGTTCACCCGCCGGGACGTGCTGCAGCAGCTGGCCGGGCTGCTACCCGCGGGCGCGCCGGTCGCCTGGTGCGAGCGTGTTGCTGATGCGTTGCTGACCCGCGACACGAACCTGCTTGTCGCGCTCGGCCCCACCCGCGGCAACCTCACCTCCGTTGACGTCATCCGGCGTGGCGATGGCCGGGTCGTTCCCGTCGACCCGGGAGAGCGCCGCTACACCACCAAGGGCCTGCTCCTCACCGAACAACGGGCGATCAACCGGTCCATCGCCCGTCATGATGCCCAGGTCGGCATCGCCCGACCCCCGATGCTGGACCGGGCCCTCGCTCGGCGGTCGCTGACCGATGAGCAGGCCGTGATGGTCCGGCGGCTCACCACCTCCGGGGCCGGGGTGGAGGTGGTGGTCGGTAAGGCCGGGACCGGCAAGACCTACGCGCTGGACGCCGCCCGGGACGCCTGGGAGAGCTCCGGGATCCGGGTCACCGGGGTGGCGCTCGCCGCCCGGGCCGCCCTCGAGCTGCAGGCCTCCGCCGGGATCCGGTCCATCACCCTCGCGCGGCTGCTCGCCCAGGTCGACGACCACCGTGACGGCTCACCGCTACAACCCGGGTCGGTGCTGGTGGTGGATGAGGCCGGGATGGTCGGCACCAGACAGCTCGCCCGCCTCCTCCACCACGCCGAAGCCCAGTCCGTCAAGGTCGTCCTGGTCGGCGACCCACGGCAGCTGCCCGAGATCGACGCCGGCGGGCTGTTCCGCGCCCTGGCCACCCGGCTCCCTGCCATCGAGCTCACCCACAACCGGCGGCAGAGCCACAGCTGGGAACAGGCCGCGCTCGACGAACTCCGCGACGGCGACCCCGACACCGCCTTGGCCGCCTACCGGGCGCACGGCCGGATCCGGACCGCCGACACCGCCGAACAGCTCCGCGACCGGCTCGTCAACGACTGGTGGACCACCGCCCGCCACGACCTGCCCGGGTCGCTGATGATCGCGCTCCGCCGCGACGACGTGGATGACCTCAACCACCGTGCCCGAGCGAAGATGCTCGAAGCCGGACAGCTCACCGGCCCGGCTGTTGTGACCGCCGCAGGCGTCGAGTTGCAGGCCGGCGACCGGATCGTGTGCCTGCGCAACGACCGACGGCTCGGGGTGGTCAACGGCACCCGCGCCACCATCACCCACATCGATATGACCCGACGCTCGGTCGCTGCGGTCGACGACCGCGCCGTCCGCCTTGAGCTTCCTGCCGGCTACCTCGACGACGGGCACGTCGCGCACGGGTATGCGATCACCGGGCACAAGGCCCAAGGGCTGACCTGCGACCACACCTACACCCTCGGGACCGACACCCTCTACCGCGAATGGGGCTACGTCGCGATGTCCCGCGGGAAGCTCACCAACCAGCTCTACCACGGCCCCACCGACCGGGACGACGACGGCCTCCACCACCACACCCACCTCGACGACCGCGACGACCTGGTCGCCCTCGCAAGTCGCATCCGCCGCACCCGGGCCGAACAGCCCATCACCCCCGAACTGGCCGACCTCGCCTCCGAGTGGCGTGAGATCGATGCCCGGATCGACGCGATCGACATCCCCCGCCAGCAGCAGCTCCTGCACACCCGTGACCAGCTCGACCAGACCCGCCAGATCCTGACAGGTCGTCTCGAACGGCTCTCCCGACAGCTCCAGCAGGAGACCGGCCGCTTCCCCTGGCCGAAACGGCGCCGCCTCATCCACGACCTCCAGAGCGAGCACGACCAGACCGCAGGCCAGCTCGGCGACATCACCCACCGGCTCGAAGACCTCGACGCCACGATGACCCGGGAAGGGCTCCCCGACCGTCGTCAGCTCGGCGAGCTGTTCCGGCGTCGCGACCAGCTCGACATCCACCTGCGCCGTGCCGCCGCCCTCCGCGCCCTCGCCCACCGCACCGCCCCACCCGGGCACGTGACAGACCTCCTCGGACCCCGCCCGGCCGACCCCCACACCGCCCAGCAGTGGGACCGCACCGCGACCCGGATCGAACACCACCGGCTCCGCTGGCAGCTCACCGACCCCCACGACCCCCTCGGCCACCACAACCCCAACCTGCAGGTACGGCGACATGCCGCCGCCCTCCACGACGAGATCCGACGCACCACCGACCAGCTCCACCACGCCCCGGTCAGGACCCGAAGCCTCGGGATCAGCCGCACCCGGTGAGTTATCCACAAGCTGCCGGCAGGTTCTCGCCGCGGCGCGCACGGACCCGGCAAGGATGACCTCCTCGAGCAGCGTCCGTGGGGACGCTGGCGTGCAGGAGGACCGCGATGGCGCAACGACCTGACCCGGGGGTGACCCGCTACGAGAACTCGGCAGGTGAGGTCCGTTGGCGGGTCACCTACGACCTCCCGCCGGGCCCTGACGGCGAACGGCGCCGGACCACCAAGCGTGGCTTCACCACCGTGAAGGATGCCAACCGGTTCCGCCGTGACGCGCTCGCCCGCCACGAGCAAGGCCTCGGTCGCGACCCCGCCCAGGGACGCCAGCGGCTGGCCGACTACCTGCGGGCCTGGCTCGACGGGCTGTCGGTCAAGCCCACCAGCCGGGCCGACTACCGCCAGTCCATCGAGTGCTACATCGCCCCCCGGATCGGCGGGATCCGCCTCGAGCAGCTCACCCCCGAACACCTCGACCGGCTCTACCGCGGGCTCGAGACCAACGGCAAACGTCGCGGGGCGTGCCGCACCGACGGACGGACCTGCCCGGTCGATAGCTGCGCCCCCGATCTGCACGAAGGGCTCAGCGCCAAGAGCGTCCGCAACGTCCACGGCTGCCTGCACGTCGCCCTCGAAGCGGCCGTCGCCCGCGGCTACCTGCGCCGCAACGTCGCCGATCTCGCCAACCCGCCCAAGGCCCGACGCGCCCGATCCCGTAACGCTCGCGACCACTGCTGGAGCCGCGACCAGCTCGTCACCTTCCTCGACCACAGCCGCGATAGCAACGACCGGCACCACGCCCTGTGGTTCCTCATCGCCACCACCGGCCTGCGACGTGCCGAAGCGCTCGCGCTGCGATGGGGCGACCTCGAGCTCGACCGGGCACGGCTCACGATCCGTCAGACCGTGACCGTCGCCAACGGCGTCATCGTCTGGCAACGCGACGCGAAGAGCGACGACAGCGAACGCACCATCGCGCTCGACACCCGCACCATCGCCGTCCTCAATGACCACCGGCGGCGGCAACTCGAGGAACGGCTCGCTGCCGGCCCCGCCTGGTCAACCCACCCGCAGGACCAGGACCTGGTCTTCACCCGCCCCGACGGCACCGCCATCCCACCCAAGCGCGCCTCCCAGCAGTTCACCCGACAGGTCGACGCCGCAGGCCTGCCTCGCATCGGCGTCCACGGGCTGCGCCACACCTGGGCGACCCTCGCGCTCCGCGCAGGCGTGCCCATCAAGGTCGTCTCACAACGCATCGGCCACGCCGACCCCGCCGTGACCATGCAGGTCTACGCCCACGCTCTCGAAGGCGACGACGCCACCGCCGCCGAGACCACCGCCACCGCCATCTTCGGAGACGGATGAACACCCACCGGCACCGCACCAGACCCGCAGGAACGCGGTGTCACGACCCCTACTGGTGTCAAGATGGTGTCACGG
>JBKHEJ010000227.1:0-4048 GCA_046540855.1 Nitriliruptoraceae bacterium
GGACGGCGAGGTGGGGGCAGGGGCATGGTGGCTCCCGATGCGTCGAGCCCCGCCGAAGCGGGGCTCGTCTCGATCCCAAAGTCCGTGGGGCTCTCGCTGTCCGAACCTCAGAACCGCGTGCGGGTCACAGCGGGACGACCTCGGTGGCCTGGGGGCCCTTCTGGCCCTGCCCCACGGTGAAGCTGACCCGCTGTCCGTCGTCGAGGGTCTTGTAGCCCTGCGACTGGATCGCGGAGAAGTGCACGAACAGGTCGTCGCCGCCGTCCTCGGGCTGGATGAACCCGAAGCCCTTGTCGGCGTTGAACCACTTCACGGTACCTTCTGGCATGTTCCTGGATCCGATCTTGACGCGGCATGGCTCGGGTCGTTCCGCTGGTCGCAGAACAGGCGACCCCGGACCACCTCGCGTGCTGGGAACGGTAGCGAGCCCCCGCCCGTGAGTATCGTCGACGACCTGTCCGCGCGCTGGGCGCCCATCGGGCGCGGGCGGTCGTGCGGCGCGCCGGTTGGGCCACGGGTGCCTCGACGGGTCGGCGTGGCCGGCTGCTCGGGCTAGAGCAGATCGCTGTAGGCGTGTCCGACGTGGCCGGTCAGACGGCGGTGCAGCCGGGTGGCCGTGTCGTCGGTCATGGCCCCGACGTGGTCGGCGACGATGCGCAGCACCTCGGTGTCGCTGCTGGCGTGGTCGGCGCGATCGAGCAGGCGCTGGAGATCGACCTGCAGGTCCCGCGGGAACAGCGAGGTGTCCGCGCGCGAGCGGTGCACGGTGGCGGCGTGCAGCTCGAACAGCTCCCGCACGACCCGGCGCTGGCCGTGCTGGTAGGTGGCCATGCGCGGGTGCTCGATCACGAACAGCCACAGCAGGTCCCGCAGCACGTCGTCGAGCAGCCGGGCGTCGCGGGGGATGGCCAGGTCGTTGTGGTGCCGGCGGGTGGGCGCGTCCGGATCGCTCGGGGCGACGGAGTGGACCAGGCGGTTGATGAGCCGCTTGCGCATCAGCCGCAGGGCCTGACGGGACTCGGTGGAGCCGTCGAACTCGCCCGACAGCGACCGGAAGCCCTCGAAGGGGCCGTGCTGCTCGGTGAACAGCGCCTCGCACGCCGCCGACAGCTCCGCGCCGGTGTAGCGCGATGGGTCGGCGTGGTCCGGGGTCGTGGCGAGCTTGCCGCGGCGCTGCCGGCGTGCCACGAGCTGGGTCGCGACGCGCTCGCGGGCCTCGCTCGACTGCGTCAGCAGCGCGAGCGGGATCGAGCCGGCGAGGTAGAAGTCCTCGAGGTCGTGGACGGCGTAGGAGACGTCGTCGGCCCACTCCATCACCTGGGTCTCGAAGGACTGGGCGTGGGTGCGGTGGGTGGGGACGCGCTCGCGCACCCACGCGGCCACCTCCCGCTCGGTCGGGTAGAAGCACCACTTGCGCCGGGAGATCTCGCCGCGCTCCCACGGGTACTTCAGACCCGCGTCCAGGGTGGCCCGGGTCAGGTTCAACCCGGGGTGCGCGGAGGAGCCGAACAACCGCCGCGTGACCAGCCGGAAGGTCTGCGCGTTGCCCTCGTACCCGCCGACGCGGTCCGGGTCGAGCCCCCACGCGCGGGCCGTGTCGTCCACGGCGGAGGACAGCTCCTCCTCGCCGACGTGTCCGAAGGGGGCGTGGCCGAAGTCGTGCATGATGGCGGCGGCCTCGACCAGGTCCGGGTGGGCGCCCAGCTTCCAGCCCAGCCGCCGCGACAGCTGTGCCACCTCGATGGTGTGGGTCAGGCGGGTGCGGAAGAAGTCCGCCTCGCCGGGGGCGACCACGCCGGTCTTGCCCTGCAGGCGACGGAAGGCCTGGGTGTGCACGAGCCGGTCGTAGTCGCGGGCGAAGGGGTTGCGGTAGTCGTCCGGATCGTCCCGGTCCGGGTGCCGCGCGACGTCATGGGCGGTGTAGCCGGCCTGGCGGGGATCGGGCACCTGCAGGCTCCTGGACGGGTGGTCGGCGGGCTCAGCTGCCCGTGGACCGAGGTCGCAGCGGTTGGAGGTAGGCGGTCAGCGCCTCGGCCGCGACCTGCGCGGGGTCCTCGCGCAGCCGGTAGCGGGAGATCCGGCCCTCCCCGCCGACCGAGACCAGCCCGGCCTGGCGCAGGATCGACAGGTGGTGGTGCGTCGTCGCCTTCGCGACGTCGAGTTCCGCGGTCGCCTCCGCCAGGGTGATCGGCCCGCTGGAGAGCCGGCGCAACAGCGTGAGGCGGCTCTCGTCCCCGAGGGCCTTGAACAGCTTCAGCAGCGCGGGGGAGGGAGCCTCGGCCGGCAGGATGAGGAACTCCTCGGCGACCGCGGTCGTGAGCACCTCGGCATCGCCGCTGCGTCCGACGATCAGCCAGGGCCGGATCCAGTAGCTCGGCTGGAGGATGATCCGGTGCACGGAGGGGTCGCTGGACAGCTCGTAGCCGTTCGTCGCCTCGAGCACGATCTCGGCGACGTCCACGCCCTCGTCGAGCTGGCGCTGACGGTGCGCGGCATCACGCAGCACGGGGTTCATCGCCTCGGGCGCGACCTCCTCCCACAGCGGTCGGATCGCGGTGATGGCCGCGATGAGGCGGGTGCCGAGCTCCTCGGGCTCGATCGCCAGCAGGCTCGTGAGGTCGGAGGAGGAGGGCGCATCGGCCCGGGCCTGGGCGAGGAGCGCCTCGAGGGCGTCCGGGTCGCCCTGGATCGCGGCGTCGAGCCCGGGCAGGTTCGGCCCGGCGGCATCGGCGCCGACGAGGTGGTGGGTGATGAGCAGGCGCCAGGGCTTGCTGACATCGGCCTCGAAGGCCACCAGCAGCTCGTCGACCCCCGCAGGGTGCGGCAGATCGGCAGCCAGCAGGGACAGCACGTGGAAGGACACCCCGGTCGCCATGTCGAGGTGCCGCAGCTCCTCGAGCAGCTCCGGAGCGAGCTGGCTCCGCAGCTCCGCGAGACGCTGCGGGCCGATGTCGTACTCATCGTCCCTGTCCGACAGCACCCCCATGAGGTTCAGGAGCTCCGATGCGGCCGAGGTGTGGATGCTCAGCTCGGGTGTGCCCGCCCCCGCGCTCGGTCGGAGATCCTTGACCCGCACCGCCGCCCTCGCTGCGTTCGATAGCCGTCGACCGGGGGACCGTACCGCAGGCACGGTGGCCGCGGCGTCGAAGCCGTCGGTCGACCGTCATCGACGACCCCGAACCCTGGCCGTTCGGCGGTGGTCGGTCGTTCTCGGTGGAGAGAACCCATCCAATGTCCGATATGACGCGAACGTTCGACATCAAGATGTTTGACGAACATCGAACCGTATGGTTAGATGTCCTTCAGATGAAGGCGGCGGTCAGGGACCCTCCCGACCGGACGCTGTTCCTGAGGAGGTGATCGACGTGATCCAGCTCTCCACCTACGACGCGCTTGCCGGCCGTATGGCGGACGATGCGGCGCGCGCGTCGCGCCGGCGACTGGCGCGCGGCGAGCGTGGCAGGGGCGTCCGGTCCCTGCTCGGCTCGTTGCTCGTCCCCCGTCGTCGCGCCGACGACCTGCACCGCGCCGCCTGACCCGGCGGTCCGGCCTGGCCGAGTCCCGGCCCGCTCCTGCGGGTCCGCGCGCCTCGAGGCGGCGTCGGCTCCGGTCTCCCGGCGTGTGGCCGCCTTCCCCCCGTAGCGGCCACACGTCGGGTTCCCCCGTGCACGCGCACGCATCGCACGTGACTATCCTCCCGCACCCCGGGCCCTGATCGGTCTCGGGCCTGCCGGCGCCAGCGCTGGCTGGGGGACGGCGCCGCACCCCGTCCCGAGCGAGCGACGTGAGGAGGGCGCGCACCGTGGGTCACGCAGCCGAAGCCTGGGAGTCCCTGTCCCGCATGCTCTCGACCGGGGACGTCTCCGACCTGCTGTCGCTCTACACCGCCGACGCGCTCTACCTCGAGCCCTACAACCCGCCGCACCGCGGGAACCTGCTGATCCAGGCCTACCTCAAGGACTGGCTGGGTGGCAAGGAGGACATCGCGGTCGAGGCGCGACGCGTCATCGAGTCCGAGGACGGCACCGAGCTCGGGGTGGAGTGGACG
>JBKHEJ010000228.1:0-4040 GCA_046540855.1 Nitriliruptoraceae bacterium
CGGCCGCACCGTGCGCGCCGTGCGGCCCGTTCCGCCGGCGCGGCGGCCCCGTGTCGGGGGCGGTCAGTACGCTCCGGTCGTCCCACGTCGCCAGCGCTGCCACCCGCTGCCGTCCACCGCCGTGGTCCGCCACCTCGATCCAGGACCTGTCGTGCCCGATCCCGGCCTGAACCCCCGCCCCGAGCCCGTCACCGCTGAAGACCAGGGTGCCGACCACGGTGCTGGCCGGCGGGGGGACCACCGTGCCGACCGGGGACGCGACGACGGTCCCGGCCGTGCGGGCGACGTCGGTGCCGACCGGGGACGCGACGACGGTGCCGACCGTGCGGGCGACATCGGTCCCGACCGTGCGGGCGACGTCGGTGCCGACCGGGGACGCGACGACGGTCCCGGCCGTGCGGGCGACGTCGGTGCCGGCCGGGGACGCGACGACGGTCCCGGCCGTATGGGCGATGTCGGTCCCGACCGTGCGGGCGACCAGGTCCGGGGCCACAGGGCCGCGCAGGGGCCTGGCCGGCACCTCGACCTCGCCGACTCGCCGCTGCTCGTGGGCCTGAACGACGCCCAGCGTGCCGCGGTGACCGCCGTGGATGGCCCGGTCCTCGTGGTCGCCGGGGCCGGGTCGGGCAAGACCCGGGTGCTCACCCACCGGCTCGCGCACCTCGTGCGTGACCACGGCGTCAGCCCCTTCGAGGTGCTGGCGATCACCTTCACCAACAAGGCCGCCGGGGAGATGGCCGAACGGGTCGGCGGGCTGCTCGGCACCCGGCTGAGCGAGCGCATGTGGGTCACCACCTTCCACAAGGCCTGCGTGCGCATCCTGCGCAAGGAGCTACCCCGGCTCGGCTACAGGAGCGCGTTCACGATCTACGACGCCCAGGACTCGCAGCGGCTCATCGCGCAGCTGGCCAAGGACGCCGGGGTCGACGACAAGCGGCTCACGCCGCGGGCGATCCAGACCGCGATCTCCAACGCCAAGGACGAGCTCGTCGACTTCGAGACCTACAAGCAGCGCGCCGACGCCTGGCCCGAGATCCAGATCGCCGAGGTCTACGAGGCCTACGAGGACCGCCTGTTCAAGGCCAACGCGCTCGACTTCGACGACCTCATCGTCAAGACGGTCACGATCCTGCAGCTGTTCGACGGAGTGCTCGAGCACTACCAGCGCCGCTTCAGCCACCTCATGGTCGACGAGTACCAGGACACCAACCGCGCCCAGTACCACCTCGTCGAGCTGCTCGGCGGCGCTCACCACAACATCATGGTCGTCGGTGACCCGCAGCAGGGTGTCTACAGCTTCCGCGGCGCCACGATCCAGAACATCCTCGACTTCGAGCGCGACCACCCGGACGCCGAGGTGATCGTGCTCGACCGCAACTACCGCTCCACGCAGACCATCCTGGACGCCGCCAACGCGGTCATCGCGCCCGGTGCCGTCAAGCGCCGGGCGGAGCTGTGGACCGACCGGGGGCTCGGCGAGCCGGTGGTGCGCTACCGCGCCGACGACGAGCACGACGAGGCGTCCTTCGTCGCCGAGGAGGCCGAGAAGCTGCGCAGCGCCGGCGCGAGCTTCGACGACATCGCCGTCTTCTACCGGACCAACGCCCAGTCCCGCGTGCTCGAGGACGTGTTCATCCGCGTCGGGCTGCCGTACCGGGTGGTCGGCGGCGTGCGCTTCTACGAGCGCAAGGAGATCAAGGACGTCCTGGCCTACGCCCGCCTGCTGCTCAACCCCGACGACGACGTCGCCGCCCGCCGCGTCGTCAACGTGCCCCGCCGCGGCATCGGCGACCGCACCATCGAGGCGCTGGACTGGCACGCCCGCCGGGAGGGCGTCAGCTTCCTGGCCGCCTGCCGCGACGTCGAGGTGGTGGCCGGGCTCGGCGCGCGTGCGGTCAGCGCCGTGAGCCGGTTCGTGGACCTGCTCGATGGCCTGCGGACCGAGCTCGAGCACGACCTCGCCGTCACCGACCTGCTCACCAGGATCATGGACCGCACCGGCTACCTCGCCGAGCTCGAGGCCGAGCGCACCGTCGAGGCCGTCGGCCGCATCGAGAACCTCCAGGAGCTGCGCTCGGTCGCCCGCGAGGTCGCCGAGCGGGGCGGCCAGACCGCCGGCCCCGAGGCGCTGGCCGCCTTCCTCGAGTCGGTCACGCTCGTCAGCGACCAGGACCAGCTCACCACGACCACCGCGGTGCCGGCTGGCGGTGGGGGCCCGGGTGGCGGCGCCGTTGCCGGGGCTGGCACCGAGGTAGCGGGCGCCGCGGCGGGAGAGGACGGCCGGGCCGGTGGTCCCGGCAGGGCTGGCAGCGAGGTGGCGGACGCGCCCACCGCACCGGACGAGGGCCGGGTCACGCTCATGACCCTGCACACCGCCAAGGGGCTCGAGTACCCCTACGTGTTCCTGGTCGGGATGGAGGACGGGGTCTTCCCGCACGTGCGCTCGCTGTCGGAGGCGGCCCAGCTCGAGGAGGAGCGGCGGCTCGCCTACGTCGGGATGACCCGGGCACAGGACCGGCTCCACCTCAGCCACGCCGCCACACGGAGCCTGTGGGGCGGGACGAACATGAACCCGCCGTCCCGGTTCCTCGAGCAGCTCCCGGAGCACCTGGTCGAGGAACGCGGCACCGGCGCCGGGGTGTCCGCCGCCCGGCGGCGCCGCGACCGCGAGGTGCTCGAGATCGGTGGGGCGGAGTTCCGGGTCGGCGACGACGTCCTGCACACCCGGTTCGGCACGGGCCGCATCGTCGCCCTGGCCGGCGAGGGGGAGCGTGCCGAGGCCACGGTGGACTTCGCCGACGCGGGACGCAAGCACCTGATCCTCGCCTACGCCCCGCTGGTCAAGGTGTGATCGCCGAGCTCGCATCGGCCTTCGGGCTCGTGTTCCTCGCCGAGCTCGGGGACAAGTCGATGCTGCTGGCCGTCGCCTTCGCGCTGCGCTACCGGCCCTGGCCGGTGCTCGGCGGGATCGCCATCGCGGCGTTCACCATGCTCGGGCTGTCGACGCTGGTCGGCACGGCGCTGGGTGCGGCGCTGCCGGAGCGGGCCGTCACGATCGGTGGCGGGGTGCTGTTCCTCGCCTTCGGGCTGTGGACGCTGCTGGACCGCGATGAGGACGAGGAGGAGGACGCGGCGCTGCGGTCCTCCTCCGTGCTGCTCGGGGTGACGCTCGCGTTCCTGGTGGCCGAGTTCGGCGACAAGACCATGCTCGCCACGCTCACCCTGGCCGGCGGGCAGGCGCCGCTGCCGACCTGGCTGGGCGCCGGGGCGGGGATGACCGCGGCCAGCGGGCTGGCGATCGCGATCGCGGTCCTGGCCGGCGCGCGGCTGCCGGAGCGCATCCTGCACCTGCTGGCTGCGGGGGCGTTCCTGCTGTTCGGGGTCCTGCTGCTCGTCGCTGGCCTCCGCGGCTAGGCCTGCCGGTGGGACCGGTTCGGGCGCTGGCCGGCGGGTCGGGCTCGGGTGCCCGCCGGCGGGTCGGGCTCGGCGCTGGCCCCCTGAACCGACCCGCAGCGCGGCGGGCATCGAAGCTGGACCCTGGAGCATCCCGCTCCAGGGCTCTACCCTCCACCTCGACGCAGGAGCCGCCGCCATGGCCAAGGAACGCAAGGTCTCGACCAGCCGGGTGATCGCTGCCGACCGGCAGGCGCTGTTCGATCTGGTCGCCGACCCCCGCCTGCACCCCGTCATCGACGGTTCCGGCACGGTGAAGGCGGCCCGCGAGTCCGGGCTGCCCGAGCGCCTCGCCGAGGGCACCCGCTTCGGGATGGACATGAAGATGGGGGCGAACTACCGCATCACCAACACGGTGGTGGAGTTCGAGGAGGGTGAGCGGATCGCGTGGCGGCACATGAGCGGGCACCGGTGGCGGTACGAGTTCCGTGACGTGGACGGTGGCACCGAGGTGACCGAGACCTTCGACTGGTCCACGGCCAAGGCGAAGCTGCCGCTCGAGCTCGCCGGGGTCCCGAAGCGCAACCTCGAGGGCATGCGGCGCACGCTCGAGCGGCTCGAGGAGCTCGCGACCACCGGCTCGGTCG
>JBKHEJ010000229.1:0-4033 GCA_046540855.1 Nitriliruptoraceae bacterium
CCGGGGCTGACCCTCTCCGGCAACGCCGCCCCGGCGATCACGGAGCGCGAGGTCACGGTCTCCGTGGTCGTCGAGCGTGGGTCGGGCGAGGGCGTGATCGTCAGCCAGGGCGGCAGCGCCCTCGGTTGGTCGCTGCGGCTCGTCGGGGGGCGCCCGGTCTGGACGATCCGCCGCGGCGGCGAGCTGCACGCCGGCAGCCGCACCCAACCGGGCCCCCGCCTCGCGCAGGATCTGGACCCGGAGCAGGGCACCGGCGGGGACCGGCAGCAGGTTCGCGGCCGTCGCCAGCACGACGGTGCGTACCGCGCGCCCCCAGCCCAGCCGCGCGAGGTCCGCGCCGCTGCCCAGCGCCGTGACCCGCAGCTCCGCAGCGTTGAGCGCGACCGTGGCGGGCGTGGCGAGCAACGCCGCCGCCAGCAGCGGCAGGGGGACGAGATCGCCGACGGTCAGCTCCAGCCGGTCGATCGCGACGGCGACCGCGACGGCCGTCGCGATGGTGGCGAGGAGCAACAGCACCCCGCGCACCCGCCGGGACGGTTGACGAAGGCGCTGCAGCGCCGTCAGCGCCCGGCTCACCCGGCGCCGCGCCGGCGGGCGAGCTCCTCCTGCTCGGTCAGCGCGTCGCTGTCGCTGTCGTCGTCAGCGTCATCGTCGTCGCCCTCGTCGTCACCGGCCTCGTCAGCTGCACCGTCCTGCTCAGGCTCGGGCTCCGCCGTCGCGTCGTCGCTGCCGGCTTCGTCCTCGTCGGCGGTTGTCTCATCGCCCGCGTCGTCGGTCGGGTCGCCCTCCGGCTCCTCGGCCGGATCGTCGACCGCCTCCTCGGCCCCCTCCTCCTCGGCGCCGTCCCGCTGCTCGAGGCACTCGGTCAGGGTGAGATCCTCCGGGCAGGGCGCCGGCCCTCCGAAACCGTCGAGGTCACGGGCCGCGGGTGGCGCGGCGACGATCTCCTCCTCCGGCGCCGGCTCAGGCTCAGGCTCGGGTCGCGGTTCCGGCTCCGGCTCGGGTGCCGGCGTGGGCTCTGGCTCGGGTTCCGGTTCCGGCTCGGGCGCGGGTTCCGGCGCCGGCTCCGGCTCGGTCTCAGCTGGCGGCGTGGGCGCAGGTTCCGCCGGGGTGGGCGACCCGGAGTCGCTCGGTGGACCCGGCGGAACGTCCGGCGCCTCCGGGTCGAAGGGCTCGGGTTCGGAGCGTCCGTCGTCCGCCTCCACGTCCGGCAGGTCCGGCAGGGGGTCCGCATCACCCGCGGGTCGCTCCGCAGCACCGTCGGCGGACGATCCTGGTGGGGCGGCCACCGTCGCGTCCGACGACGGCACGTCCTCGATGCCGAAGAAGGCCTGGAGGGAGGGGGTGACGTCGCGGCCCGCCAGCACGGCGACCCCGAGCACCGCGAGCAGCAGCACCGAAGCTGCGACCCGGCCGAGGTGGGCGGCCGGGTTGCGAGCCCGGGTACGCACCCCACCGACGGGACGGAGCCGCACCGGCTGCGGTTCGTCGACCACCTCGGCGCTATCGATGCGGACGATGCGGTCCTCGTCGCCCGCCGACCCGGTCACGTCGGGGTCGTCGTGGGCGTGCCGCTTCGCCGCCGCGAGGATGCGGTCCAGGTCCTGCTCAGCGCGCGCGGGATCAGGCGGCGCGACGAGCCGGGCTCGCAGCCGCCACAGCAGCGGGCGGAGGTCGGCCGGGGGAGCCGGGTCCTCCGCGGGGGGCGGCGTGGTGGTCATCTCAAGGCGTCAGCGCACCGATGCGTTCGTGCGGGTACGGACCCTCCGAGATGTGCGCCCTGAGCGCAGCCAGTCCCCGGCGGTGGAGCGCCTTGACCGCGTTGTAGTCCTTGCCGAGCACCTCGGCCGCCTCGTGCAGGGTCAGGTCGGCGACGTAGCGCAGCAGCAGGACGTCGCGCTGGTCGGGGGTGGTGGCGTGCAGCAGATGCTCGAGTTCCTGCGGCCCGAGGTGAGCGATCGTGTGGTCCTCGAAGAGGTGCGGCGGGGCCTGCCGATCGAGCTCCTCCGCCTCGGTCGCGTCTGACGGGCGGGCCTGCAACCGGCGGCGGTCGTCGATCAACCGGTGGTGGGCGATGGTGAAGACCCAGGAGCGGAAGCTCGCCTCATCGCCCTGGAAGCGGTGCAGATCGCGCACGACCTGCAGGAGCGTCTCCGACACCACGTCCTCGGCGTTCGGGGAGCCCTGCCCGATGAGGTAGCCGGTCAGTGCCGGGGCGAGATCGAGGTAGAGCCGGGTCCAGGCGTGCTCGTCGCCACGACGGGCGGCAGCGAGGATCCGCTCGAACCCTTCTCCGAACAACAGGTGCTCCTCCGTCGGTCCACCGTGGCGGTGCAGGTGCGGTGCGCTGCGAGGTGGCGTGCGGTGCGGCGGGCCGGTCCATCCGCGAGGAGGGTCCGGTCGTGGGGCGACGTTCGTATGTGGGTTGCCTTCACTCTAGTCATCGCTGGGGGCGAGCGGGCCGAACCAGGCACCGTCCTGCCGGCCGGTCCCCGTCGATCCGTCGCGGAGCTCGGGTGGGCCCCGGGCCCGCCCCGGCTGCCTATCGGTCCGCGTCGCTCCGACTCGAAGGTTCCTCCTTCTGAGCGCGGCTACCGCACACGGCCCCCGGTCAACGAGTATGGTCCGCTGACCACGATGCCTCCGGTGCCGGCTCCCCGAGCTAGAAGCACGCCCGGCATCAGGGCAGCGCGGGAACCACGGCCCGTGCGACCGACCACCAGGGGGGGGCGTCGATGGGTCATGACCAGCCGGTATCGGCGGCAGGGCGGTGGCTTCGTCCCCAGGCGGTGCTGCTCGTCGGCATCGCCGCGGCGGTGCTCCTGGGTCTGCTGCCGGGTGGCCCGCACGCTGCGGCCGCGCCGGAGCGGGTCCGGGTGGTGGTCGAACTGGGGGTCGCGGAGGGGCCCGTCGAGGTTGCACCTTCTGGCTCGCGTGCCGACATCGACCCGAGCCCGGCCGATCCCGGCCAGGCCCAGGTGAGCGCACGGCTGGAGCGGGCCGCCGCAGCCGAGGTCTCGCGGGAGCGGGTCGGGGTCCGCGTCGCTGCCCGACTGGCGAGCGATCTGGCCGGCGCGGCGCAGGTCGCGCACCGCCTCGACGCGCTGCCCTACCTCATCGTCGACGTCGCTGCGGACCGACTCCCCGACCTCGCCGCGCTCCCCGAGGTCGCGGGCGTCAGCGAGGACGAGGTGCTGCGGCCGCTGCTGGCCGACTCGGTACCGCTGGTCGGCGTGACCGGGACGCCCGGCACGACCGAGGAGCCGGTGACCGTCGCCGGGCAGCCGCTGACCGGTGCTGGTACGACCGTGGCGGTGATCGACACCGGGGTCCGGGCGACCCACGAACTGCTCGTCGACCGGCTGGTCGGCGAGGCGTGCTTCGTCTCCGGGAACGGCACCTGCCCGAACGGAGAGGACGAGCAGATCGGCGAGGGCTCAGCCGCCGCGCTCGACACCGAGGACGACCTGGTCGGACACGGCACGCACGTCTCAGGCATCGCGGTCGGCAGCCGGGTGGAGGGGGGCCAGGTCCCCCAGGGCGTGGCGCCCGAGGCCGGTCTGCTCGCCATCCAGGTGTTCCAACCAGGTGAGCGGGGCCCAGCGAGCAACCGCAGCGACCTGCTCCGCGCGCTCGACTGGCTGATCACGGAGCGGGAGGAGGGCAGGCTCGGCTCGCTGGTAGCCATCAACCTCAGTCTCGGGACCGAGGACGTGGCGTCCTGCCCGACCGAAGGGGGGTGGGCGGACATCGACACGGCGGCCGCCCGGCTGAACGACCTGGACGTGCTGACCATCGCCGCAGCGGGCAACGACGGTGCCACCGGGGCGATGGGGCTGCCCGCGTGCCTGCCGAACGTCATCTCCGTCGCGGCTACACGACCGGACGATCCGACGGCCATCGCCTCCTCCAGCAACGTCTCGGCTGAGACGGACCTGGCGGCACCGGGGGTCGGCATCACCTCGGCGTCCAGCCTCGAGGACGACTCCTACGTGGCACGGAGCGGCAGTTCGATGGCCGCACCGCACGTCGC
>JBKHEJ010000230.1:0-4009 GCA_046540855.1 Nitriliruptoraceae bacterium
GCAGGAGGTCGCCGCCGGCACGGAGCACCTCCTGCCAGCCGACCGCGGGGACCGCCACGTGGTCGACGAGATCGGCGAAGCGGCTCACGACGCCGAGGTGGAGGACGCGCAGGTGCGGCATGCCATCCCGGCGTGTGCGGTCGCGGGACAGCTCCTGTCGGTCCTGACCCCCGATACCGGCGGAGCCGGATCGTCGGCCCGGGCGGTCGCGGGACAGCTCCTGTGAGCCGCCACCCCTGGGACCGGCGGTGCCGGGTCTCCCGCCCGTGCTCGTCGGAGCCGCTGGCGGCTCCTCCGGGCCGTCGCCCGCGGGGGGTGCCGGCGGCGGAGTCACGGACCGCACGTCCGGCTCGGCACGTTCCAGGGCTGCGCGCAACCGGGCGGGTAGCGAGCGCAGCGTCGCTCGGCCCCCGACGGTCGCACCGATGGCATCGGTCACCTGCACGACCCGGCGTTCCCGCAACCGCTCCAGCCGGTCGCGCACCTCCAGTTCCTTCCGGCGCGCGGTCGCGGCCGCGTCCTGTGCGGCCCGGACCGCCTCTGCCGCCGCGCCCCGGTCACGCCACCCGACCGGGCTGTCGAGCACCTGCCAGGCCGCCACCTGCGAGCGCTCAGCGCCCTGTGCGGCGGGGAACGCCGGGGCAGCCGGGCTCCGGCGCTTCGTGCGTGCGGTCGACTCCAGGCGGAGTGGACGAACCCGCCGTATCGTCCGGAGTTCGCTGTCCGGCTTCCAGCGCAACTCGACCTCGGCGCCATCCACCTCGACCCGGCCGAAGGCCGCCTCGGCCAGCATGCGTACCTCGTCCGCGGTCGTCGCGCCGCACGCACGGGCCCGCTCGATGGCGCGCGCGAGTGCGAGTTCCACCGTGCGGTCGGGCAGACCGTCGACGTGGACGGTCACCAGCCCGTACTCGAGACGCCCACCGCCGGTCCGCTCGACGAGCCGGCGCAGCGAGGTCGGTGCCAGCCGCACACCCGCCGGCAGGCCGATCCGGTACGGGCTCCAGCGGTGGTCGGAGACCGGCTCCAGCACCACCCGTCCGTCGCCTGCCAGCTGCCGTCCGAGCCGGCGGGCATCGGGGTGCGTCGCTGGCAGGTGGAGGTGCACGGCCAGGTCCGTGACGTCGGAGGCGAGCACGTCCTCGACCGTGGCCAGGACGGCGTCGTAGGTTGGGAGGTCCTCGGTCACCGGTGTGCCCGCTTCCGGGTGCTCGGTTCCGGCCCACACCTCCACGAGCAGCCACGGGACCCGGTAGGTCCGGCCGGGCACGATGCGTCGGAACCGGGGGTGGGCGATCGTCTGCGCCAGCCGTGCCCGCTGCTCCTCCAGGGAGTGCCGCTCGTGGTCCTCGAGCCCGCCGGTATCACCCTGGTGCCAGCAGGCCGCCTCTGGCTCATGGACGAGCAGACCGCCTGCGAGGAACAACCGGTGTCCCAGGTCGGTGTCCTCCGACCCCCACTGCGTGAAGGTGACGTCGAAGCCGCCGACGTCGAGGTAGCGGTTGCGGCTCACGCCGAGGTTCCCGCCGGCCATCGCGCGGTAGAGGTCGTCGTGGTCGGAGGTGAGCCGGTCGGTCCGCTGCCAGTGGTGGTCGAGCCAGGTGGGGCGCTGCCGTGGGAGCGTGCCGAGGAGCGTCTCCAGCCCGCCGGCCTCGGCTGCAGCTCGCACCGCCTCGGCAGGCGGGAGCGGGTGGTCCTCGTCGGCCGGGACGTGCTGCCGTTCCCCGAGCGTCACCGCCAGGTCGGTGAGGTGGTGCCAGCGCGCGTGCGCTTCGAGGTGCCTGGGCTCACAGAGCATGTCGGCGTCGAGGAAGACGAGGATGCTGCCGGTCGCCGCGAGCGCCCCGTTGTGCCGAGCGCGTGCCAGGCCGAACCCGAGATCCTCCTGATGGAGCACCCGGACCTCGAGCCCCGACCAGGCGGCACCGGCGGCGTCGGGGAGCTCGAGCGGGGGATCGGAGCCGTCGTCGACGACCACCACCTCGAGCAGGTCCTTGGGGTAGGTCTGCGCCGCCAGGCTCGCGAGCGTCCGCTCCAGAGCCCCGACCGCCTGGTAGTGGGGGATCACCACCGACAGCCGAGCCGTCGGCGTCCAGCGACCCAGCTCCGGTGCGTCCAACAGGTCCCAGCGGTTGCCGATGGGGACCGGGTGCCGCGTGTCTGCATCGACCATCGCGGTCGCGACCTCCTGCCGTGGCGGTCCTGCTCCCGCGTCGGTCCCGGGGCGCCGCGCCCCGCATGATGCCGCCGCACCTCGAGGTGTGCCACCCCGACCGCCCCGTTCGAGGGGCCGGCCCTGCTATCCAGGTGCCGCCCCTGCGGCGCTCGGTGCCGCAGCACGGGCCGGCGGTAGGACCCAGGTCACCGCAGCGTCGGCCAGGGTGGTGACCGGGGGGGAGCCTGCCGGTCAGGGGGCACGATGAGGTCCGACTAGCCTGCGACGGCGGCAGCGCGCGGCCGTGACGGTCCCGGCACCCTGGGGCACCGCGCGGCGACGAGACGGCCCGACGTGGTGGCGCGGACCGGTCGGCTCGGCAGAGCAACCGCGCAGGAACCCCAGGACCACCGCCCTGGCCCGACCCCGCTCACGGCGGGGGTACGACCAGCACCACCTCGAGCAGCAGGGAGCCCACAGCCGTGGCAGATGACGCGCCGGTTCAGCCCGAACCGGGAACCGTGCTGCCCGCACCCGTGCCACCGGCGCTGCCGGACGACCCGCTCGCGGCCTACCCCGGCCTCAGGCGCGTCGGCACGAAGCTGCCGCTGCGGGACTACCTGCGGGAGCTGTGGTATCGCCGGGAGTTCGCCATCACCGTGCCGCTCGGGGAGTTGCGGGCCCAGAACCAGGACACCTCACTGGGGCAGTTGTGGCACCTGCTGAACCCGCTGTTCCTCATCGGCATCTACTACTTCGTGTTCGGCATCGTGCTCGACATCGAAGGTCGCGGGGGTGTGGAGAACTACCTGCCGTTCCTGATCGTCGGGGTCATCACCTTCAACTACACCCGCAGCTCGCTGCAGTCGGGTGCGCGGATGATCATCAAGAACCGCAGGCTCGTGCAGTCGATCAACTTCCCGCGCGCGATCCTGCCCATCAGCGCGATCGTGTCAGAGACGATCTCGCACCTGTACGCGATACCCGTCATGCTCCTGCTGCTGCTGAGCACGAACCTGCTGGAGCCCGGGTCGGTCGCGATCAGCTGGTGGTGGCTGCTGCTCGTGCCGATCACCGTGCTGCAGGCGCTGTTCAACCTCGGCATGGCGATGGCTGTGGGCCGGTTCGCCTTCCACTTCCGGGACGTCCAGAACTTCCTGCCCTACGCGATCCGGCTCTGGTTCTACATGTCCGGGGTGCTCTACCCGGTCACGGGCGACCTCATCGAGGCGCGCTGGATCGTGGTGCTCCTGCAGCTCAACCCCGCCTGGAGCATCATCGAGCTGACCCGTGACGCGTTGCTGTACGAACGGGCCGTCGGGTGGGTGTGGGGCCTCGCGCTCGGATGGACCATCCTCGCGCTCGTGGCCGGGTTCCGCTACTTCCGCAACGCCGAGAGCGAGTACGGCCGTGTCTGAGGCTCCTCTCGCCCCGTCCCGCGCGCCCGAGTCCCCCACGGTGATCGTCGACCATCTCGACGTGACCTACCGGGTGTATGCCGACAGCCAGCCGAAGCTGCGCAGGCTCTTCGTGGGTGACCGGACCCAGCGGGAGTACCGCAGCGTGGAGGCGGTCCGGGACCTGTCCTTCGTGGCTGAGGCTGGTGAGGCCATCGGGATCATCGGCCACAACGGTTCAGGCAAGTCCACGCTCCTGCGGGCCATCGCGGGACTCGTGCCCGCTACCGGTGGGCAGGTCTTCGCGAGCTCCATCCCGGTCCTGCTCGGCGTCGCGGCGGCCCTGGAGCCGGAGATCTCCGGCCGTCGCAACATCTACCTCGGCGGGACCGCACTCGGGATCAGCCGCACCGAGCTCGAGGAGCGCTTCGACGGGATCGTCGAGTTCGCCGGCTTG
>JBKHEJ010000231.1:0-3991 GCA_046540855.1 Nitriliruptoraceae bacterium
GCGACGCTCTCGCTGCTGACGGCCGCGCCGTCCGCCGCCCAGGTGCACCTGGGTCCACAGATCAGCTTCGGGTCCGACACCGACGTCGGCCTCGGAGTCCGTGGCGTGGCCGGCGTGCCCCAGTACGCGGGCCTGGAGTTCGCCGGCTCGTTCAACGTCTTCTTCCCCGACCCCGACTTCGACTTCTGGGAGCTGAACGGCGACCTGCTCTACAACTTCGAGATTCCGGAGGCGAGCGTCTTCCGGCCCTACGCCGGGGGCGGCCTGAACATCGCGCGGTTCAGCGACATCGGCCCCACCGACGCCAGCGACACCGAGCTGGGGATCAACCTCGTGGGTGGGGCGAAGTTCCCCAACGACGGCCCCGTGACACCGTACCTGGAGATCCGGGGGGTCGTCGAGGGAAGCGAGCAGGTCGTGCTCACCGTCCGCGACCACCGCACCCCGCCCGGGGGCCGGCGGGCGACCGGCCGACCCGACCCGGCTGAGCCCGGGGACGACGCCCGCATCCGCCGCACCCTGGAGCTCGCCGACCACCTCGGCGTCCGGGCCGCGGCGGTCAACGACGTGCGGTTCCTGCGCCCGGAGGACGTCGCCATCGCCGACGTGCTGCGGTGCGTCCGCCAGCAGGTCCCCCTCGACACCCACCACCTCGGCCGTAGCAACGCCGCCGCCTGGTTCACGACCCCCGCCGAGCAGCACGACCGCTTCCGGGAGCGGCCCGACCTGCTCAGCTCAGCCTACGAGCTCGCCACCAGCTGCGAGGTCGACCTCGGGTTGGGTGAGCTCCACGTCCCGCGGCTGACGGGGCTCCCCCCCGAGGCCGCCGCCGGGGAGCTGCACCGGCGCTGCTGGCAGGGGGTCGCCGACCGCTTCCCGCGGGTCACCCCGCAGCTGCGTGACCGGCTCGAACGTGAGCTCGCGATGGTGGACCGGCTCGGGCTGCACGACCTGTTCCTCGCCGTCGCGGCGGTCGTGCAGGACGTGCGCGAGCTCGGGGTGCTGGTGGCCTGCCGGGGCTCGGCGGCCGGGAGCCTCATCTGCTACGCGCTGCGCATCAGCGACGTGGACCCGGTCGCCCACGACCTGGCCTTCGAGCGCTTCATGAACCCCTACCGCGACGAGCTGCCCGACATCGACCTCGACGTCGAGTCGCACCGCCGCGAGGACGTCTACGACCTCGTCATGGCCCGCTTCGGGGAGGACCGCACGGCCACGCTCGCGATGGTGGAGACCTTCCAGGCCCGCATGGCCGTGCGGGAGGTCGGCAAGGTGCTGGGGCTGCCCGCCGAGGAGGTCGGGGTCATCGCCAAGAGCTTCCACCACGCCCGCGCCCGCGACGTCCGACGGCACCTGGCGTCCCTGCCGGAGCTCGCGCACACCAACCTCGACGCGGGCCAGCTCGCGACCCTGCTCGACGTCGTGGAGCGGATCGACGGCTTCCCGCGCCACCTCGCGATGCACCCGTGCGGGATCGTGCTCGGTGACGTGGACCTCACGACCCGCACGCCGCTGGAGCGGTCCGCTCACGGGTTCGCGATGAGCCCCTTCGACAAGGACGACATCGCCGCGCTCGGGCTGCTGAAGCTCGACGTGCTCGGGGTGCGGATGCTGTCGGCCATGCGCCACTGCCTGGGCCTCGTCAACGGCACCGCCGAGGCCCCCGGCACCCGGGAGCCGGACCCGACGCTGCCCGGTCGCAACGAGGCCGGCCGGCTCGATCTCGACCACGTGCCGAGCGGGGACGAGGCGGCCTACGAGCTGATCCGCTCCGGGCACTCGGTCGGCATGTTCCAGATCGAGTCCCCGGGGCAGCGCGAGCTGCTCGGCCGCCTGCAGCCGGACCGGTTCGGGGACCTGATCACGGAGATCTCGCTGTTCCGTCCCGGCCCGGTCAAGGCCGACATGGTCACCCCCTTCGTGGCCCGCCGGCACGGCCAGGAGCCGACCACCTACGCCCACCCGAGCCTCGCCCCGGTGCTCGCGGACACCTACGGCGTCATCGTCTACCACGAGCAGGTCATGGGGGTGCTCGCGGCCCTGACCGGCTGCGACCTGGCCTACGCCGACCTGCTGCGCCGCCAGCTCTCCGACGACGGCCGCCGGCCGACGATCCGCGCCTGGGTGCTGGCCCGGGCGGCCGACCGCGGGATCGCCCGTACGGACGCGGAGCGGATCTGGGATCAGCTGGCCTCCTTCGCCTCCTTCGGGTTCTGCAAGGCCCATGCCGCCGCCTTCGCCGTGCCCACCGAGCGCTCCGCCTTCCTCAAGGCCCACGTGTTCCCGGAGTTCCTCGCCGGGCTCCTCACCCACGACCCGGGCATGTACCCACGCCGGATGATCCTGGACGAGTGCCGGCTGTTCGCCGTCGCGGTCCTGCCCGCGGACGTCAACCGTGCCCAGCGTCACGCCAGCGTCGAGGTGGTGGACCAGGGCCTCGCCGACCACCGGCTCGGGCTGACCGCGGCGGTGCGCGCCCACGCCGCGGGGGAGGACCCCGCCCCGCACCTGCCACCCGGCTGGCGCTGGCCCGACGGGGCCGACCGGCCCCTGCCCCCCTCCGGCTTCGACAAGGGCGAGGTGGGCCACGGCTACCGCTACGCGGTGCGCGTCGGGCTCGACAGCGTCGCCGGGCTCTCCGACGCCGAGGTGGCGGGGTTGCTGGCGGCACGGCCCTACACCTCGCTCGAGGACCTGCGCGAGCGTGGCGGGCTGTCCCGACCGTCCGCCACGGCGCTCGTGGACGCCGGTGGGCTGGACGCGCTCGCCGGGGTCGGCCGCCGCGGCGGTCCGTCGGGGCGGCGGGCGCTGACGTTGGCGGTCGAGGAGCTGTGGCGTGAACGGGGCCGACGTCGAGGTGGTGGGGGAGCGGGACGGGCGCGGTCCGGGGGCGGTGGCACCTCCCGGCCGGAGCAGACCGCGCTCGCGCTGCACGCCGACCACACCCCGGTGCTGCCCGCCGACCGGGACGCCGACCGGGTCCGGGCCGAGCTCGCTGCCACCGGCATGGACGTCTCCCGCCACGTGGTCAGCTTCTACGAGCCGCTGCTCGAGGCGCTCGGGGTGGTGCGGGCCGCGGACCTGGCGTCGGTGCCGACCCAGCGACTCGTGCGGGTCGCGGGGGTGAAGGTCGCGGTGCAGTCCCCGGCGCAACGCTCCGGCCAGCGGGTGCTGTTCCTGTCCCTGGACGACCGCACGGGACAGACCCAGACCACCTTCTTCGAGCGCTCGCTCCAGGACTGCGCCTGGACCGTGCTGCACGCCTGGCTGCTGGTGGCCGAGGGCCGGGTCAGCCGCCGCGGCGACCGGGGCGCGACCCTGACCGGGACCCGGGCCTGGGACCTGTCCCGGCTGTGGCGGGCCTGGCAGGAGGGCTGGTTGGAGGCGGCGCTGGCCGAGCGGGGCACCCCGGCGCCCCACGAGCGCACCGGCCCGGCACGGCCCCAGGGGCTGAGCGTCAGCGAGTTCGGTCGCGGCGCCCGGTGATCTCGCCCGCCGGCGGCTCATCCACAGGCTCTGCCGACCCCGCCCGGGGGGTGGTGCCCGATCGGTGCGATGCTCCCGCGCCGTTGCCACGCGAGCAGGAGCCCGGCATCATGCTTACAGGTGAGCGCGACCGGCTCGAGCTGTTCCGAGCGCTCGAGCGGGTCATCGGTGCCGACCCCGCGAGGACGCTGATGGACCAGCTGCCGCCGAGACCGTGGGATCAGCTGGCGACGCGGGACGACCTCTCGAAGGGGATGGAGTTCCTCGAGCATCGGCTGGTGGCGGAGTTCCGGGCGCAGATCATCGCGCAGAACCGGTTGCTGTTCTTCTCCATGACCGGCGCGATCCTCACCGCCGCCTCGCTCGCTTTCGCGGCCGTCCGCTTCTGAACGTCTCCGATCGACCCGGCCGGGATGACCCGGCCGGCATCGGTGTGGTCAGGGGCGGCGTGCTGCTCAGTCGGCCTGCATGCGCTGGCGGTGGAGTAGGAGCCGACCGCCGATCG
>JBKHEJ010000232.1:0-3960 GCA_046540855.1 Nitriliruptoraceae bacterium
TGATCCATCCCGATGAGAGCTTGGAGGCTCCACCGATGTTCAAGAGCGCGAAGACGTTCGTCCTCCTGGCAGCCCTGAGCGGCGTGCTGCTGTGGATCGGCGCGATGCTCGATGCCGGCACCGGCTCGAACACCTTCCTGACGCTGATGCTCGTGGTCTCGCTCGGGATGAACGCCGTGAGCTACTTCTACTCCGACCGCATCGCGGTCCGCATGGCGGGCGGGCAACCGGTGGACCCTGCCCGGCACCGTGACATCATCGAGATCGTCGAGCGTCTGGCGGCCAAGGCGGGGGAGCCGATGCCCCGGCTCTACCTCAGCCCCTCGCCCCAGCTCAACGCCTTCGCGACCGGCAGGAACCCGCGTAACGCGGCGGTCGTGGTCAACCAGGGGCTCTACGACGCCCTCACCTACGACGAGCTCGAGGGTGTGCTCGGGCACGAGCTTCAGCACGTCTACAACCGGGACATCCTCATCGGTTCCGTCGCGGCGGCGATCGGCACGATGATCACCTACCTCGCCTTCGCGCTGCGGTGGATCCCGTTCTTCGGCTCGGGCGATGACGATGGCCCCAACCCCCTGGTCGCCCTCGCCGTCTCGATCGTGGCACCGATCGTCGCGATGATCATCCAGGCGTCCATCACCCGTTCACGTGAGTCGCTCGCCGACCACACCGGCGCGGAGCTGACGGGCAAGCCCCTGGCGCTCGCGAGCGCGCTCGCCAAGCTCGAAGCCGGAGCGAACGACCCACGACGGTTGCGTGCCGGTGCGACGAGGGCGGAGACGAACCCGGCGATGCAGCACCTGTTCATCGCGGCACCCTTCGGTGGACGGGCAGCGAGCCGGCTGTTCTCCACCCACCCGCCGGTCCCGGAGCGCATCGCGGCGCTGGAGGAGCAGGCGCGGCGCATGGGTCAGCTCGGGCCAGGCCAGCGGCTGTTCTGACCTGGCGGGCGCGGCCGGGCCGCGGCGCTCAGCAACCCACCGGGCTCGGCGCGTCATCACGCTCGGCTTCCCGCCGGATCCACCAGGTCACGAGGCCGATCATCGCGGTGAACAGCACGACGCCGATGGCGGTGAGCCACACACCGCCCTCCTCGTACGCCCGCCCGAGCGCGAGCCCGACCCCGACCGCCAGCGCGAACCCGAGCACCGACCCGACGGCATCCGCGACGAGGTAGCGGCGCGGCGACACCGCGGAGGTGCCAGCAGCCGCGGCCAGCACCGTCGGCGGCATGGCCGCGATCCGGCCGATGACCGCGATCGCGGGGCCGCGACGCGCCAGGACCCGCTGGGCGAGCTCGAGCTGCTGCGGGGGCACGGTGCGGTGCAGCCATGCCGGGCCGGTCTGGTCCCGCAGCGCGGTCCGGTAGGCCCGACCGACGACGAAGAAGGCGGAGACCGCGAGCACACCGAGCGGGAGGTAGGCGAGCAGGAGCGGCAGCACCCCGGGCTCGCCGAGGTAGCGGGTCTGGCCACCTCCGACGAGCAGGAACTCCTTCTGCGGGCGTACCAGCACCAGCCACGCGATGTGGTCGCGCAGGAGGAAGGGGATCGCGGGCACCGCCGCGAGCGGGATCGCGAAGCGCAGCACCACCACCGCCAGGGCGATCCGTCGCCACGCGCTCGCCACCGGTGGGACGTCGTGCTCGACCCCACCTGGAGTATCAGCGCCACCGCCTGGGCGAGGGGGGTGGGCGCCCGCCGCTGCCGGTGCATCCGCCGTTGGCCCCGGGTCCTCGGCATCCCCCGCCACGCCCGCCCGCGACGGACCCTCGGCGTCCGGTGTTGCGCGCTCCTCCGGCGGCACCGCCGAGGTTGGCTCGTCCTGCTGCTGCGCGTTCATGCGGCCACCTCCGCGGGCCGTGGCTGGCAGGTCTCACAGACGTAGACCCACCGCCCGGCCAGGTCGTAGCGGCGGATGTCGCTGTCGCAGCGCCGGCAGACCTGCTGGCGGTAGACGTAGGTCGTCTCGCCAGCACGCATCCGGGACCGTGGACGACCGATCTCGGCGGGGTCGGTCGTGATGATGCGGCGCTCGCGGACGCCACGGCGCATCCAGCTGACGAGCGTGGTCCACACCGCGTCGAACCGCTCCCGATCGAGCGCGCGAGCCGGCAGCTCCGGGTGGATGCCGTGCACGAACAGGACCTCGGCGCGGTAGACGTTGCCCACACCGGCCAGCACCTTCTGGTCCATCAGCGCCCGGCCGATGCCGACGGTGCGGCGGTGCAGCGCCGCGAAGGCCTCATCGGGATCGGCGTCGTCGCGGATCGGGTCGGGTCCCAGTCTGGTCAGGAGGGAGGCCACCTCAACCTCGGTGAGCAGCTCGCAAGCCGTCGCCCCGACCAGGTCGGCGGTGTGGTCCGGACCGACCACGCGGTAGCGCACCGTGTCACGGGATGCTGGCGGTGGGTTGTCGTGGCCGTGGAACCGACCGAACAGGCCGAGGTGCATGTGCACCTGCCGCCCGTCGTCGTAGCGGTGGAAGAGGTGCTTGCCGTACGCCTCGGTGCCGACGAGCACCTGCCCGTCGAGCTGGGAAGCCGCCTCGGCGAACCGTCCCTGCGGCGAGCTGACCTGCACGGGCGAGCCCGCGAACCAGGCGGCGTGATCCCGCGCGAGGCGGTGGATCGTGTGTCCTTCGGGCACCGCACCGACCTCCGGGCTCGTCCATCTCCGTGCCAGCGGCGCCCGCCCTCGCCGATCCGGCCGACGCAGCATCCGGAAGGGCTTCGGAGCGCAGCGGTGGCCCTACTTGTAGTTCGTGAACCGCAGCGGTGCGTCGTGGTCCTTGGCCTGCACCATGCGCTGGATCTCCTGGAGGTCGTCCCGCTTCTTCCCCGCGACGCGGACCCGGTCACCCATGTTGGTCGGGGTGACCTTCAGCTTCGTGGCCTTGATGTCCTTGACCAGTTGCTTGGCGAGGTCGGCCGGCAGGGTGGTCACGAGCGCGACGTCGATGCGCGAGCGGCCACCGCTGACGTCGCGCGGGTCCTTGACGTCGAGCGCCTTGAGCGAGACCTTGCGCTTGACGCACTTGTCCCGCAGGACCTCGAGCGCCGCGCGGGCGCGGTCCTCGCTCACGGACTCGACCTGGATCGCCTCCTCGCCGGCCCAGGCGATCACGGTGTCGGTGTCCTTGAAGTCGAACCGGGTCGCCACCTCCCGGGCGGCCTGGTTGATCGCGTTGTCGACCTCCTGGCGGTCGACGCCTGCCTCGATGTCGAAGCTGGACTCAGCCACGGCTGCCTCCTTGGGGTCGTGGGCGCCGGCAGGGTACTGCTCGTCCGTTTGCCGACCGGCGCTCCAGGTGCGTACCCTGCGCCCTCCGCGCCGCAAGGCTCGGCCAGGAGGGATACCCGAGTGGCCAAAGGGGTCTGGCTGTAAACCAGATGGCTTCGCCTTCGCAGGTTCGAATCCTGCTCCCTCCACCAGCACGCAGCCCCCGCCTCGAGGTCACCCGCCGGTTCGCCGGTCCGAGCCGACCGGGCTACGCTGCGCGCCCGCACGCCCTGGTAGCTCAGTCGGCAGAGCGCTTCCATGGTAAGGAAGAGGTCCGCGGTTCGATTCCGCGCCAGGGCTCGTCTCCCGCTCCGCGATGGAGCGGGCCCGGCGGCGTAGCTCAGGGGTAGAGCAAGCGACTCATAATCGCTGTGTCGGTGGTTCAAGTCCACCCGCCGCTACGACACAGGGTCCTCCACCTCCCCTCCGGGCGGCCGGAGGACCTTCCGTGTCTGTAGGCTTCCCTCTGCAGCACCCCCGGCGCCCGTCGACCAGCGTGAGCGCCGGTACCCCCGGGTGGGGTGCACGCCGGCGACATCGCCCTCCGCGATGGCCGGTCGACCCCCGGGTCCGCCACGGCCCCGCCACCCGATGACGTCGACTCACGAGGAGCACCACGCGATGGCCAAGGAGAAGTTCGAGCGGACGAAGCCGCACATGAACATCGGGACGATCG
>JBKHEJ010000233.1:0-3960 GCA_046540855.1 Nitriliruptoraceae bacterium
GGTGTTCGTGCCGCTGTCGGTGCGCCGCTACCAGCGCGCCGCGACCCGGTGAGCCGTCCTCCGCGGACCGTCAGCCACGGGCCAGCGGCCGCGGTCGGATCGTCGTCGTATCCGGGACCGCGCCGTGGTGTCGTGTCCCACACGCTCCCTACGCTGCGGGCACGCGACCTCAGCTCGTGTCACGATCGGAGCCGTGCCGTTGGAGCCCCTTCCCACCTCGGACGACGCCCAGCCGGTGCTGCCGTCAGCAGGTGACGTGCTCGCGGCCCACACGCTCGATCACCGGCTGCGGCTGTTCGCGTGGCTCAGCGGACCGGACCGGCAGCTCTACCTGTGGCTGCTGCGGGTGTTCGACCGCGCACGCCGTGCCTACGAGGTCCGGCTCACGACCGCCCAGATCCAGGCGGCGATGACGGAGCTCGCCGAGGCCGATCCAGCCGTCCCGCAGGCGAGCGATCTGATCGGCAGCCTCGACGCGCTCGTGGACTGGGGGGTGCTCGACCGCAGCCAGGACAGCGGCCGTGTCGCCAGCATCGCCGAGTACCGACGCCGCGCCTCGGTCTACCAGCTCACCGAGCTCGGCTTCCTCGCCCACAACGCCGTCGAACGGGTGATCGCTGCCAGGCCGGACGAGGCCCAGCTCAAGGCGATCGCCCTCGGCACGATCCTGGAGGACCTCGCGGCGCTCAAGGAGGCGAACCTCGCCGCTGACCCGGTCGCGGTGCACCGCCTGCTCGATCGGTTGCACGGGGTGCTCACCGACCTCGCGGACCGGGCCGCGCGGTTCTACCTCGTGATCGGGGAGCTGGCTCGGACCGAGGATGCCCGCCCGGAGACCTTCCTGCGGCACAAGGACCTCCTGCTCGACCACCTCCGGACCTTCCACGCCGAGCTGGCGCGCTACGGGCCGCTGATCGGTGCCGCGGTGGAGGACGTGCGGCGCAGCGGCGAGGACGCGCTGGCCGAGCTCGCGGCGCAGGCCGATCCCTCCCCCTTCGCCACCCCCGTCGAGCGGGCGGCCCGGTGGCGTGAGCACTGGGACGGGATCGTGGCCTGGTTCGTCGGCGGTCCCGACGACCGCGCCACCATCGATCGCTTGGACGCGCGCACCACCTCGGCGATCGCGGACCTGGCCGCGCTGCTGCGGCAGGTGACCGAGGCGCGACGGTCCGGGGTCAGCCGGGACGCGCAGCTGCGCGAGCTCGCCGCGTGGTGCTGGGCAGCGCCGTCCGACACCGACGCGGCCGCGCTGTGGTCGCTCGCCGCGGGGGTCCGTTCGGCGCGCCACCTCGCCATCGCCGCGGATGATCCGGAAGCCACCCGGGCGGACCGCAGCTGGTGGCAGGCCCCGCCGGTCCCGGTCTCCACGACCCTGCGGGAGCATGGGCGGGCCCCGAGCCCCGGCCGTCCGGCCCCGCTGCCCGACGATCGGCTCGCCCGCGCGTACGGGCGTCGACGCCAGCTCGCACAGCGTGCCGCCCAGGCCGAGGCCGCCCGCAGCCTCCTCGACGCCCCGCTGCACGACCGTGTCCTCATCGACCAGGAGGTGGCGCTGCTGCTGCGCCTGCTCGACCGTGCGCTCCAGACCCGCACCGTCACCTCCGGGCGGATCCGCGCCGACAGCAGCGAGGTCGGGATCCGGCTGCGGCTCCGGCCGGACCCGGTCGGCTCACGGGTCCGCACCCGCGTCGGGGTGCTCACGCTGCCGAAGGTCCGGCTGGAGATCGAGGAGGTGTCACGGTGATCGCCGCACAGGTCCGCGACACCGACCTCGCCGACTACCAGCGGGCGGTCCGGCTGCTGCTGCTCCACCCGCTCGTGACCACGACCTTCCCCGACCGGGCCGCGCTGGCCCTGGTCCGGCGGTTCTCCGACCAGCTGGCGGAGGACCTCGGTGCCCTGGCCGGCTACCGGCTCGAGCTGGCCGCCACCTGCGCCCGCCTGCTGCGGCCCGTCGACCGCGTCGACGACACCCAGCGCATCGTGCGCCGACGCGATCGCGCACCCTTCGACCGCCGCCGGTACGCCTACCTCGCCCTGGTCCTCGCGGCCCTCGGGCGCGCCGGCACGCAGGTCACGCTCACCGAGCTCGCCGACGCGCTCAAGCGTCGTGCCGCGGAGATCGACGGGCTCGGGTTCGACCCCGACCAGTACCGCCACCGGCTCGCCTTCGTGGACGTCGTCCGCCACCTGCTCGAGCTCGGCGGTCTGCGGGAGGTCGAGGTCTCGGCGATCGAGTGGGTCCGCGATCCGGAGGCCGGCGAGGCGCTCTACGACCTCGACCGGGACGTGCTCCATCTGGTCGCCGTGCCACCCCGGGTGCTCCAGCACGTGCCGTCGGTCCGCTCCCTGCTGTCCAGCGACGGTCGCAGCGACAGCGCGGACACCTCCACCGCAGCACGGCGTGCGGCGACCCGGCGTCGGCTGGTGCGGCTGCTGCTCGAGCACCCCGTCGTCTACCTCGACGACCTCGACGATGCGGCCCGCGCCTACCTCATCCAGCAGGGTCGCGTCCTCGCGGATGCCCTCGGTCGGCTGACCGGCGGGCAGCTCGAGCGCCGCGCGGAGGGCAGTGCGCTGATCGACGCGACCGGCGGCTTCAGCGATCGGCGCTTCCCCAGCGGGGGGACCGCGGCCCAGGTGGCGCTGCTGCTGGCCGATGCCATGACCACCGCGGTCGGTGCCGGGTATGGGACCGAGGTGGCGGCGGCCACCGTGCCGCACGCCGAGGAGCGCACCTCCGCGGCGTGCGAGCGGCTCGACGCGGCGCGACCGGTGCCGCCGAGCGTGGTGGGCGACCCCTCCTCGTGGGGTGAGCTGCCGGTCGACGGACCGTCTCCGTCGGATCCGGGGCCCCGGGAGCGACCACCGGGGCCGCTGTTCACGCGGTCGTGGCTGGAGGACCGGGTCGAGGGGCTGTGTGCCACGCACGGGCAGCGCTTCGCTGCCGCCTTGCGCGACGATCCACCGGCGCTCACCACCGCGGCGCTCGAGGTGCTCGCCAGCTTCGACCTCGTGCGTGCGGTCCCGGGCGGGGTCGTGGCCCGTCCCGCGCTGGCCCGCTACCGCGACCTCGTCGTCGAGGTGGCGCCGCCTTCACCGGCACAGGGCTCGCTCCTCGACGGGTTCGCCGACGACCACGCCGCCGCCCGAGGTGCCGAGCAGGAGCCCCGATGACCGTCGCGACGCGCTTCCGTCCGACCCGAGCGGGGGTCATCGGGCTGTGGGACTACGGCGACGCCGCCTTCGCCTTCGCGGACGGGCGCCTGGTACTGCGCGGGGCGAACGGCTCCGGTAAGACCAAGGCGCTGGAGGTGCTGTTCCCCTTCGTGCTCGACGGCCGGCTCGACCCGCGCCGTCTCGACCCCTTCTCGGGCGAGAACCGGACCATGAAGGCGAACCTGCTCTGGCGCGGCGGCGATGTCGGCCACGGGTACGCGTGGCTGGAGTTCGCCCAGCCGAGCGGGCCCGACCAGGCGATGCGCTTCGTCACCGTCGGTGTGGGGCTGCAGGCGCAACGGCACCGCCCGAGCCCGCGGTCCTGGTTCTTCGTCGCGGACGGACGGGTCGGTGAGGACCTGGTGCTCGTGGACCCGGACGGTCGCCCGCGCACGAAGAAGGCGCTGGCGGCCGCCCTCGGTGACGGGGTGGTGCTGGAGCGTGCCAGCGAGCATCGTCGCCGTGTGGATGAGGTGCTGTTCGGCCTGGGTCCGGAGCGCTACGAGGCGATGCTCGACCTCGTCCTCACCCTGCGCCGGCCCATGCTGGCCAAGGACCTCGACCCGCGGTCGCTGTCGGAGACCCTCAGCCGCGGGCTGCGGCCGCTGGACGAGGATCTCATCGAGCAGGTCGCCCGCTCCTTCGACGACCTCGAGGCGGTCCAGCGCGACCTCGACCGGCTCATCGCCGCGGACGAGGCCACCACGGCCTTCGTGACCGACTACCGCGGCTACCTCAGGA
>JBKHEJ010000234.1:0-3946 GCA_046540855.1 Nitriliruptoraceae bacterium
GATCCGCGCTCAGGCCGCCCTCGGAGGCCATCTTCGCGAACTGCTCGTCGGTGAGCGGTGCGCTGGAGAGGCTGACCCGGTCGGCCAGCCCCGCGTAGCGCGCCCGCACCGCCGCACCGAGCTCGTCGGGCTCGGCGACCACGGCGAAGGTCTCCAGCACCTCGGTGGGGATCATCGCCGGCATCTCGGCCCAGCGGTCGCTGACCGAGGCGGCGTGCAGCTGCTCGTGCAGCGCACCCCAGCCGTGCAGCTCGAGCACGGCGCGGTAGGCGGGCGTGGAGCCGTAGAAGGCGAGCTGTCCGCGGACCATGGCCTCGCTGGCGGCGCGCTGCTCCGCGCTGGAGCCGGTGACGACGAACACCGGCAGCACGACCTCGAGGTCGGCGCGGCTGCGACCGGCCTCGGCCGCGGCCTCGACGAGGTTGGGCAGCGTGACCTCCGCGAGGTAGCGAGCGGTGGTGAAGCCGTGCGCGAGCAGCCCGTCCGCCACCTCGCCGGTCACACGCGTCATGAGCGGGCCGACCGCCGCGAGCCAGACGGCCGGGTCACCGTGGCCGTGGTCCTCGGGGGTGAAGAAGGGGGTCATGAGGGTGTGGCGGTAGAACTCGCCGCGGAAGGCGAGCGGCTCCCCGCTCCGCCACGCCGCCCAGATGGCCCTCAGCGCCAGCACGTACTCGCGCATGCGGGCCGCCGGCTTCGACCACTCGGTGGAGAAGCGCTTCTCGATGTGCGGCTTGATCTGCGAGCCGAGGCCGAGCACGAAGCGGCCACCGGTCAGGGCCTGGAGGTCGTGGGCGGCGTAGGCGACGTGCATCGGGCTGCGCGGGAAGGCGACCGCGATGGCGGTGCCGACCTGCATGGGCCCGGAGACCTGCCCCGCCACCGCCGCGGCGAGGAACGGGTCGTGGGTGGTCTCCGACACGAACCACCCGTCGTAGCCGCGCTCGCGGGCGGCGCGCACCGACGCGGCGGTGGTGGCCAGCGGCTGGCCGTAGGTCATCTCGTCGAGCTTCATCCGGCGGTGCCCTCCGGGTGAGCCCCCACCGTCGCGGGCGCGATGTTGGCGAGGCGGACCTGCCCCCGCGCGATCGCCTTGCCATCCTCGCTGCGCGTGAGCCACACCTGCCACACCTGCTGGGAGCGTCCCACGTGCACCGGCGTCGCGACCGCCTCGACCCGGCCCTCGCGGTGGCTGCGCAGGAAGTCGGTGCTGTTGCTCACGCCGACGACGACGCGCCCGCTGTCCGCGACCTGCAGGGCGGCCGCCACCGACGCCAGGGACTCGACCACCGCGCACCACACCCCGCCGTGCACGATGCCGTAGGGCTGCCGGTGCCGCTCGTCGATGTCGAGGTGGCCGGCCACCTCGCTCAGCGAGATCCGGTCCCACCGCAGGCCGAGCGTGCCCGTGGCGAAGCGGTCCGCGTCGATCGTCAACCACTCGGCGAGCTCGCTCGCACCGAGCGTCTCCCCGGCCCGCAGCCGCGCCAAGGCCGTAGCGGCTGCCGTGCTGCTCGCCGGCGCGTCCACCGCCTCGCCTTTCGAAGATCCCACGTCCTCCCCCACTGCTCGCGGACCACGTCCTATCACCGGTGGCACGGCGGGACCGTAGCGCCCGATGGCGTCCCGCCCACCTCCCGGCCCGCACCGGCTCGACGGCGGCGAGCTGGTGTGGTCAGATGCGGCCCGTAGCCGACGCACCGAGGAGCTCCGCGCGATGAGCAGGCCGACCCCCGATCCCAAGCCCCGCAGCCGCGACGTCACCGACGGCTTCGAGCGCGCACCGGCGCGCGCGATGCTGCGGGCCATCGGCATGGGCGACGAGGACTGGTCCAAGCCCCAGGTCGCGGTCGCCTCCTCCTGGAACGAGGTGACGCCCTGCAACCTGCCGCTGGACCGGCTCGCGAAGCAGGCCAAGGAGGGTGTGCGCGAGGCTGGGGGGTTCCCGATCGAGTTCAACACGATCGCGATCTCCGACGGCATCGCGATGGGTCACGAGGGCATGCGCGCCTCGCTGGTCTCCCGCGAGGTCATCGTCGACTCGGTCGAGACCGTCATGCACGCCGAGCGGCTCGACGGCATGGTCACCTTCGCCGGCTGCGACAAGTCGCTGCCGGGCATGGCCATGGCGGCCGTGCGCCTCGACGTCGCCAGCGCCTTCCTGTACGGCGGCTCGACCCTGCCGGGCCACCACGACGGGCAGGACATCACGATCCAGGACGTGTTCGAGGCGGTCGGCGCTCGCAGCCGTGGCACGATCGATGACGAGCAGCTCGGGGCCATCGAGCGCGCGGCCTGCCCCGGCGAGGGGTCCTGTGGCGGCATGTTCACCGCCAACACCATGGCCTCGGCCATCGAGGCGCTCGGCCTCGCCCTGCCCGGGTCCTCCTCGGCGCCGGCGCCCGACCCCCGCCGGGACGGGTACGCCCGGCGCTCCGGGGCGGCGGTGGTGGCCATGCTCCAGCGCGGCATCACCGCGCGCGACATCGTCACCCGCCAGGCGCTCGAGAACGCCATCGCGGTGGTCATGGCCGTGGGCGGCTCCACCAACGCCGTGCTGCACCTGATGGCGATCGCCCGCGAGGCCGAGGTGGAGCTCAGCCTCGACGACTTCGATCGCATCGGCCGGCGCGTACCGCACATCGCCGACACCAAGCCGGGCGGCCGCTACGTCATGAACGACGTCGACCGCATCGGCGGCGTGCCCGTCGTGCTCAAGGCCCTGCTCGACGCCGACCTGCTGCACGGGGACGCCCTCACCATCACCGGTCGGACCATCGCAGAGGAGCTCGAGGCGCTCGAGGTCCCCGCGCCCGACGGCGAGGTGGTGCACCCCGTCGATCGCCCGATCCACGTCGACGGCGGCATCGCGATCCTGCGCGGCTCGCTCGCCCCCGACGGCGCGGTCGTCAAGATCGCCGGCCTCACCGATGACCAGCTGACCTTCGAGGGCCCGGCCCGGGTGTTCGATGGCGAGCAGGGCGCCATGGAGGCGGTCCTGACGGGGCAGATCGTGGACGGCGACGTCATCGTCATCCGCTACGAGGGGCCCAAGGGCGGTCCTGGCATGCGCGAGATGCTGGCGGTGACCTCCGCGGTGAAGGGTGCGGGGCTCGGCGGCACGGTGGCGTTGCTGACCGACGGCCGGTTCTCCGGGGCCACGCACGGCTTCTCGATCGGCCACGTGGCCCCCGAAGCCACCGAGGGGGGCCCCATCGCCCTGGTCCGTGACGGCGACCGCATCCGCATCGACGTCCCGAACCGGAGCATGGACCTGCTGGTCGACGAGGCCGAGCTCGCGGCCCGGCGCGAGGGGTGGGAGCCGCTGCCACCGCGCTACACGCGCGGGGTCCTGGCCAAGTTCGCCCGGACCGTCAGCTCCGCCTCTCTCGGCGCCACGACCTCGGTCTGAGCACCGCTAGCCTCCCGGGCCGGCCCCGACGACCCGGGAGGCGTCCGTGCAGTTCGAGGAGCTGCGGTTCATCTGCCAGGAGGCCGCGCTGGACCTCGCGCGCACCCGTGGGCGGCCCCTGCCGCCGACCATCGTCCTGCCGGGTCCCCACCGCACCCAACTGCTGACCCTGCCGGAGCTCCCGGCCGAGGATGCAGCCCGCCACGCCGTGCTCGCGCAGCTCGCGGCCGACCACATCAGCGCCCCCGGCGTGCCCTGCTGGGGGTTCGTGGCCGAGGCGGAGATCGGCGGGGAGGACGCGGTGGTGGTCGTCTTCGGCGCGCGCCGGCACGCGCCCCACCTCACCGGTGCCCGGTTCGCCGCCGACGGGACGCTCGAGGAGTTCGCCCGGGCGGAGCAGCTCGACCCGACGGCGCTGCCGTTCCTCCACCCGCTGCAGCACGCGGTCGATGCCCTGCCCGCCAACGGGGACGTCTTCGCGACCTTCGACCCCAAGCGCGCCGGCCCCGAGGGCGGGCTCCCGCTGCTGTAGCG
>JBKHEJ010000235.1:0-3918 GCA_046540855.1 Nitriliruptoraceae bacterium
CGCTCGTCGGGTGGTCGGCGAACACCTCCTGGCTCCACATCACGAGCAGGGCGTACGCGGTGGTGTAGCCGGTCCCGAACAGCGCGGCCGCAGCTAGCACGAGAGGGGCGCGACCGGGCGCGGCGAGCAGGAGCAGGCTCGCCGCCGCGACCAGCACCAGGGTGGCCGCGAGGGGCATCCGGAGCCCGAGACGCTCGGCGAGACGTCCCCCGAGGCTTCCCAGTCCGGCCCCGGCGAACCCGAGGACGGCCCACATCGCGGGTCCGATCCAGGCGCCGAGCCCCGCCTGGACCGCCGTATCGGGAGCGTGCGCGAGGAAGGCCCCGCAGGTCAGTGACAGTCCGACCGCGACGGCGAACAACCGCGCCGAGCGGGGACCGACGAACCAGCGCGGCGACGGTCGGCCCTGCTGCCCGCGGCTGGTCGCCGATCCGGTCGGCAGGACCCTCCAGGCGGCCACGGCCGCGACCAGCCCGAGGGCGGCGAACCCCCACCACGCGAGCCGCCAGCGGCTCCCGGTGGCGAGCACGGCCAGGCTCGCCACCAGCAACCCCGCTGGAGCACCGGCGTTGACGAGCGCGAGCGCGTGACGACGACCCCCGTCCGGGACCGCTTCGGCGACGGCGTCGGAGAAGGGGGCCCAGGTACCCCCGGCGCTGACGCCTGCCGCGACGAGCCCCACGGCCAGCACGCCCGCGCCGGGCGCCAGGGCGACCGTGACCGCGGCGAGCGAGAGCGTCACGCACCCCGCCACCACCGGTGCGCGCGGGCCGAGACGGGCGGCGACCAGACCGGTCGCCACGGCCGCCACCAGGTACCCCGCCTGGGCCGCGCTCGCGTAGAGCCCGACCACGTCCACCGCGAGGTCGAACTCCTGCCGGAACGCCGGCACGAACAGCCCGTAGGCGAGCCGGCCGATCCCGTAGGTCGCCGCCAGCGCGAGCAGGCCCGCGCCGCCGAGTCGTGCGCTCGGGCGTCGCGCCACGAGGCTCCTTCCACCGACGCCCACAGGGTGATGGCCGCGAGCAGGGTTCGCGACCGCGCGGCCCTGTCCGTTCCGCGCTGGCCACCCGAGCCGCGCCGACCGCGCCAGCGGCGGGTTGGCAGCCGTGGCTGGCGAGTGCCAGCCGGTACCCTGCCCCTGCTGTCCCGCGCGAGGAGGTGTGCCATGGCTGCGACCCCGACCCCGTCGTCCGCCGAGGTCCGCACCGCCGTCGCCCACGGCGCCGCCCTCCACCTCGAGGTCGACGTGGCGCCCACACCCGGCGGCGCCGACGCCTCGGGGGCGGTGGCCACCGCGCGAGCGGCCACGGAGAGCGCGACGAGCGAGACGGAGGAGCTCGACGAGCGCAAGCGCACCGTCCTGCACGCGATCGTCACCGAGTACGTCTCGCGGGGCGAGCCGGTCGGCTCGAAGCGGGTCGTCGAGGTCGCCGGGCTGGAGGTCTCGGCGGCCACGGTCCGCAACGAGATGGCGGCGCTGGAGACCCTCGGCTACATCCAGCAGCCACACACCTCCGCGGGGCGGGTGCCGACCGACAAGGGGTACCGCCGCTTCGTGGACGACCTGCGCACGGATCCCGATCTCGACGGGCCGCGGCGCGAGCTCGTGCAGGAGCTGCTCGGCGGTGCCAGCGACGTCGAGGACCTGCTCGCGCGCACCTCGACGGTGCTGAGCCAGCTCACCCGCCTGGTGTCGCTGGTGATCGCGCCCGCGGTCGACGCCGCGCGGCTGAAGCTGTGCGAGCTGGTCGCCCTCACCCCGGGTTCCGCGCTGCTGCTGCTCGTGGCGGACACGGGCCGGGTCGAGAAGCGCGCCGTGGAGCTGCCCCCCGAGGTGACCGAGGCCGACCTCGACCGGGTCCGCGTCGTGCTCGGTGAGCACGTCCGCGGCCGCCGGCTCGGGGAGGTGCACGACACCCTGACCCGGCTGGCCGACGATGCACCCGCGGAACTGCGCGAGGTGCTGCGCGCCGTCGCGGACGCGACCGCTCGGGAGCTCGCCGAGGACACCCTGCACCACGTCTTCGTCGGTGGTCAGGCCTCGCTGGCCGGGGACGAGACCTTGGAGCGCCAGAACCTGACCCGGCTGCTGCAGCTGCTCGAGCAGCGGGCGATGCTCGCGCGCATGCTGGCGGACGCGACCGCGGATGACCGGCCCACCGTCCGCATCGGTGAGGAGAACGAGGTCGAGGACCTGCGGGCTGCCTCGCTGGTCGCGCAGCGCTACCGGCTGGTCACCGCCGGCTCGCTCGGGGTGCTCGGACCCACCCGCATGGACTACGCCGCGGTGCTGGCCACCGTCCGCGCCGTCGCCGACCAGCTCCAGGCGACCCTCAGCGACCTGTCCCGCTGACCGGCCGGATCGGGACGCGGCCCACCCGACCCCGTCCGCTCGCTCCCGCGCACCCGTACCACCTGACCACACCAGCTGACCCTCCCACCTGACCCCTCTCCGACCGCTGCGAGGCACCGTGTCCGACCTGTACGAGCTCCTCGACCTGCCACGCGACGCCGATGCGGAGCAGGTCAAGCGCGCCTACCGCCGCAAGGCCCGCGAGCACCACCCCGACGCCGGTGGTGACGAGGAGGCCTTCAAGGCGATCACGCACGCCTACCAGGTGCTCTCCGATCCCCAGAGGCGCGCCCGCTACGACCGGTTCGGCGACGACGGGACGTCCAACGGGCGCAGCCAGGACCCCTTCGGCTTCGGCGCGGCCGGCTTCGGCGGCATCGACGACGTCATCGACGCCTTCTTCGGGCAGTCCGCAGGCTTCCGCTCCTCGGGCGGCCGCGCACGCCGGCAGCAGCCCGGTCGGGACGTGCTCGTCGTCGTGGAGCTGACCCTCGAGGAGGTCGTGACCGGCGTCGCCCGCGACGTCGAGGTGGAGGTCGCGCGGGCGTGCGAGACCTGCGACGGCTCCGGCGCGCGCGACGGTTCCGGCCCCACCACCTGCTCCGCCTGCGGTGGGGCCGGGCAGGTCCAGCGGGTCGTGCGCACCGCCTTCGGCCAGCTCGCCACGGCCGCGCCCTGCGGTGCCTGCCAGGGCACCGGTCGCACGGTGGGGGATCCCTGCCCGGACTGCCGCGGGGAGGGTCGGCGGGCCACGACGCGGACGCTGCGGGTCGACATCCCGGCCGGACTCGAGGACGGGGATCGCATCCCGGTGCGTGGCGAGGGCGAGGCCGGGCGGCACGGCGCTCCCGCCGGGGACCTCTACGTCCAGATCCGGGTCACGCCGCACGAGCTGTTCGAGCGGGACGGGCGTGACGTCGCCGCCGAGGCGAGCGTGCCGATGACCCAGGCCGCGCTGGGCGGCACGCTGACGGTCCCCACCCTGGACGGTGAGGACGTCGAGGTACCGGTCCCCGCCGGCACCCAGCCAGGGGACGTGCTCACGGTCAAGCGGGCCGGGCTGCCCGTGCGCGGCGGGGGGCGCCGCGGCGACCTGCACCTCGTCGTGCGGGTCGAGGTCCCGACCGGCCTCGACGCCGAGCAGCGCGAGCTGCTGGAGCGGTTCGCGACCGTCCGCGGGGAGGAACTGGCGCCACGCTCGCGCGGGCGCTTCTCGCGGCTGCGGGACGCCTTCCAGCGGTGAGCCTCACCCCCTACCTCCACCTCGACGTCACGCTCGAGGGCGCCGGCGAGGGGACCACGGTCCCGCTGCCGCCGACCACCTCCCACCACCTGCAGCGCGTGCTGCGGCTGCGCGACGGCGCCGCCGTGGTGGTCGCCGACGGCCAGGGACGTGAGGCGCGCGCGAGCCTCACCGCCGACGGGCTCCGGCTCGATGCGCCCCCGCAACGTCGCCGTCCTCGCCACCCCCGTCTCGTGCTCGCGCAGGCGCTCCCGAAGGCCCGCAAGCTCGACGAGGTGCTCCGACAGGCGGTGGAGCTGGGGGTGGACGAGGTGCGGGT
>JBKHEJ010000236.1:0-3891 GCA_046540855.1 Nitriliruptoraceae bacterium
GTCTCGATGAGCCCGCCACGGACCTCGACGTAGCGGTAGGGGTCGTCGTGCTGCCCGTGGGCGAGCAGCGTGGTCAGGGTCGCGGAGTTCGGCCGGAGGCGAGCTCACGGACCTCGGGAGCAGGGGCATCACGGCTCCTCGCTGGCGGCGTCCCACGCACCCCACCGACGCCGCGTCCTGCGCTTCCTGCGCCGACCGCCCGGACGCCCACCGCCGCTACCGTCGTCACCTCGCGCCGTCCCCGGAGGCCCACATGCCCGGCTACGCCGTCGCCCTCCTCGGTGGCGAGCACCTCGCCGCCCCGCTCGCCGAGCGCACCGGACTGCCCGTGGTCGCGACCACCCCCACCGACCACCTCGCGGTCGCGGCCGAGCTCGGCGGGAGCGCGGAGCTGGTCATCGGGCTGGCCGCGGTGCCGTGGCCCACCGAGGTCGAGCTGCACGCCGAGGGCTCGGCCACCCTGCCGGCCTACACCGGCGTGGTGTCCTGGCACGCGCTGCCCGCGCTCGCCGAGCTGCTCGCAGCCTCCGTGGCGCCTGGCGCCCGCCGGGGGGCGCACGTGCTGCTGACAGCGCCCGATCCCGGTCCGGAGACCGAGCCGGGGGACGTGCTGTTCCTCCGTGAGGTCGCCGAGGCGGTCGCCGGACGTGTCCAGCTCCCGTCGCGCTCGGTGGCCTGGCGCGGGACGACGCGAGCGCCGACGGCCGTCGACGCGCTCCGCTCCCTGGTCGAGGCGCACGGGCAGCGCGACATCGTCGAGTGCCCGGTCGCGCCCCTCACGCCGGCGGACCGTGAGCTGGACGAGGTCGCGCGTGAGCTCGGCTGCCGGCTGACCAGCATCGACCTCGGGCGCGCCGCGCTCCTGGACCTGCTCGCCGAGGTCGTCGGCACCGTGCTCGGCTACGAGGAGGACGGTGACGACGCCCTCGCCGACCTGCTGGACGAGCCGGACGACCCCGCTCCCGGCCCCGGCCCGTCCGGCGCGGACGGCGACGACCCCGACCAGCGACCGTGAGCCGACCCCGCGTCGCGGTCATCGGGTCCGGCCTGACCGCCCTGCTGGTGGCCCACCACCTCGATGCGGACGTCGAGGTTGTGCCGGTCCCCGCCGCGGTGGACGGGAGCGACCCGGTGCGCGCCGACGGGCCGCTCGACCTGCCGGCGCGCTTCGACGCCGAGGCGGCACGGCTCGCGACCGAAGGGTGCGCGGCCCTCGGGCTCGGTCCAGCGGCGGCATGGTGGCAGCCCACCGGTCCCGTCCGCGTGTGGATCGACGACCACCTCCGCACGGTCCCGGCCGGTCCGTTGACGACGCTGCCGCTCCCGCTCAGCGGTGTCGCGACCAGCCGGGTCCTCAGCCCCCTCGGGCTCGCGACCCTGGCGACCGGTGCGCTCCGGTGCCGCCGCCACGTCGCGCCCGGCGACCGCAGCGCCGCCGACCTGGTCGACACCTGCTTCGGGGTCGAGGTGCGCGAGCGCCTCGTGGCGCCCTACCTCGCCGCGACGGCGGGGGGCACCCCGGAGGAGCTCTCCGCCGCCTGCGAGCTGCCGGAGCTGTGGGCCGAACGGCACCGCCCACCCGCCACCCTGCGTCCCGCGACGGCACCGGCCGTCCTCGCGGGCTGCGGCGTGCTCGAGGTCCCCGCGGGGTGGGCGGCACTCGTGCACCGCCTGCACGGAAGCATCGAGCCACGTCGCTGGACCGCGCCCGCGGTGTCGATCGGGCACGACGCCCACGGACCCGTGGTGCACCTGCCCGGCCGGGTCCTCGAGGTCGACGCGGTCGTGGTCACCACCTCGGCGACCGAGGCGGTGCGGCTGCTCGCCGGGGCCTACCCCGGCGTCGCCCGGGAGCTGCACGGGATCGGGCACCGGACGCTGGTCGAGGTCACGCTCGACCACGACGCTGCCTCGGTCCCGCCCGGAGCCGAGCGGGGAGTCCTGCTCGTCCCGCCACGCGCGCGACGCCACACCGCCTGGCTGGATCACCACACCGGTGAGGCTGGTGGGCCGGTCCCTGGGACGGTCCGGACCCGTGCGGTCCTGCGACCGGACGTCGCGGCGACGGTGACGGCCGAGAGCGACGAGGAGCGCCTCCTGCACGTGGTCGATGCCGAGGTGCGGCGAGCGCTTCGGATCCGCCGCCCGGCCCCGCATCGATCGGTGCGCCGCTGGGTCGTCCCGCTGCGCACCGTGGGTCACGGGGCTCGGCTGGACCGGCTCGTCCACCAGCTCGACCAGGTCCCTGCCGGGGTCCACCTCGGCGGTCCGGCGCTGCGCGGGCTCGGGGCGGCGGCCCGGCTGCACGACGCCGGGCGTCTCGCGCACGAGGTGCGCTGGCAGCTCGCGCACCGGCCACGGCGAGCGGACCGGGACCGGGTGGACACGCCCTGAGGCACCGCCGTTCGGGATCCGAAGGGGCGTGCCGGCTCAGCGCTCGCCGACGGGCTCGAGCAGCTCCGGACCATCGTTGCGGACGTCGTTGACACCGGTCCCGATCGGGGTGGCCTGGAGCTCGGGCGCGTCGAGCGCGGCGACCGCGTCGAGCAGGTGCGGGGCGTCCTCCGCCGCGGTGCCCGCCCAGTCGTCCCACAGGCGCTCCGGCAGGATCACCGGCATGCGGTGGTGCAGTTCGGCGATGGCTCCGCGCGCCTCGGTGGTGACGATCGCGGTGCTGAACACCGGTTCCCGGTCGGGATCCTCCGGGTCCCGCCACGAGGTCCAGATCCCCGCCAGCACCAGCGGCCGTCCATCCTCCGCCGCGAGGTGGAAGGGTCGTTTCGGACCGTCCTCGCGCTCCTGCCACTCGTAGAAGCCGTCCGCCGGGATCAGGCAGCGCCGGTGGGCGAAGCTGCGGGCGAACATCCGTGAGGTCGCGACCGTCTCGATCCGGGCGTTGATCGGCTGCCGGCCCCCACGTTCCGACCTCGCCCAGGAGGGCAGGAACCCCCACCGCAACCGGCCGAGCCGCCGCGAGCCCTCCCGATCGATCGCGGCGTAGATCTCGGTCGACGGCGCCACGTTGTAGCGCGGCGGGAGGGGCTCGGTCGCGACCTCGTCCACGTGCAGTTCGGCGACGAGGTCGTCGAGGCTCGAGGTGAGCAGGAAGCGTCCGCACATGCCCGCAACGCTACCGAGCGCGGCACGGGACGTCGTGGCTCAACCCCAACGCTGCCGCGACGGCGTACCGTCCGCATCCTGGACCTGGTCCTGGTGGCTGTGCCGCGCGCCGCACGCTCGTCGCGCTGGTCGGCGGGGGCCCGCCCGCGGAGGAGACGATGTCGGACGACAGCAGGCAGCGCGCCCGCCGCATCATCGACGAGGTGTTCGGCTCCGGCGGTACCCCCGAACCCGACCCCGTGACCGGCACGGGCGCTGGCGCGACGGACCCAGCCGCGGGGGGGACGGACCCAGCAGGCACATCGAGCGCGGTCTCCGCTCCACCCGAGCACATCGCGCGGCGTGCGCGGGAGGTCGTGGCACAGGTGTTCGACCCTCCGCCGCCGGCGCCACCTGCGCCACCAGCGCCAGCGCCTGAGCCGACCGCTGCCCAGCAGGCGGCCCGTCGGATCGTGGCACAGGCCGAGGAGGCGGCGCGGCGTGAGGCCGAGGACTTGGCGCGGCGTCAGGCTGAGGAGTTGGCGCGGCGTGAGGCGGAGGAGTTGGCGTGGCGTGAGGCCGAGGAGTTGGCGCGGCGTGAGGCGGAGGAGTTGGCGCGGCGTGAGCGGGACCAGGCCATCCGCGAGAGCGCTCCGCCACCGCCACACGCCGCCGCCGTGCAGCCCGCAGGCGACGCCCCCGGGCCGAAGCCCGCAGGCGATGCCCCCGGGCCGCAGCCCGCGAGCGACGAGGAACGGCTGTTCACGCAGGGGGTCGAGGAGGGCCCGGTGC
>JBKHEJ010000237.1:0-3854 GCA_046540855.1 Nitriliruptoraceae bacterium
TCCCTCGTCCCTCGTTCCGGATACCCGGCGCCTCCCCCGGGAGTGGGAGCGTGCCACCTCGGAAATGGAACGGCAACGCACGGAACGTTCCAGAGCCGAGGTCGGTCCGGTGGCCCCCGCTCAGCGGCCGGTGGCCTTGCGGAGCAGGATGCGCACGGCACGCCGACCGCGCGGGTCGCGGATCCGCCCGACGTCGACCACCTGGTGCCCGGACCGGTCGGCCCAGCGTGCGTACAGCGCCGGGGAGCCCTCACCGTCGGTGAGGATCTCCAGGTGCTCCCCCGGTTCGAGCGACTCCATCGCACGGACCACGACCGCCATGGTCACCGCGCTCACGCTCGCGGCGCGCCGTCGCACGTCCACCGAGGCCGCGGGCGCGGGGGTGGCCCCCACCGCCTCCGCGTCGAGGACCGCCACCGCCCGCCCCCCTCGTGCGGACACCCGCGTCGGCGCCCCGGCGGCCGCGAGCGCGCCGCGGACGAACCCGATGGTCAGGGCGTCACCGACCTGCGCATCGACCTCACCGACCAGGCGCAGGCCGGCGTCGAAGCCCTCGATGACCACGCGAGCGTCCTCCACCTCGGCGAGACGGACCTCCGGGAAGGCCGCCCTGAGCGCCTCGGTCGCGACGACGGCTGCCGCCTGAAGGTCACGGATCGCGGCTCGACCGGCCATCGCCGACACCAGCTTGCGGCCCTGCTCCTCGGCCAGGATCGCGAGCTTCGCGCGGTGCTCGGCGAGCCCGGCGATCAGCTGCACGATCGCGTGCACCGCGAGCTGACCACCCGGTGGGATGCGGGGCTCCACGCCGCCGGCCTGCTCGCGCGCGACGTAGACGCGGGCCGGCCGGCCGCCGCGAGGCTGCTTGCGCGAGCCGGTGACGAGCAGGCCGACCTCGGCGAGGGCGTCGAGGTGGCTGCGCGCGACGTTGGGGTGCAGCCCGAACATCGCGGCGACGTCCCGGGCGGAGACCGGCCGACCCTCGAGCCGGAGCCGGCGGTAGATCCCCGCGCGGGTCGGGCTCTCCAGGGCCGCCTCGACCGCAGCGTCGTCAGCGGTATCGGGCGTCACGACCTCCACCGCTCTCACGCTCCCGTCCACGACACGCACCGCTGGCTGGTGCGGTGGCCTGGTGGCCATCCCGCGGACCGGGAGCCTACGAGGTCCGTGGCCCATCGCAGGGTCGAGCCACG
Organism: Nitriliruptoraceae bacterium; assembly: GCA_046540855.1. GTDB lineage: Bacteria > Actinomycetota > Nitriliruptoria > Nitriliruptorales > Nitriliruptoraceae > T1Sed10-7. The sequence goes on from JBKHEJ010000237.1 coordinate 1,194, forward strand.
ACCTGCCGCGATCACCGCCCGGCGACCTGTCGGGTGCGAGCGGTGCGGTCACGCTCCGTCGTAGTCGCCGCCCCGGGACCCGGGCGCGCCCGCCGGCTGCTGGCTCCCGCCCGCACAGCGAGGTGGACGGCCCGGCCCCGGGCTGGCATGCTCTGGTCGGTAGCCCCGGCGACGACGCCCGCACCGACGTGCCCTCGTCCTGCCGGGGCACGGTCGTGTTCGGGCTACGGCGAAGGCCGCGGTACCCGAGCCAGGCAGCCCGTGGCGTGCGGGTCGGCGACCAGGAGGAGAGACCCGTGCACCTGCTGGTGCTGACGGAGCGGACCGGCGGCAGCGCTGCCCTGCTCCCGGGGCTCGAGTTCCTCGACCACACCGTCCAGGACGCCCCACCGGAGCCGGCCTCGCTCCAGGCGCTGGCGCGGGCCGACGTCGTGCTCGTCGACGCGACCACCGACCTGCGCCGGGCCGCGGGTGCGGCCCGGGCCGCCTCCCTGCACGAGCACGCACGGCCGGTGATCCTGGTCATGCCCGAGGGCGCCCTCGCCGCTCTGAAGCTCACCTGGGGCTTCGATGACTGGCTGCTCCCCCAGGCCTCCCCCGCGGAGCTCGAGACGCGGCTGCGGCTGGCACGCGACCGCGCCGAGGCGGACGCGCCGCAACGCGCCGCGAACGTCGGCGACCTGGTGGTCGACGAGGACAGCTACCAGGTGCGGCTGCGTGGTCAGGCGCTGGACCTCACCTACAAGGAGTTCGAGCTGATCAAGGCGCTGGCGAACGCCCCGAACCGGGTGTTCACCCGGGAGCTGCTCCTCCAGGAGGTGTGGGGGTACGACTACTTCGGTGGCTCCCGCACCGTCGACGTCCACATCCGTCGGCTCCGCGCCAAGCTCGGGCCGGAGTACGAGCAGATGATCGTGACCGTCCGCGGCGTGGGCTACAAGCTCGTCCCGCCCGGCCAGCGCACCCACCGCGGACCGGAGGACATCGGCGACTCGGAACGGGCGACGGCCTCCTGACCGGCCGGGCTCGTCCCGCGCGAGCGTTCCGGCGGGGACGGTCGCAGGCGTGAGCGGCCGCCCCACCCTCCGCCGAGGGCGCTCAGGCCACGAGGTCGATCGCGACGGCGACATCCGTCGAGCGGACCGTGAACCCGTGCCGCTCGTACAGGCGCACCGCCCGCTCGTTCGCGGCGTCGACCCACAGCACGACCACCTCGCAGCCGGTGCCCGAGAGGTGGTCCAGACCGGCCTGCAGCAGCGCCGGCCCGACCCGGCGACCCTGCGCACGCGGGTGGACGGCGAGGTTGTAGACCTCCCCCTCCCGGCCGCCCCGATGCTTGAGCCAGTGGAGCCCGAGCAGGTGGCCATCGCCGTCCTCAGCCACGAGCAGGTCCTCGGGATCGAACCAGTCGTAGCGGAGGCGCTCGGCGAGGCGGTGGTGGTCCCACCCACCGTCAGCGGTCCCGGCGTACGCCTCGCGGAGGATCGCCACCACCTCGACGTCGTCCTCGCCGGGCCGGAACGAGCGGATGCGCCCGCCGGCGGCATGGAGGTGAGCGAGCGCATCACGGCCGGCCGGGTCCACGGCCGGGAGCGGGCGTTCGAGGATCCTCAACTCCCGTGTGACGGTGCCTCCGGCCGCGTCGATGCCGGCCCGCTCGGCGGGTCCGACCGCGCGCAGCCAGACCTGCGCGGTGACGGCCTGCACCCCGCGGGCGAGGTCCGGCACCGCCTCGAGCGCGACGGCTGTGACCTGTGCGAGGTCGGGTCGACCGCGACGCAGCGCGAGGTCCCCGGTGATCGCGCGGCTTCGGGTCCCGTCGGGCAGCACGAGCCCGAGGTAGGCGACGTCCTCACCGTGCCGGCGCAGCAGGGCCGACCGCCAGGTGGCGGGACGGCAGGCGCCGGCGGCGAGCGAGCGCAGCCGCTCCTGCTCCGACTCGTCCACGACCGGCCCGCCGACCACCTCCTCGGCGGCCGCGAGGAGGCGCTGGATAGCAGCGAGGTGGCGGTCGAGATCCTCGGTGACGAGCGCGAACCCGTCGCTCACGGCACCCGGGGATCGGGGTGGGTCGGCATCCGGCGGCATGGCCACGCTCCTCCTCGACGACCGGGGGCGGACGGGGCACGGTACGTCCTCGTCGATCGCGCCGAGGTTCCGCCGGGCCGGTGGGTTGCGCCCACCGCCCAGGCTCGTCGGGGACCGGTTGGCGAGGAGGCGAGCGGAGGGATAGTCTCCCCGCGCTGCTCCACTCGGAGCCGCCAGCACGGGCCGCTAGCTCAACTGGCAGAGCATCGGACTTTTAATCCGCTGGTTGCGGGTTCGAGTCCCGCGCGGCCTACGAGCGGCACCCGGTGTCGCGGTAGGATGAGCAGTCTGCAAGGACCTGTGGAGCAGTTTGGAGTGCTCGCCACCCTGTCAAGGTGGAGGTCGCGGGTTCAAATCCCGTCAGGTCCGCTCCTGCGGCCGGTCCCTGGACCGGCCGTCGCCGTTCCGCCCCGCCTTCCGAGGTGCACGACCACCGAGGAGCGTTGGGGCGCCGGCGCCGCTTCATGCGGCGGGAGACGCCACCTCGGTGGTGTCGAGGTCAGGTAGCTCAGTTGGTAGAGCACACGACTGAAAATCGTGGTGTCGGCGGTTCGATCCCGCCCCTGACCACCA
>JBKHEJ010000238.1:0-3781 GCA_046540855.1 Nitriliruptoraceae bacterium
CTACCTGCTCGCCGGCCCGGTCCTGGCGGTGACGCTGCCGGGATCCGTCGGGTGGGGGGCGACGGTCGGGTTCCTGCTCGCCTGGGCGGGGCTCGGGGGTGTGCTCGCCGCCGTGCTGGTGGTGCTCCGGGAGCAGCAGCGGATCCTGCGCGAGCTCGGCCGCCGCGAGGGGCCCGCTCCCGCTGCCGGGATCGATGAGCGCGCGCTGCGGGCCGCCCTCCAGCGGCACGGGCGCGCGGAGCGTGCGGAGCAGGCGGCTGCGCTGGAGGAGGCCACCTCGCTGCTCGCTGCCCGGCTCGACCACCGGATCCTCGGGCTGCACCGCGTGCTCGCGCAGGGCGGGCGGGCCACGCCCGACGACGTGACCGAGGCCGGTGAGGCCGGGACCGGGGCAGGACGATGACCCGTCCCGACGACGACCGGCCCCGCGTCCACCACCTCGTCGCCACCCTCGACCCGATCGCCGAGCTGCTCCGCGGCGCCCTGCCCTTCCACGGTGCGCCCATCGACCTGCCTGACGAGCAGCCGCTGCCCGCCCTCGTCGTCGAGCGTGCAGAGCCGGAGGGTCTGCAGGTGACGCTGTCCACCCGCCGCGGGACCGAGATCGTCACCGTCGACCGGCTGGACATCGGTCGGCTCCCGCTCGACCGTGCCGCTGCGACCCCGACGCCACGGCGGTTCCCCGCGCCCGCGACCGAGCTCGTCCTGCGTGGCGCTGCCGCGGGGAACCCGAGCGGTGTGGGCACCTCTGCGGCGGTGTCCGTCGGTGGCGCGGCGGCTCAGGCGCTGGACGGGCAGGGAGCGCGCGCCGCGTCGTCTGGCACCGTCACCGCAGCGCTCCCGACCGAGGGCCCGGTCGCCTCGGACCTTCCGGGCCTGCTGCGGCTCGCGAGATCCCACCGCTTCGTCCACCTCGAGCCCCCGCTCGCCGGGGACCCGGTGCTGCTGGCGTCCGCCGTGCTGCAGCTCACCGCCTCGGGCATCGTGTGCGTCGCGGCGCGGGAGGTGGCGGCGGCGCTTCCCGGGCTGTCGGCCGCACTGCTGGCAGCCGTCACCCTCGACCCCGGGCCGCTCAGGGACGATGACCTCGCCCTGGCCCGGGCTGCAGCCGAGCAGCACCGCGCTGCCTGGCGGGATCACGACCTCCGCCTGGTCTGGAGCGGGAGCGGGGAGGCGCCCTCGGCGTGGACGCCCCATCTGCGACCCCCGCGACGTCCCGCGCTGGATGTGCTCCTGGCGACGCGCCGACCCGCGCTGCTACCGAGCGCTCTCGCCCAGCTCGCGGCCCAGCGTGACGTCGAGGTCGAGGTGGTCGTGCTGCTGCACGGGGTCGGCGATCCCGCCACCGCCTGCGAGCAACTGCGGGCCGCCCGCCTCCCCGGTGAGGTCGTCCACGTCCCCGGCCGGGTCCCCTTCGGTGCCGTGCTGACCGCCGGGCTCGCCCGCGGGAACGCACCGCTGGTCACGAAGTGGGATGACGACGACCTGTACGGACCGGACCACCTGCTCGATCTCGTCCTCGCGCACCGTCAGACGCGTGCGGACCTGGTCGGCAAGGGCTCGGAGTTCGTGTACCTGCACGAGCAGCGGCGCACCCTGTGGCGCAACCCCGCCGGGGCGGGGTCGGATGCCCGGTGGCTGGCTGGCGGGACCTACCTCGCTCCCCGGCCGGTCCTGGAGGAGCTCGGGGGCTTCCCGCCGGTGCTCCGCGCGGTCGACCACCACCTCAAGGCGCGTCTCCTGGCCACCGGTGGGCGGGTGTTCCGGACCCACGGGTTCGGCTTCGCGCTGAGGCGTCACCTCGCGGGGCACACCTGGGACGCGACGGACCAGCGGTTCCTGGACCAGGCGGTACGCACCTTCGAGGGCCTGCCTGACGTGGTCGGGCTCGGTGCGGCGGCGCGCTTCGCCGAGGTCGACCTCGGCCCGGCCGCGAGCTGACGGACCTCGGCGCCGGTCACCACGGCGTAGTCGCCCCGGACGGCGACCGCGGCGTCGAGGAGCGCGTCCTCCTCGCCGAGCCACTCCGGCGCACTGGAGCGCCGGACCAGGATGAGCTCCTCGGCGGGGACAGCCGCGAGCTCCTCCGCGGTGAGCTCGCCAGGCGGCAGGTCCCAGTACAGGCTGAGCCACCGTGGCGCGGCGATCCCGCGGGTGCGCCAGGCCACGGTCTGGTCCGCAGCGGGTCCGACGTCGCGGACCAGGGTCCCCGCGGCCTGCGGCATCCGGAGGTAGGTGTCGGCGATCGCTGCCTGCCGGCCGTGCGTGATCCCGGCGGCCAGCAGGATGACGACGCCGGCGACAGCCACCACCGCCGCGGCGGTGGGTCGCTCGGCGCGGTCAGCCCGGCCGAGCAGCGCCGCGGCGAGTGCCGCGCTCCCGAACCAGGCCGGCAGCAGGATGGGCAGGATCCAGTAGTCGTGGATGAAGGACCCGTTGGGGAGCCCGACGATGTAGGCGGTGGCGACCAGGGCCGAGCTGAGGGTCAGCGGCCGGGTCCGACGGTCGAGCGTGCCGGCGACGAGCGCCGCCGGGAGCAGCAGCCAGCGCCACCACCCCGGCAGCAGCGCGCTCGCCCAGCGGTCGAGCTGGGCGAGGAACTCCGCCGTGCTGAAGCCACCGCCGGAGGTACGCCGGGCGAGCTGCTCCCCGAGCCGATCCGTCCCCGTCGAGCCGATCACGTACCCCAGGCTGAGGAGGGCCCCGAGGACCATGGCCACCCCGATGACGATCACGACCCGGTCCACTCCCCGCCGCCACAGCAGCCACAGCCCGAGCACGGCGGCCATCGCCATGCCGAGGTAGCCGGCGACGATCGCCACGAGGGAGACCACCGCGGTCAGGGCCACCTCGCTGCTCGGGATGGGCCGGTCCTCGGCGGCGCGCACCAGCAGCAGGACCATCACGAGCAGCAGGGTGACGTTGCCGTGGAGGCGCCCGTAGACCCAGAACAGCGGGGTGATCGCGACGGCGGTCGTCGCGAGCAGCGTGGCTGGCCAGGGGACCCCCCGCCGCAGCAGCACCGCCGCGCCTGCGGGCAGCATGAGGACACCGAGCAGGTAGGAGGTCAACCGCATCGTGGTGTCCAGCGGCAGGGGCGAGAGCTGGCCCGCGGCGTAGTAGACGAGGTTGAGGAGCGGAGGATGGTGGGCGTAGCTGGTCTGCTCCCCGCCGTCTCCGACGTAGGGGCTCCAGTCGCTCAGCCACCCGCTCGCACGGAGGCCGTCCTCCTGGGCGTTCGCGACGTTCAGCGCGTGCCGGGCGAGGATCCGCCCCTCGTGGTTGTCCCCGAGGCCGGCGTCCAGGCCAGGCAGCCAGGTCAGGAACACGCCGACGCTCAGCGCCCAGATCGCGAGCCACCCGACCCGGCGGCCTCGATCGACCCCCGGGTGCGGTCGATGCTCGTCCCGCGCCGCCCCAGCGTCCTCGGCATCGTCCGCGGGTGCAGCCGGCGGGGGTGAGGTCGGGTCGGAGCCCGTGGCGCGCATCGGACGTCCTTCCGTGGCCGCCGTGGAGCGTACCCGGGGGCCTGCGTGTGCCGGCTGCACGTCGGGTGCCGTCCGGTGCACCTGGCGCCGCGCTGTGCGGTGGCCGCAACGACCGCCCGCCCGGTGTGGCTGCACGACCCCGGGGCGGTTCACTGCGGTCGCCCGTTGCAGGCTCCGACACCGAGCGAGGTACCCGTGTGAGCGTGGTCGATCCCACGAAGCGACGTTGCACCGACGGTCGGCGCGCCCGGATGCGGGCGGTCTCGGTCCTGGTGGCCGGCGTCCTCCTCGCC
>JBKHEJ010000239.1:0-3769 GCA_046540855.1 Nitriliruptoraceae bacterium
CCGGACCTGCTCGAGCCCACCCGGGCGGCGATCGCGAGGGGCGCGAGCGCGGCGCAGGCCTGGGCGGCCGCGGTCCGCGACGCGCTCGCTGCCTACGCCCAGATCGACGACCCCTACCTCGCCGAGCGCGCCGGCGACCTCGACGCGGTCGGCCGTGAGGTGCTGGCGGCCCTGGTCGGGGCGAGCCGGGAGGCCACCGCCCCGAGCGGCGTCGTGGTCGCCGAGGACCTCAGCCCGGCCCAGACCGCCCAGCTCGATCCCGACCGGGTCGTGGCCGTCGTCACCGCCGGCGGCTCGCCGACCGCCCACGCCGCCCTGATCGCCCGGGCCCTCGGGCTGCCCGCCGTCGTGGCGGCCGGCCCCGCCGTGCACGACCTCGACGTGGGCGTCGAGGTGGTGGTCGACGGGGACCGGGGGCGGGTCGAGACCCGGCCAGGCCCCGACCGGCTCGCGGAGGTGCGTGCCGCGGAGCAGACCCGCGCTGCGGCTGCCGCCGCCCTGCGCGCCGCCGCCCAGGAGCCCGCGAGCACCCGTGACGGCACCCACGTGCGCGTCGGGGCGAACGTCGGTCTGCCGCGGGACGCGGTCCGAGCTGCCGCCGAGGGCGCGGACGGGGTCGGGCTGATGCGCACGGAGTTCCTCTTCCTCGACCGCGACACCCCGCCGAGCGAGGAGGAGCAGGTCGCGCTCTACACCGAGGTGTGCGAGGCCGTGGGTGGTCAGCCGGTGACCCTGCGCACCCTGGACGTCGGCGGGGACAAGCCGCTCGCCTACCTGCCGCTGCCGGTGGAGGCCAACCCCTTCCTCGGCACCCGCGGCGTGCGGCTCTCGCTCACCGAGCGGACCCTGTTCACCACCCAGCTTAGGGCGGGGCTGCGGGTCGCGGCGCGGTTCCCCGTGACGCTGCTCGTGCCGATGGTGGCCACGCTCGCCGAGGTCGAGGCGGTGCACGCGGCGGTGGCCGAGGCGCGCGAGGCGCTGCTCGCGGACGGGCTGCCGGCTCCCGCGACGCCGCGGGTCGGGGTCATGGTCGAGGTGCCCTCGCTCGCGCTCAAGGCCGCGCACCTGGTCGGCGAGGTGGACGTCATCTCGATCGGGACGAACGACCTCACCCAGTACACCATGGCCGCCGAGCGGGGCAACGCCGCCGTCGACCACCTCGCCGACGCGGTCGACCCCGGCGTCCTGCGCCTCATCGCCGAGGTCGGACGTGCCGGCGTCGGCACCCACACCGAGGTCGCGGTGTGCGGCGAGCTCGCGAGCGATCCCACCGTGGCCGCGCTGCTGCTCGGGCTCGGGGTACGGGAGCTGAGCGTGCCCCCGGTGGACGTGCCGGCGGTCAAGGACGCGGTGCGTCGGACCTCGCTCGCCGACGCCGAGGCGTTGGCGGCCCGGGCGCTGACCTGCGCTTCGGCGGCGGAGGTCCGCTCGCTGCTCAGGTAGCGTCTGGCTCGCGACGCCCCCGCGGGCCGCGTGGACCGCGGTGCGGCCCCCGGTGCCGGAACGACCGACGAGGCCCCCGTGACCCGCCAGCTCGAACGCCGCGCTGTCGCGGAGCGTTTCGCCGAGGCCGAGCGGCGGCTCGCCGCGCGTGGCCCCGGCCGCATGGTCCCCGACCTGAGCCGCATCACCGCGCTGCAGGAGCTGCTCGGTGATCCGCAGCGCGCCTACCCGAGCGTCCACCTCACCGGGACGAACGGCAAGGGCTCGACCACCCGCATGGTCGCCGCGCTGTGCTCGGCCGCAGGGATCTCGGCCGGCACGTTCACCTCGCCCCACCTGCAGAGCGTGCGGGAACGGCTGCAGCTGGCCGGGCGGCCGATCTCGCCGCGCCGGTTCGCCGAGGTGCACGAGGAGGTCGCGGCGCTCGCGGACCTGCTGGACGCGCAGGCGGTCGCGACGCACGGCGAGGACGCCGACCGCATCACCTACTTCGAGCTGCTCGTGGCCATGGCCGGCTGGTGGTTCGCGGACGTGCCGGTCGACGTCGGGATCTTCGAGGTGGGCATGGGCGGCCGCTGGGACGCCACCAACCTCGTGCGCGGTGAGGTCGCGGTGCTCACCCCGATCGACGTCGACCACCGCCAGCTCGGCCGCACCCCGGCGGAGACCGCGCGGGAGAAGGTCGGGATCATCAAGCCGGGCGCCGAGGTGGTGACCGCGGCGCAGACGCCCGAGGTCGACGCCGTGATCGACGCGGCCGTGGGGGCGGCCGAGGCCCGGCGCTGGCGGGCGGGGGAGGGGTTCGCGCTGCTCGCTCGCTCGATCGCCGTGGGGGGCCAGTCGCTCACCTTGCGGGTGGGTGACCGGGTCCTGGACGACGTCCTCCTCCCGCTGTTCGGGGTGCACCAGGCCGACAACGCCGCCGTGGCCCTGGCGGCCTTCGCGGCGCTGACCGGCGAGGCCTTCCACGCCATGGACGACGACGTGCTCCGGCACGGTCTGGAGGCGGTCACCGTCCCCGGCCGGCTCGAGGTCGTCCACCGCGCGCCGACGGTGCTGCTCGACGGTGCCCACAACCCCCACGGTGCCCGCGCCACCGCCGCCGCGGTGGGGGAGTCCTTCGCCTTCGACGAGCTCGTCCTGGTGGTGGCGTGCCTGGACGACAAGGACGTGGTGGGCATCCTCGAGCCCTTCCGCGAGGCCGTCTCGCACGTGGTGGTCACCCGCGCACCGTCACCGCGCGCGGCGTCACCGGCGCGGCTGCAGGCCGCTGCAGCACAGGTCTGGGCCGGGCGCGGGGTGGCGGTCGAGGTGGCGGAGGAGGTCCCGGCCGCGCTGGAGGCGGCACTGGCGGTCGCCGGCCCCGCCGACGGCGTCCTGGTCGCCGGCTCCCTGCACCTGGTGGGCGCGGCCCGGGACCGGTTCGTGCCGCTCGACGAGGACCTCGACGACGAGGTGGTGCACCCACCCGACGACGGCGACGAGCCGATCGACCCGCTGCCCTGGCCGGAGTGAGCCCTGAACGTCCCCCTGGCCGGCACAACCAGCGTTCCCCTGACCGTCCCCCTGATCGATACCCCGGAGGTAGCCCGTGTCCACCGAACGCACCCTCATCCTCGTCAAGCCCGACGGCGTCGCCCGTGGCTTGATCGGCGAGGTCGTCAGCCGCATCGAGCGCAAGGGCTACACCATCGAGGCGATGGAGCTGCGCACGCTCGAGCGCGAGGTCGCCGAGCAGCACTACGTCGAGCACGTCGACAAGCCCTTCTTCGGCGAGCTGGTCGGGTTCATCACCTCGGGCCCGCTGGTCGCGATGTGCGTCTCGGGTCCGGACGCGATCGCCGGGATGCGCGCGCTGATGGGCGCGACGAACCCCGTCGACGCCGCGCCGGGCTCGATCCGCGGTGACCTCGCCACGGTGATCGGCGAGAACATCGTCCACGGCTCCGACAGCGCGGGCTCCGCCGAGCGCGAGCTCGGGCTGTTCTTCCCCGGGCGCTTCTGAGCCACCGGCCACGGCACCCCACCGGGCCCGCCGGCAGGCGCGCGCACGACGCTCCGAAGCGCCTCGGAGCGCACGGTGTCGTGGGTGAGCGGCCCGCAGCCACGGGTTGTCCACAGGCGCGCCGTGTCCCGTTCCCACCGCGACGGCGCGCTCGGGCAGGGTTGCCCGGTCCCCGATCACCGCTCGCCGGTGCCGCCCGCGGCGCCGCCGAGCGCGGACCAGGAGCCGAGCGTGGAGCCGGTCAGCCCGAGCACCCTCACCGAGCCGACGCCCGCCGCAGGAGCGGGTGACCCCGCGCCCGAGCGCCGGTCCGCGCTGGCC
>JBKHEJ010000240.1:0-3745 GCA_046540855.1 Nitriliruptoraceae bacterium
GAAGAGCTGCGGGCAGCCCTGCGGGCCCAGTTGCCAGGCACCGTCGGGGTCGACGACCAGCGCGACGGGGGCAGCGTCAGGGGCCTGCCTCGGCTGGACCTGCGCAGCGCGCTGCTGTCCGGGTTCACCACCTCCCTGAGCCCGCCGACCGGCGTGTCTGCGGTGCGTGGGGACTCGGATGGCAGCACCGGCTCGCTCGAGGTGTCCTGGGCCCCGGTGGACGGCGCTGACGGCTACCACGCCGTCACCTGGCCGGGAGGCGCTACCTGTACGGCCGCTGGGCAGGAGGAGACCACCTGCACGGTGACCGGGCTGCCCGGCGGGGTCGCGGTCCAGGCCTGGGTGGTGAGTACGACCTCGGACGGGACCATCTCCTCGGCGGCGGGACCGTCCGACGCCGTCCGGCCGCTCTCTGCCCCCCAAGCCCCGGAGTCGCTCGAGGTCGAGGTCGATCGCCGTGGCTCCGATGTGGACGAGGAGGTCTTCGCGACGGTGCGCTGGGAGCCACCAGCGGGCGACGGCGGCCTGTCCGTCACCGGCTACGAGGTGGAGCTCACCCAGGATGACGGGGGGGCAGTCTCCGGCAGCGAGGCTGGCTGCACCGATGTGTCGGGTGACACGACGACGTGCGAGCTCACGGATCTCACCGAGGACGCCGACTACCGCGTCACCGTCGCCGCGACGAACGACCGGGGCACCGGCCCCACGGCCGAGGTCGCCTTCACCGCTGGTACCCCGCCCCTCGCGCCGACGGCTCCGGCCGCGACGGACCTCCGCACCGGGGGGGAGATCGAGGTGTCGTGGACGGCCTCGACGACGGACACCGTCACCGGCCACCGTGCCCGCGCGCGCCCGGTCCCGGTCGAGGACGGCGAGGTCCGCACCTGCGAGGCGGAGAAGGGAACCGACGAGTGCTCCATCGATGGGCTGGTGAACGGCGCTGAGTACGACATCGAGGTGGTCGCGCTCAACGCGGCAGGCTCGTCACCAGCCGCCGACGAAGAGGAACGGATCACCCCCACCGGCCCGCCGGGGCCACCGACCGACGTGTTCGCCGAACCTGGGGACGCGCAGGCCACGGTGCGCTGGACGGCACCCGACGATGACGGCGGTGTCGACCTCACCGCCTACGAGGTGCAGATCGTTGACGACGACACGTCGAACCCGGGGTGCACGGCGGACGCACCCGATACCTCCTGCACCGTCACCGGGCTCACAAACGGCGCGTTGTACAGCTTCACCGTCACCGCGACCAACGACGACGGCGAGGATCGCACCAGCCCGGCGTCCGACCCGTCAGCCGCGGTGACCCCGGCCACCACACCGGACGCACCGACGGACGTCACCGCAACGCCGCTGGACGGTGGCAGCAGCGTCGAGGTGACCTGGACCGCCCCGGCCGACGACGGCGGGTCACCACTGATCGAGATGGAGGCCAAGGCGGTTCCGACGGACGGCGGTGGAGATCGCACCTGCAGCGCGGCACCTGAGGCCGAGCGCTGCACGATCACCGGCCTGCCCAGCGACACCGAGGTCGAGGTCACCGTCCGGGCAAGCAACGACCTCGGCCCAGGGGCTCCCAGCGCTCCGGAGGTCGTGACCACGGCCGCCGATCCCGACAGCGATGAGGGCGACGACACCGGTGGTGAAGGCGGCTCCAGCGGCGGCTCCAGTGGCGGAGTCGCGCCTGCGCCGACCGAACCCGAGGAGTCCAGCGACAGCGACGCACCGGAACCGGTGAGCTTCAACGGTTCGCTGCCATCGCTGCGCGGCGGTCTCTCCTCTCTGCTCGTCGGCGACCGCTCGCGCCCTGCCACCACGAGCACGACCATCACCGCGGTCCAACTCAGCGGTGTCGGCACCACGACCCAGATCGCGACGGCCGCCGCGACCGGCGTCCCGGCACCGGTGCGCGACGGCCTGCTGACCCTCCCCCCGGGCGGGACGGTGACGATCCGTTCCACGGGCCTCGCTGCCGGCACCCCGGCTGCGCTGTGGCTCTTCTCCGAGCCGCGGTTGCTCGGCACCGGAACCGTCGGACCTGACGGTGAGGTGGAGATCGAGGCATCGCTGCCCGGGCAGGTCGAACGTGGTGGTCACACCCTGCAACTGGTTGGGACCACCGCGGGTGGCGAGGAGACGGGCGTGTCGGTCGGTGTCGAGGTCGGGGACCTGGACCCCCGCTTCAGCGATGTGGCGCTCGGCACGACCCACTGGCTCGCGATCGAGCGGTTGGCGGAGCAGGGTGTCGCCCTCGGCGGGACCGACGGCCGCTACCGGCCCTCCGCGGCCGTCAACCGGGGCCAGATGGCCGCGTTCCTCGACCGGCTGCTCGGGTTGCCGGACCCCGGCGAGGGGACGAGCACCCGGACCGTCCCACTCAGCGACATCGCTGGCAGCGAGCACGAGGCCTCCATCCGCCGGCTGGTCGCTGCAGGGATCGCGAGTGGCTTCACGGACGGCACCTACCGGCCCGGCGAGCCCGTGCGACGCGGGCAGATGGCGACCTTCCTCGCCAACGCCGCGGGCCTTGGTCCGGTGACGTCCGGAGCCGCGACCGACGTCGCGGGCAACACCCACGAACAGGCGATCCACGCGGTGATGACGGCCGGGATCGCCAGCGGGTTCAGCGACGGCACCTACCGGCCCTCACGCGCGGTGACCCGTGCGCAGATGGCGACCCTGCTGGTCGGGCTCGACGACACCCAGGCCGCGGCGCGCTGACGCCGCGGCCGAGCACGGCTCAGGGTGCCAACCGGCGGGGCAGGGTGACCTCGTGGCTGGTGGTGCCGTCATGGACGATGACCCGGTACGCGCTCGCGTCGGTGGTGATCCGGCTCGGCTGGGTGCGGGCCTCGAGCCCGGGTCGCAGCACGGTCACCAGATCGCGTCGGGGACCGTCGGCCGCGACCGTCGCGAGGTTCGGGGCGGGGGTCAGCTGCGCGTAGGCCTGCGAGACCCAGCCGCGCAGCGGATCACGGCCACCAGCGACGACGCTCGTCTCCGCGACCGGCAACAGCTGCTCGATCGCGAGCCGCGCTCCGGAGGGCCAGGTCGCATCGACCACGGCCGGGCTGTGGACCTCCACCTCGGCGCCGGGCTCGAGCTGCCAGCGTTGCGTGGCGGCGGCGTCGGCGTCCACCTCGTCCAGCACGACCGTGGTACCGCTGTGGCGCAGGAAGGCGACGGTACGGATCCAGCGCGCGCCGGCGCAGTCCGCCACCTCGATGCTGACGCGGTCGGTGGTGGCGGTGCGCTCGATGTCCACCACCTCGCTGCTTGCGCCGGACGCGGCGCACGGCTCGAGGGTGAGACGGTTGTGGGCGGCAGCGGAGAGCACGTGGGCGCGCTCGGCGGTGGCGCCGTAGGCGTACTTGCCCGGGTCGGTGAGGAGCGGCTGACCCTCGGCGAACAGCAGCAGCGCGCCGTGATCGTGCTGGCCGTGGAGGGCCCTGGCCGGGCCGTGCCGGAGCGCCAGGTAGGTCTCCTCCGCCGCCGGGCGGTCCACGCCCCAGCCGGAGCGCGCGACGGTGAACCCTGCGGGGTAGGACACGAAGGTCTCGGTCGGCGGGGTGCCGTCGGCGCCATCGGTCGCGAGCCAGCGCAGCGCCGGGTGGTCGTCGGCGAACCGGACCGGCCTGCGGTCGGTGTCCCCGAGCGGTGCGTAGGTGGCGTCAGGCTGGGTCAGGTGTGCCAGCACCTCCAGCATGCGCGGGAGCCGCTCGGTCCAGTTGGCCTCGGCCAC
>JBKHEJ010000241.1:0-3701 GCA_046540855.1 Nitriliruptoraceae bacterium
CCGGCGCCGTCCGCACCGCCGGGGCGACCCGAACGCCCACCATGCTGCCCCTGCCCCCCGCCTACGACGTCGCCGCCGCCGAGCGGTTCGTCGCCGACCACCTCGGTGGCCTCGTCGCCGACGAGGTCCGCGCGAGCCCCCGGTTCCGGGGTGGGCAGACCGCCGCGGACGCCGCGCTCGCCGCCCTGGACGTCACCGGCTACGCGGCGCGCCGCAACGAGGTCTGGCCGGCCGACCGCCGTGGTGCGAGCGCCGTGTCGCCCTACGTGCGGCACGGGCTGCTGGACCTGCCGACGCTGTGGGACGCGGTCGCCGACGCGCCGGGCAAGGACCGGGCGCGCTACCGGGACGAGCTGCTGTGGCAGGAGTACGCGCGCCACCTCTACGCCCGGCTCGGCCGCGCGACCCGCTCGGGGCTGCGGCACGAGCTACGGGAGAGCGACCCCCAGGGGGTACCGGACCCGTGGGCGACCTCGATGGCCTGCGTCGAGGTGCACCGCGACGAGCTCGAGGAGGACGGCTACCTCGTCAACCAGACCCGCCTGTGGCTCGCCTCCCACTGGGCGGTGCGCGCCGGCGCCGACTGGCGTGCGGGAGAGGACCGCTTCTACCGGCACCTGCTCGACGGCTCGCGCGCGGCGAACCGGGCCGGGTGGCAGTGGACGGTGGGGACCGCCACCGGCCGGCCCTACGGCTTCTCGCGCTGGCAGGTCACCGAGCGCGCCCCCGGGCTGTGCGACACCTGCGAGCTGCGCGACGCCTGCCCGATCGAGGAGTGGCCGGACGACCCACCGCTCGTCGCTAGCGAGCCGGACCCGCGCCTGCGTCAGGACCCGGACCCCGCACACACCGCCGGTCCGCTCGAGCCCGAGGTGCGTGCGGCCCCCGGGCGCGTCTGGCTGACCGCCGAGTCGCTCGGCGACACCGACCCTGCCCTCGAGGCCCACCCCGAGCTGCCGGCGGTGTTCGTGTTCGACGCGCCGCTGCTCGCGAAGCTGCGGCTGAGCGCGAAACGCCTGGTGTTCCTCACCGAGACCCTGGCCGACCTCGCTGAGCGGCGCGAGCTCACCGTCCACCTCGGCGAGCCCCGCGAGGTGCTGCGCGGCTCACGGCTCGCGGTCACCCACGCCCCCGTCCCCGGCTTCCGAGCGCGTGCCGGGGCCCTCGAGGTCGTGGCCCGCCACCCCTGGCCGTGGCTGCGCCGGCCGCACGCTGGCTCTTTCACCTCCTTCAGCGCCTGGCGCCGGCAGCTGGAGCGCTGAGGCCGCCAGGGGTGAGATCCAGCGCGACCAGGCACGACCCGGCAGGTACGACCCGGAACGACCCGCCTACCCCACCCTCCGCACGTCCAGGTCCCGCCCGCGGGGCCGCGCCCTACCCTTCGCACCCGTCCAGGCTGGCCGCCGCGCCGGACCGGGACCGACCCCTCTCCCCCGCACCGAGGTCCCCATGGCGGATAGCCACGGCAACACGACGTTCCGACACCACGCCACCGCGATCGTCTCGGTCGCGGCGGTCGACGCCCCGATCGTGGTGTCCTCGCGCCAGCTGGACGAGCAGCTCGCCGGGACCTACGAGCGGCTCGGCCTGCGACCCGGCCTGCTGGAGGAGGTCGCGGGCGTCATCGAGCGACGGTGGTGGCCCGAGGACGTCAGCTACGCCGATGCGGCCGCGCTGGCCGGTGAGCAGGCCATCCAGGCCGCGGGCATCGACCGCAGCCGGATCGGACTGCTGGTCGACACCTCGGTGTCCCGGGCGCATCTGGAACCCTCCGCGGCGGTGGACGTGCACCGCCAGCTCGGGCTCCCCTCCTCCTGCCTGAACTTCGACCTGGCGAACGCCTGCCTCGGGTTCGTCAACGCCATGCACCTCGCGGCGACGATGATCGACGCCGGCCAGATCCGCTACGCCCTCGTGGTCGACGGTGAGGGCAGCCGGGTGCTGCAGGAGGCCACCCTCGCACGGCTCGAGCGCGAGGAGACGAGCGTCGCCGACGTCTTCGCGGAGTTCGCCTCCCTCACCCTCGGCTCGGGCGGGGCGGCGATGGTGCTCGGGCGCGCGGCCGACCACCCGGAGGGGCACCTGCTCGTCGGCGGCGAGTCCCGCGCCGGGACCGAGCACAACGAGCTGTGCATCGGCTCCATCGACGAGATGCGTACCGACACGAAGGCGCTGCTGGAGGCCGGGCTCGCGGTCGCCGACGCGACCTGGATCGCCGCGCGCGCCAACGGCTGGGACTGGGCGACGGCGGACCACTACATCCTGCACCAGGTCTCGGCGGTGCACACCCAGCTGATGTGCAAGCAGCTCGGCCTGGATCCCGAGCGGGTCCCGCTCACCTTCCCCCACCGCGGCAACATCGGTCCGGCGTCGATCCCCACCACCCTCGCGCTGCACCAGGAGCACATCCGCCCGGGCCAGACCGTGGTCGTCGGCGGCATCGGGTCCGGCATCAACACCCTCGCCAGCGAGATCCGCTGGTGACGCTCGAGGGGCCCCACCTGGGGGCGGCAACCGACGCGGCGCGCGCCAACGACGTGGCGCGCGCCACCGACCACGGTGACCGCACGGGTGCGACGGCACCGGCGAGCTTCCCGCCCGAGGGGCTGCCGGGGCTGGCACCGAGGTGGTCGCGGCTGGTGCGCGGGGTGGACGCCGACGGCGTCACCCGGACGTGGCACGTGCTGGACACCGACACCCGCGCGTCCGACGCGGCGGAGGCGACCCCTCAGGCGGGTCCGCGCGGCACCGTGCTGTGCGTCCACGGCAACCCGACCTGGTCCTACGCCTTCCGGCGCGTGCTCGCCGCCGCGCCGGCGGGCTGGCGGGTGGTCGCCCCGGACCACCTCGACATGGGCTTCTCGGAGCGCACCGGGACCGTGCGAGCACTGGCGCGGCGCATCGACGACCTCGGCCGGCTCACCGACGTGCTCGGGGTGGACGGGCCGGTGGTGCTGCTCGCGCACGACTGGGGCGGGCCGATCGCGCTCGGCTGGGCGCTCGCCCACCGTGCGCAGGTCGCCGGGCTCGTGCTGACCAACACGGCCGTGCACCACCGCGCCGGGGACGCCGCACCGACGCTGATCCGCGCGGCGCGAGCCCGGGGCGCGCTTCAGGCCGCGACGGTACGCACCCCCACCTTCCTGCGTGGTGCGACCGCCCTGGCCGGCCACGACGTGCCGGACGAGGTCCGGCGCGCCTACGCCGCCCCCTACGCCACCCCGGACCGCCGCCGGGCCATTGCCGGGTTCGTCCGCGACATCCCCCTCGAGCCGGACCACCCGAGCGCCCCGACGCTCGCGGCGATCGCCGACGGGCTCGGCGCACTGGCGGAGGTGCCGACGCTCCTGCTGTGGGGGCCGTCCGACCCCGTCTTCTCCGAGCGCTACCTGCACGACCTCGAGGCCCGGCTGCCCCACGCCGAGGTCCACCGGGTCGAGGGCGCGAGCCACCTCACCCCCGAGGACGTCGACCTCGGCGCGGTCCTCGTGCGGTGGCTGCCGGCACGGGTGGGGATCAGCGACGCTCCGGCGCCCGCGGCGGACCAGCCCGAGGAGCACGCGGCAGCCCCGGCGCCCGCGGCGGACCAGCCCGAGGAGCACGCGGCAGCCCCGGCGCCCCCGGCGGACCAGCCCGAGGAGCGCACAGCAGCTGCCGACCCCGGACCGGTGGAGAGCAGCCGGCTGTGGGAGGCTTTGGCC
>JBKHEJ010000242.1:0-3699 GCA_046540855.1 Nitriliruptoraceae bacterium
CGGCTCACGTGTCGCCGTCCTCCTCGCCGCCGTCCTCCTCGGCGGCGTCCTCCTCCGCACCGTCCTCCGCCTCGCCACCGTCCTCCTCGGTCTCCCGGTCCGCCCCGTCCTCGCCGTCCTCATCGGACCCCGACTCGTCGGTGCCGCGCTCGATGATGCGGGTCTGGGGGGTGTAGACCGTGGTGATGGTCCGGTCGTCGTTCCCGCCCCCGACCAGCTCGACGATGCGCTCGACGGTGATCGTGAAGCCCCCCTGGCCGGGCTGGAGGACGCGCTCGGTGCCGCGCGGGAGCTCATCGGTCTCGCGGATCTCGGTCTCGAACTCGGTCGGCCGGACCCGGGGGCCGTGGCGGGCGCTGACGGCGCTCGCGCGGGGGACGCCGTACAACGAGACGGTCACCGAGGTCGAGGTGTGCGCGGTCTTGACCAGCACCGCTGCGTCGGTGTTGTTCGTGAACTTCACGTCCAGGATGGGGTAGTACAGGGTCGCTTCACGCCCGGGGGGGTAGCGGCTGATGTACCACGAGTGGGCCTTCCACTCGTCCAGCTGCACGCCGGAGAAGAAGGCCGCGTTCAGCGTCGTCGTCCCGAACTGGGAGATCCCGCCGCCACAGGTGTCGACCAGCTCGCCGCGCACGATCGTCCCGCCGGGCACGTAGCCCTGGTCACAGCTGCGCGGCCCCGCGATGGCGTCGATGGAGAACTGCTCGCCCGGGAGCACCACCGCACCGTCGATGACGTCCGCGAGGAGCTGGATGTTGCGGTTGCGGGCGAGGCCGGCCTGGTAGTACGTCGTGAACGTCCCGAGCAGGTGGGTCGGTCGCAGCTGATCAGCACGCTCGGTCGGGAACTCGCCGTCCACCTCCTCGCGGCGCAGCTCGACCTCGCGGACCCCTGCGCGCACGACCTCGGTCAGCTGTTCGGCCGCGAGCTCGGCGTCGAACGCCCAGCCCTGCTCGGAGGGGACCACCTCGACGCTCGCATCCACGGGGCGGAAGGTCGCATCGAGCTGGGCATCGAAGGTCACGGGCGGGGTGCGGTCGGTCCGGTAGGAGGCACGGGTCGGCTCGACGTCGAACCGCTCCCGGGCGAGGTCTCCGATCTCGCGCTCGAGGCGCTCGGGGGTGACCGTCAGCGCGAGCTCGATCTGGCCGGGGGTGGACCCCCGCTCCTCCACCTCGAGCACACGGGCGAGGTCGCGTGGGGTCAGCTCGAGCGAGGCATCGTCGGAACGCAGCAGCAGCGGCTCGGCCAGTGCCTGCTCGGCCTGGGCGGCGGTGGTGTCCACCACCTCGTCGCTGAGCCGCTTCGGTGTCGTGGTCGCGGGGAGGTCGAAGCGCTCGGGCCCCGGGGTCAGGATGGCTTCGAGCGCCAGTTCGCTCGTCGCCGTCTGATCGACGCTCACCCCACCCTGTGAGCGTTGCGCGTCGACCGTGGCGTCGGCAGCGTCGATCGTCACCCCACCGTCGATCTGCGGCCGGTCCAGCTCCTCGGCGAGCTCCTCGACCCACCCCTCGAGCGCCGCCTCGTCCACCTCCTCGACGAGCGCGACGTCCGCGTCGGTCCGGAAGGCCGCGAGGCGGGTGACGACGTCGCCGGGCAGCCCCTCGCGTCCACGGCTGAGCGCCGCTGCGACCGTGGCATCGACGTCGATCGACAGCCCGAGCTCCCGGGGCTCGGCGCGGTACTCGGCGTCCTCGAAGGCGAAGGTGACCGGCTCCGACGAGCGCTCCGCGACCATCGGCGCGATGGCCTCGGCCACCTCGGGGGCGGTCTGTCCGGACACGTCGATCCCGGCGATGCTGGTGTTGGGGAGCACCCGGTCACCCTGGACCACCCACAGCACGCTCACGGCGAGAGCGGCGAGGACCACGATCGCGCCCACGATGGCAGCGCTGACCCGCGCCGAGCGCGACGAGAGCGCGGCTGGCACGAGCATGGTTGGCCCCCCGGGGATCCCGGCCTCCGGCAGGAGACCGCCCGGGAAGGTACCAAGCACTCCGCCCTGAACGGACCCGGTGCTGCTGCTGGCCGGCACGCAGCCCGCGTGCACCGTCCTCGCCCGGGGAGGCTCTATCCTACGCGCTGGCCTGTGGACGGGCCGGAGCCCTCGGGTGGAGGGACGCCTGCTGCCCGCCCCCGTCGCCGCGACCTTGCCCCCGTCCTCCTCGAGGCAGACGTGCTCCGGCGTTCCTCCCTGCTGCTCGCGGCCGCGCTGCTCGTGCCGGTCGTGCTGCTGGGTACCTCCGGTCTCGGTGCGCATCCCGCCGGGGCGCAGTCGGAGGCGGAACGCGAGCTGTCGAGGGCCCGGGCGGCGCTCGAGCAGGTCTCCCAGGAGCTGCGGGCGGCCGAGCAGGAGGCATCTTCGCGGCAGGCCAGCCTCGCGGACGCCGAGGCGCAGCTCGAGCGCATCGAGGCCGTGGTGAACGAGGTGGCGCTCGAGGTCGAGCGGCAGCGGGTGCTCGTCCGTGACGCTGAGGCCGACCTGCAGCAGGCCGAGCGGGAGCTCGCGACGCTGGAGGAGCAGGCGATCGACCGCATCGCCCGGCTGTTCAAGCAGGGACCTGAGCTCACCTTCGAGACGCTGCTGAGCTCGGAGGGAGCCGAGGAGGCGATCGCGCGCACGCAGTTGCTGGAGCGCGTGGTGCTCGCCGACCAGGTCGATCTCGAGTCCCTGGAGGCGGCGCGGGTCAACGTCGAGGTCCGTCGCGAGATCGTCCTGACCGAGCAGGACCGGCTCGAGGAACAGCTCGCGGAGCAGGAGCACCTGCTGGCTCAGGCGGAGGAGCTGCGCGCCTCGCGGGCGCTGGCCGCGGCCGATGCTGAGCGTCGGGCCAGCCAGCTCAGCGCCGAGCACGAAGGGCTCGAGGGCGAGGAGGACGCGCTCGTCGCCCTGATCGAGCGTCAGCGCGAGGAGGAGCGGCGCCGTGAGGCGGAGCGGCGGGCGGCGGCCGAGCGCGCCGCCCAGGCCTCGGCGCCGGCACCGGCTGCGGGCCGCTTCGCCTGGCCGATGTGCGCTCCGGTGACCTCGGAGTACGGCCCACGCTGGGGCAGCATGCACCGCGGCATCGACCTGGCACGACCCGTCGGGACCCCGATCCGGGCGATCGGCCCAGGTACCGTGATCTTCGCGGGGTGGCAGGGCGGGTACGGCTACATGACGCTGATCGACCACGGCGGCGGCATCGTGTCCGCCTACGCCCACCAGCGCGGGTTCGCCGTGGGTCAGGGGGCGAGGGTCGCCCAGGGCGAGGTCATCGGCTACATCGGCATGACCGGCTACACCACCGGTCCGCACGTCCACCTCGAGATCCGGGTGGGCGGGTCCGCGGTCAACCCACGGCAGTACCTCTCCGGCTCGCCCTGCTGAGCCGTTCGCACCACGCCCTGGCCGGGTGGCGCCCGCACGGCCCGCGCGTCGTAGGCTGGTGGCGATGGGTGAGGCGCACACGCGGTTCGAGTCGCTGGCCGTCGGGCACGTGCTCGGCGGTCTTCGACCCGAGCAGGCCCGGGAGTTCCGTCAGCACCTGCGCTCCTGCGAGGGTTGCCGCGCGCGGGTGGCGGAGCTCGAGCAGATCGCGAGCGAGCTCGCGGCCGCGGAGCGGGAGGAGCGCGCGCAGCGGGCGCGCGCCGTGGACGCCGACGGCCCGCCGGAGGACCTCGTGGCCGCCCCGGCGCCCGGGCGCATCGGCGTGCCCC
>JBKHEJ010000243.1:0-3676 GCA_046540855.1 Nitriliruptoraceae bacterium
GAGGCGGTCGTGCTCGTTGGGGCTCCAGCCGAACCGCCACAGGGCCGGGCCGACGACCAGGCTCGCGTCGGTGACGCGGCCGGTGACCACGACATCGGCGCCGGCGTGCAGCGCGGCCGCGATCCCGCGGGCGCCGAGGTAGGCGTTGGCCGTGAGCGGTGGGACGGGTCCGGACGGCAGCGGCGCGCCGGTCCGGGCGTGCCGCGGGTCCTGGCCGGTCTCGCGCAGCGCCTGGAGCCGGGGCAGGAGGTCGTCACCGGCGACCTGGGCGATGCGCGGGGTGCGCCCGAGCTCGGCTGCGAGGTCCGCGAGGGCGCGCGTGAGGCCGGCCGGGTTCAGCCCACCCGCGTTGACCACGATCCGCACCCCCCGGTCGAGGCAGGGCACGAGCAGGTCGCGGGCCTGGCGCAGGAAGCTGCGCGCGTAGCCGGTGGTCGGGTCCTTCTGGCGCGTGCGCCACAGGATCAGCATGGTCAGTTCGGCGAGGTAGTCCCCGGTCAGGACGTCCAGGGGGCCGCCCTCGACCAGCTCGGCCATCGCCTCGAAGCGGTCGCCGTAGAAGCCGGACCCGTTGCCGATGCGCAGCGGCGTGTCCATGCGGCACCTCCTCGCTCGCCACGGCACGCAGGGCCACGCTAGCCGCGGTGGAACGTCTCCCCGTCATCCGTTCCGTGAGCGCGCACGGTCGGGTCCTGGTTCCCACGGTCCGCGCTGAGGTGGCTGGTAGCCTCGGCCTCATGAGCAACTCCAGCCACACCAAGCGCAGGCGCGGTGGGCGCCGCCGCGGCCGGAGTGGGGCGCTCGGCGGCGCCTCGGCGGCGCTCGTCGCCGCCCTGCTGGTGGTGGCTGCGGGTGCCGGGATCGGTCCCGCCGGGTACGCGCAGGACCGCTCCTCGGACACGGTCGAACAGGACCTCGAGCAGGCCGAGCGCGAGGGCGAGGCGGTCGAGGAGGACCTCGGCGAGGTCCGTGCGGAGCTGTCCAGCGCCGAGGAGGAGCTCGCCGCGGTGGGGGCGCGGCTCGAGGATGCCCGTGCCCGGCTGACCGCCGCGGAGGGCCAGGTGGCCCTCGCCGAGGTGGCGCTCGCCGACGCCGAGGAGGCCAGCGTCGCCGCGGACGAGGCGGCCACGCAGGCGGTGGTGCGCCTGGAGGACACCGAGCGGGCGCTGAGCGCCGAGGAGGCCGTGCTCGGCGACCAGCTCGTCCACACCTTCAAGTTCGGTTCCTCAGGGGCCCGGGCCGGTGCGATGGCCCTTCAGATGCTGCGCCGGGCGGCTGACCCCAACGCCTTCGCCGTCGGGCTCAAGCAGCTCGAGACCGTCGTGGACGTGCAGGACCGGACCGTCGAGCGCGTCGTCGACCTGCGGGCCACCCACCAGCGGCAGGCCGACGACGCCGCGCGCGCACGGGCAGCTGCCCTGCAGGCCGAGGACGAGGCCGCGCGGACCCTGACGACGGTCGAGGAGCTGCGCGCTGCTGCGGCCGAGCTGGCTCGCGAGGTCGAGGAGGAGGAGGCCACCCAGCAGCGGCTCGTCGCCGATCTGCGCCGCTCCGAGCAGGACGTCACCGCCACCCTCGCCCGGGTCGAAGCGCGGCAGGGCCAGCTGCGTGACGAGCTCGCCAGTGCCCGCGCCGCCGAGGAGGCAGCACGTCGGGCCGCGGAGGAGGCCGCGCGGCGCGCTGCGGAGGAGTCGGCGGGCACGAGCGGGCGCAGCGGAGCCGAAGGGAGCGGCGGCGGTCGGCTCAGCCTGCCCGGAGCCGGTGGCGGTCCTCCCATCGCCGGGTTGGTGTGCCCGGTCCAGGGCGCGGTCGCCGGCCGGGACTTCTCCAACGACTGGGGCTACCCGCGCTCGGGGGGGCGCACCCACCAGGGCAACGACATCTTCGCGGCCCGTGGCACCCCCATCGTCGCCGTCGCGGACGCCGTGATCGTGCGGTGGAACCCACCCTCCGCGCCGACCGGCCTCGGCGGCATCACCGTGACCTACCGGACCGCGGACGGCAGCGAGTGGTACAACGCGCACCTCGACTCGGTCGCCGAGGGCATCGCCCCGGGGGTCCAGGTCACGCGCGGCCAGCCGATCGGGACGGTCGGCAACACCGGCAACGCCCGCACGACGCCGCCGCACGTCCACCTCGGTCGGCGCTACGCCGGGTCCTGGGTGAACCCCTGGCCGACGATCAGCCCGGCCTGCTGAGCCCTCAGGCCGCGTCCGGCAGCGTCAGGCGGGGCAGCACGACGTGCACGAGCGGCCCGATCCCGAGCGCGAAGGCGAGCGTGCCGGGCCCGACCGTGCCGCCCAACAGCCACCCTGCGGCCAGCACCGTGAGCTCGAGCAGCAGCCGCGCCAACCCCACCGGCACGCCGCGGCGGGCGAGCCCGGTCATCACCCCATCGCGCGGCCCTGGCCCGAGCCCGGCGCCGATGTAGTACCCGGAGCCGACCGCGAACAGCACCGGTCCGGCGAGCATCAGCACCCACCTCAGCCACAGGTCCTCCGGGGTGGCGAGGAGGAGCAGCACGAGGTCGATCACGAGCCCGATGATGAGCACGTTCAGCACGGTGCCGAGGCCCGGTCGCTCCCGCAGCGGGAACCACAGCGCGAGCACGACGAGGCCGACCAGGATCGCGGTCGTCCCGATGGGGATCCCGCTGCGGCGCGACAGCCCCTGGTGCAGCACGTCCCACGGGCCGAGCCCGAGGTCGGCGGCGACCATGACCGCGATCCCGACCCCGCACAGCACGAGGCCCCCCAACAGGCGCGGGACGCGCCGGCGGAGCTCCTCGGGTCGGTGGTTCGCGCGCCGCGCCGCGCGCCCCCCGGCGGGTGTGCCGTGGGGGTGGCTCGGGCCCGGTGTGGCCTCGCTCACCGAGCGTCGCGGGAGCGCAGCCACTCGTCGAGCTCGCGCTTGGAGCCCGCCAGTTCCTCGTCGATGAGCGCGGTGAGCTCCTCGTCGGGCGCCTCGTCCTCCGCGCGTGGGCGATCGGGGTGCAGCAGCCGGCGCCACCGGCTCCACAGCGGCGGCAGGATGCTGGCGAGGATCCGGTCGGAGCGGGCCATCTCCAGGAACGCTCGGCCGGCGGCGGAGGCGGGGACGTCCTCCTCGCCCTCGGGCACGCGCAGGTCCACGCGCCACAGGCCGTCGGCCTCCAGCTCGCGCTCCGCCCCGAGGTGGTCGAACACCTCCAGCATCGCGTGGTTGCCGTCCAGGACGTAGTTGCGGAACACCTCGACGCCGTTGCTGCGCGCCCGCTGTGCGAGCGCTCCCAGCAGGATCGTGCCCGCCCCCTGGCCGTGGTAGGCGTCCGCGACGGTGATCGCGGCCTCGGCGACGGTCGGCTCGTACGGCTCGCGGATGTAGCGGCCCACACCGATGCCGGGGACGTCGAGGTCCTCGAGGTCGAGGGCCACGATCGCCTCGTGGTCGACGTGGTCCACCTGGGTGAGGTAGTCCAGCTGCGCGTCGCTGAGCCGTTCGATGGGCGCGTGGAAGCGCAGGTAGCGCGAGGCGGGGGAGAGCCGCGCGAGGCCCTCGGCGAGCCGTGCCCGGTCCGAGGGCCGGATCGAGCGCAGCAGGATGGGCCGGCCGTCGCGCAGCTGGGTGCGCTGGGACCACTCGCCCCGCTGCACCGCGGCGGGTGGTGGCGTGGGCTCGTCCGTGGGCTCGTCCGTGG
>JBKHEJ010000244.1:0-3667 GCA_046540855.1 Nitriliruptoraceae bacterium
ACCGGGATGCCGAGGTAGCCGGTGGGCAGGGGCAGCACCCCGGTCCGCGTGGCGAGGTGGGCCTGGTGCGTCGCGGGGCGCACCACCGACGCCGCGAGGCCGAGCTCGTCCACGAGCTCGAGCACCGTCGGCCGGGCCACCGCGAACGCCTCGGCGCCGAGCTCGGCGGCGACCCCCGGATCCCCGACCCGTCCCCGGCGGATGGCACCGCCGGCCCGCTCCGACGCCTCGAGCACGGTCACCTCGAAGCCGCGGCTCGCCGCTTCCAGCGCCCAGACCAGGCCGGCGATGCCCGCTCCGACGACGACCGCCTGCCGGGGGGCCGGCACGTCAGCCCGGCAGGGTGTGGGCGAGCTCGACCAGCCGGGTCAGCACGTCCGGGTCGGTCGTGGGAGGGACGCCGTGCCCGAGGTTCAGCACGTGCGCGCGGGCACCGCGTGCGTCGGCGACCACCTGGCGGACGTGGCGCTCCAGCACCTCCCACGGCGCGGCGAGCAGGGCCGGGTCGACGTTGCCCTGGACGACCACGTCCGGGCCGAGCCGGGCGACGGCCTCGGCCATCGGGGTGCGGTCGTCGATGCCGACCACCTCGGCGCCGGCGTCCCGCAGGTCGGCGAGGATCTGCACGGTGCGGGTCCCGAAGTGCACCCGGGGGACGCCGAGGTCGGCGACGCCCTCGAGCACCGCCCGCGAGTGCGGCAGCGCCCCGTCGCGGTAGTCCTGCGGCGGCAGGGTCCCCGCCCAGGAGTCGAACAGCTGCAGGGCCGAGGCGCCGGCCTCCACCTGGGCACGCAGGAAGGTCACCGTCTGGCGCGCGACCCAGGCGAGCAGGCGGTGCCACACCTCCGGCTCGGTGTGCAGCAGCGCACGGGTGATGAGCTGGTCGCGGGAGGGGCGCCCCTCGACGAGGTAGGAGGCGACCGTGAACGGTGCCCCGGCGAAGCCGATCAGCGGGGTGGAACCGAGCTCGGCGACGCACCGCTCGACGGCCTCGCGCACCGGCGCGAGGGCCGCCGGGTCCAGCTCGGGCAGCCGCGCGACGTCGGCGGCGGTCCGCACGGGGGCGCCCATGACCGGCCCGACCCCGGGCTGGATCTCCACCTCGATGCCCGCGACCTTGAGCGGGACGACGATGTCGCTGAACAGGATGGCCGCATCGACCCCGTGCCGGCGGACCGGCTGGAGGGTGATCTCCGCGGCCAGCTCCGGTGTCAGGCAGGCGTCGAGCATGGCCGTGCCCTCCCGCGCCGCGCGGTACTCCGGCAGGGAGCGCCCGGCCTGCCGCATGAACCACACCGGCAGCCGCTCGGGACGCTGCCCGCGGTAGGCACGCACGAGGGGCGCGTCGGAGGTGGTCCGGCGGACCAGCGGGTGGGTCTGGGGAAGCGTCATGCGCGGGGAGGCTACCGACTGCCCGGATCGGGTCGAACGGCCGTCCACGGACGGGTCTCCCGGTTCGTGGCTCACGCGCCCCGGACGGTACGCTCCCGACCATGTCTCTGGCACTGATCGGCGTCAGCCACGCGGACGTGGCGCTCCATGAGCTCGAGAGCATCGCGGCGGGTCCGGATCTCCCGCACGAGCTGCTCGGGACCGGCACCGCCTCCGGCGCGGTGCTGCTCTCGACGTGCAACCGGGTCGAGCTCTACCTCGACGCGGACGACCCTCAGCGGGCCGTCGCGACGGCCGAGGAGCTGCTCGCGGTCGGTGGGGCGATCCCGGACCTGCACGCTCGCGCCCGCCGCGGCTACGGCGAGGACGTCGCGCGCCACCTGTTCTCCGTCGCCGCCGGCCTCGAGTCGATGGTCGTGGGTGAGGCCGAGGTCGCCGGCCAGGTCCGCGGAGCCATCAGCGAGGCGCGCCGGGACGGCACCGCCACCCCGCGCCTGGACCGGCTGTTCGGAGCGGCCAGCCGCGCCTCACGCCAGGTGGCCAGCACCACCGGTCTGCAGGCGGCGGGTCGGTCGATCGTGCAGGTCGGGCTCGACCTCGTCGAGGACACCTACGGCCCGCTCGCGGGCCGGACCGTGTGCCTGATCGGCACCGGCTCCTTCGCGCGGATCTCCTACGCCGCCCTGCGCGGGCGGGACGTCGGCGAGCTGCTGCTGTACTCCCTCAGCGGCCGCGCGGGCCGGTTCTCCGAGGCGCACCCGGGCACCGTGGTCCCCCAGGCGGACCTCGCCCGCGCGCTGGCCGCCGCCGACGTCATCGTGACCTGCAGCGGCGCCCCCCACCCCGTCATCGACGCCACCTCCCTCACCGCGGCGCTCGGGGATCGTGACCGGGTGCTGCCGATCGTGGACCTCGCGCTCACCCACGACGTCGACCGGTCGGTCCACGACCTCGACGTCGCCGAGGTGATCGACCTCGACGTCATCCAGCGCCACGCGCCGCCCGCGCACACCGAGGCGGTCGCCCACGCCCACGAGGTCGTCGAGGAGGCGGTCGCGGCCTTCCTCGCCGGCGAGGCCGGCCGCAAGGCCGACCCGGCGATCGTGGCGCTGCGCCGCCACGTCCAGGCCGCCATGGGACGCGAGCTCGACCGGGTCGAGCGCAAGCACCCTGCGCACACGGTCCTGGCCGTCACCGGCGCGCTCGACCGCTTCGCGAACGAGCTGCTGCACGTGCCGACCGTGCGGGCGCGTGAGCTGGTCCAGCAGGGACGCGGCGAGGAGCTCGTGGCGGCGCTGGACACCCTGTTCGGTCTCGGGCCCGAGGCGGGCGCGGCCCTCCTCGACGAGCTCGAGCGGCAGGGGCGGGGTCACACCCACGCACCGGACCGCGCCGACGGGGTCGGCGACGCGGCGAGCTCGACCCGGGGTGCTGGGGCCAGCAGGTGACCCGCCTGCGGATCGGGACCCGCGGCAGCCAGCTCGCCACCACCCAGTCCGGCACCGTCGCCGCCGCCCTCGAGGCTCACGGGTGCGCGGCCGAGCTCGTCACCGTGCGCACCTTCGGGGATGAGCACCGTGGCTCGCTCGCGGCCATGCCGCAGCAGGGCGTGTTCGTCTCGGCGCTGCGGGAGGCGCTGCTGGCCGGGGAGGTGGACGTCGCGGTCCACTCGATGAAGGACCTGCCCTCGGCACCGGCCGAGGGGATCGTGCTGGCGGCCGCGCCGGCACGCGAGGACCCCCGGGATGCGCTCGTCACCGCCGACGGCCGGGGGTTGGACGCGCTCCTTGCCGGCGCTCGGATCGGGACCGGCTCCCCCCGGCGCCAGGCCCGCGTGCGCGCCCTGCGCCCCGACCTCGAGGTGGTGGACCTGAGAGGCAACGTGGACAGCCGCCTGGCGCGGGTGGACGAGGGTGACCTCGACGCGGTCGTGCTGGCCGTGGCGGGGCTGACCCGGC
Organism: Nitriliruptoraceae bacterium; assembly: GCA_046540855.1. Lineage (GTDB taxonomy): Bacteria > Actinomycetota > Nitriliruptoria > Nitriliruptorales > Nitriliruptoraceae > T1Sed10-7. The sequence continues at coordinate 3,351 of JBKHEJ010000244.1, forward strand.
TCGGACGGGCGGAGCGGATCGCCGAACGGCTCGACCCGGCCCGGATGCTGCCGGCGCCGGCGCAGGGGGCGCTCGCGGTCGAGTGCCGTGCGGACGACACCGCGACGGTGGCGCTGCTGGCCGAACTCGACGATCCCGTGACCCGTCTGACCATCCTGGCTGAGCGCGCTGTGCTCGCCGGGGTGCAGGCGTCCTGCGCGAGCGCGGTCGGCGCGTTGGCGCGCTTGGACGGCACCCGCCTGACCGTGACGGCCGACGCCTCCGGCGCCGCTGGGGAGCACGCGAGCGTGACCCGCGCCGCCACGCTGCCGGTGGCG
>JBKHEJ010000245.1:0-3658 GCA_046540855.1 Nitriliruptoraceae bacterium
GACCGCCGCCGCGGCACGCGAGGCCGTGCGAGCGGTCGTGGAGGCGCCGGAGCCCGCGCTGTCCGCGACGCAGCTCGAGCAGCGGGCGCGGTCGGCCGCGGCGCAGGCCTTCGCCGCGCACGGCTACGAGCGGCCACCCGAGGTCTCCGGGCCGCCGCTGCGCCAGGCGCGGTGCGCCACGGTCGAGATCACCGTCGGGGTGGAGGTCGTGCCGACGCTGCTGCCGTGGCTGGACCAGCCGCCGTCGTACCGGGTGGCTTCCACCCACCGCGAGGTGGTCGATCCCTTCCGTGCGGGCCTGGCAGGCGACGGGGTGAGCGGCTGTGGGTTCTGAGCCGCCACACCCCGAGGAGGACGAGCTGGTACTCCGCCCCCGGGCCGGACCGCGGTCCGAGGCGGGGAACACCCTCATCCTCGTGCCGGTGGCGATCCTCATCGTGCTCGGGCTGGCCGCCGTCGCGCTCGACACCGCCACGGTCTTCCTCGGCCAGCGCCGGCTCGTCGACCTCGCTAGCGCCGTCGCCAACGACGCCGTGGCAGCCGTCGACCTCGACGCGTTCTTCTCGCAGGCCGGGACGGAGGTCGTGCCGCTGGACCGCGCCCGCGCAGCAGCCCGGCGTGACCAGCTCGTCGAGCGGCAGGAGCAGGACCGGTCCTTCGAGGAGGTCAGCTGCCGGATCACCTCGCTGGAGGACGGCCCACCGACCCGAGCCGAGGTGGTGTGCGCCGCGACGGTGCGTCCGATCCTGGCGCCGCTGTGGCCGGGCGCGCCCAGGGAGCGGACGATCGAGGCCCGTGAGGTCGCGCTCGGCGTCCAGCGCTGAGCTCAGAGGCCGGCGGCACCGAAGGCGATCGCCGCCGTCGCGAGGACGGCTCCGGCCAGGGCGATGAGCAGCGTCCGCGTCTGGGTGGTGACGGTGCCGTGGACCAGCGCCTCCACCCGCGCCTCGACCCGATCGAAGCGAGGGTCGAGGGAGGCATCGAGGGAACGGACCGAGACCTCCAGGTCGGTGAGGCGTGCGTCGGTCCTCGTCGCCAGGCTCTCGAGCTCCGCCTTGGTCGCCAGGCCCGCGAGGTCGTTCCTGACGGCCAGGATCGCGAGGTCGGTCTTGGTGGCGAGGTTCTCGAGCTCGGTCATGGTGGCCAGATCCGCGAGGTCGGTCTTGCTGGCCAGTTCCGCGAGGTCGGTCTTGGTGGCGAGGTTCTCGAGCTCGGTCTTGGTGGCCAGTTCCGCGAGGTCGGTCTTGGTGGCGAGGTTCGCGAGGTCGGTCTTGGTGGCGAGGTTCTCGAGGTCGGCCTTCGTGGCCAGATCCGCGAGGTCGGACTTGGTCGCCAGCTCCGACCAGGGCAGCGGTGGCAGGTTCTCCATGAGGGTTGCCGCCTCCTCGTCGCCGAGGACCTCCCGCAGCCGCTGGAGCAGCCGGTGTCGATCCTGCTCCGACATGATGCCCTCCCGTCCCGGTCCCTGCCAACGGTGCCGCAAGCACAGCACGGGGGCGTCCGCTCGTCCAGCCGGGATCACGTGCCTGTGGACAGCGCCGGCTAGCGTCGCGCCGTCGTGACCGTTCCGGTCGGAAGGCGTGCTGTGCCCAGCCGGAACCGGCGCATCCTCGGGCTCGCCCTTCCGGCCACCGTGACCCTGCTCGCCGACCCCGTCATGGGCGTCGTGGACACCGCGGTGGTCGGGCGTCTCGGTGCGGCCGAGCTCGGTGCCCTCGGGCTGGCGGTGTCGGTGCTCGCCGCCGGGTCCTGGGTGTTCAACTTCCTGGTGTTCGGTACCACCTCTGCGGTCGCCCACGCCATGGGAGCCGATGACCGCCTCGTCGCGGGTCGCCGCGTCAGCCACGCGGCGCAGGTCGCGGTCGTGCTCGGCACCGGCGTGGGGCTCCTGCTGGCCGCGGTCGCGCCCTGGCTGCTGCGTGCGCTCGGCGCCGTCGATGTGCTGCTCGGCCCGGCGACCGACTACCTGCGGATCCGGGCCGCAGGCATCCCCTTCCTCCTGCTCGGGTTCGTCGGCCACGGGGCCTTCCGGGGGGTGCGTGACACGCGGACCCCGCTGTTCGTGGCGGTCGGGGCGAACCTCGTCAACGGCGTGCTCACCTTCTGGTTCGTGCTCGGCCTCGGGTTGGGGATCGCCGGCGCCGCCTGGGCCACGGTCGTCGCCGAGGTGCTGACGGTGCTCGCGTTCCTCCTCCTGCAGGGGCGGGTGCGGCTCCCGGTCACCGGCCACGGCACCCCGACCCGGGCGGAGCTCCGCACGCTGCTCGCCGTCAGCCGGGATCTGGTGCTGCGCACCGGTGGGCTCGTGCTGGGGCTGCTGGCCGTGGCCGCGGCCGCCGCTCGCATCGATGCCGTCACGGCGGCGGCCTACCAGGTCCTCTACCAGACGATGATCGTCATCTCCTTCCTGATGGACGGCCTGGCGATCGCCGGACAGGCGCTGGTCGGCACCGCGCTCGGCGCTGGCGACGTCGACGAGGCCCGGGCGGTCGGCCGCGCGGTCCTGCGCTGGGGTGCGGTCGGGGGGGTCGCCCTCACCCTCCTGCTCCTCGCCGGTCACCAGGTGTGGCCGCGCATCCTCACCGACGATGCCGAGGTCCTGGCGACCGTCGCCGCAGCGTGGTGGCTCCTGGCGCTCGGGCAGAGCCTGAACGGGCCGGTCTACGCGCTGGACGGGGTGCTCATGGGGGCACAGGACTTCCGCTACCTGCGCACCTGGACGGTGCTGGCGGGGGTCGTCGGGGGCGTGGGCGCGCACCTGGTCGCCGGCACCGGCGGTGGGATCCTGGGGGTGTGGGCGGCGGTGCAGGTCCTGCTGGCGATCCGGCTCATCTCCCTGCTGTGGCGTGTCCGGGGCGAGGCGTGGCTGGACCAGCGCCCGGCCTGACGGGTGCGCGACCGGGCTCCCAGCGCGCCAGCGTCAGCCGAGCGAGCGGGGCCACAGCCGCTCGTCCTCGGGGATCGCCTCGACCATGCGCCGCAGTTGGTCGGCGACCTCGTGGATGAACCGGTGCACGGTCGCCTCGGCGAGGCGACCCAACGCGAGCTTGTCCGCGCCCGCGCCGAGCGCGCCGAGCGGCGGCTCGTACCGCCCCTCCAGGGTCAACTGGGTCAGCGGTGGGTCCAGCACCAGCGCGGCGACCTCGAGCTCGGCCGTGAGCTCGGGGAAGAGCAGGCGGCCGGACTCCGCGCGCCAGCGCAGCGGGACGATGCACGCGGTCAGCTGGCGCGGCTCGAACTCGCCCACCTCGATCACGACGTCGCGGGAGACCGAGAACCCGCCGACCTCCAGCTCGAGCGTGCGGGACAGGACGCGGGCCTGGTCCGCCGACTCGTCCGTGGCTTGCTGGAACACCTGCGCGGCGTTCTCGGCCAGCAGCTTGGCGCACAGGTCGAAGGGGGCCTCGACGTAGGCGTAGACGTGGAGCTCTCGTGACACGGGGGGCCTCCCTCGGCGCCCATCGGCTCCCGCCGGCTCCCGCTGCGGGGTGGGTCCACCCAGGGTAGGCGCGATCGGCCGCCGCGGCGAGGGGCGCCGCGCGGCAGCGCTGCAGTGGCCGCCGGGCCGGACCGGTCAGCCGGCGGTCGGCGCGAAGCTCGCGACCACCTCGACGTGGTGGGTCATGGGGAACAGGTCGAGGGGCTGGGCGCGCTCGAG
>JBKHEJ010000246.1:0-3647 GCA_046540855.1 Nitriliruptoraceae bacterium
TCAGGCGACGTCGCGCTCCACCTCGGCCTTCCAGCGCGGCTTGATCTCGCGCCACGCCTCGTCGGTGAGGTGCCGGCGCCAGTAGGGCGAGCAGGACAGGTCCTCCCGAGCGACGCCCCGCTCGGCCAGCAGGTGGCGGCGGATCGCACGGACCTCGCCGGCCTCACCGTGCACGAAGGCGTGGACGCGACCGGGGGGGACGTCGAGGTGGCGCACGGCGTCGGGCAGCAGGTCCGCGTCGCTCGGCGCGCCGGTCCGGTGCAACCAGGCGAGATCGAGCGCGCCGGGCGAGGCGAGCTCCACCTCGTGCTCCGGGCCGTCGCAGACCAGCCGGACGATGGTCGGTGCTCCCGACGGGATGGCCTCCAGCGAGGCCGCGATCGCCGGCAGGGCCGCTTCGTCCCCGACCAGCAGGTGCCAGTCCGCATCCGGGTCCGGCCGGTAGCCGCCGCCGGGTCCGGTGAACACCAGCGCGTCGCCGGGGACGGCGGTGGCGGCCCAGGGCCCACCGACGCCGGCGTCGCCGTGCACGACGACGTCGAGGATCAGCAGCCGCTCGACCGGATCGAAGCGACGGACCGTGTAGCGGCGCCGTACCGGCCACTGCTCGCGCGGCAGTTGCGCCTTCACCTCGGCGAGGTCGAAGGGGGCGGTGTAGGGCGCCCCTGCCGGTGGGATCGCCACGTTGACGTACGCATCGGTGTAGGGCACCGGCTCGAAGCCGTCGAGCCCGTCGCCACCGAGCACGACCCGCACGATGTTCGGGGTCAGACGGGCGGTGGCGATGACGCGACCGTGCATGCGAGCGCTCCTGCGTCGGGGAGGTCAAGTTTAGGTTGCCCTTACCCAGCAGGCAACCGGCGGGTCGGCCGGGTCACAGCGACGCCCCGACCCGCGCGGGCGGCACCTCATCGAGCCGTCGGATCGGCCGCCCGCCACAGCGCCGCGTAGGCCCCCGCGGACGCCAGCAGCTCGGTGTGCGTGCCGAGCTCGACGATGCGGCCGTCCGCCACGACCGCCACGCGGTCGCAGCGCGCGGCGGTCGCCAGCCGGTGGGCGATCACCACGGTGGTGCGACCGGCGACCGCCCGGTCGAGCGCCGCGGCGACGCGACGCTCGGTGACCGGGTCCAGCGCGCTGGTGGCCTCATCGAGCACGATCACCTGGGGGTCGAGCAGCGCCGCGCGAGCGAGCCCGAGCAGCTGCGCCTCACCCACGGACAGCTGCGCCCCACCCGGGCCAAGACGGGTCGCGAGGCCGTCGGGGAGCCGGACGAGGAGATCGTGGGCACCGACCGCGTCCAGCGCGGCCACCACCTCGTCCTCACCGGCTCGAGGAGCCGCGAGCCGGACGTTGTCCGCGAGCGTGCCCGGGAACACGTGCCCCTCCTGCGGCAGGAGCACGATCGCACGCCGGAGCGAGGCGGGGTCGACGTCGCGCAGGTCCACCTCGTCCAGGCGCACCCGCCCGCGGTCGGGATCGAGCAGCCGCGCCACGAGCTTGCCGAGGGTCGACTTGCCCGCGCCGGTGGCGCCCACCAGGGCGAGGCTCGCCCCGGGCTCGAGGTGCAGGTCGACCGCATCGAGCGTGCGCGTCATGGTCGGGTAGGCGAAGGACACCGTGTCGAGGTGCAGCGCCGCGCGCTCGGGCGGCGGCACCGGTCGCTCGGGCGGGGCGAACGCCGGTGGCTCGCCGACGGCGGCCGCCAGCCGCTGCAGGGCCGCGCCACCGGACTGGATCTCGTCGAAGATGCTCGACAGCGCGGCGACGGGCACGAACAGCTCGGCGACGTAGAGGACGAACGCGGCCACGACCCCCACGCTGACCACGCCGTCAGCGGCGAGCGCCCCACCGGCAGCCAGGACCAGCGCGAGGGTGCCGAGCTGCGCGAGCTCCACCGCGGGGAAGAACACGGTCTCGATGCGGTAGGCGCGCCGGATCGCGGCGTACTGCCGCCGGTTGGCCGCGTGCGCGCTGACGTGGGCGCGCGCGACCGCGCCGAGCGAGACCAGCGTGCGGTGCCCGGCGAGCACCTGCTGCAACGCGCCGGTGGTGGCGGCGACCTCCCGCCGGTAGGTGCGGTAGGCGACGCTGGAGCGCCGGTGGAACCAGACGCCCACGGCCGCCAGCACCGGCACGGCTGCGGCGCTGACCAGCGCCAGCCGCCAGGACAGCGCCAGCATCGCGACGAGCGTGCCGATGAGCAGCAGCGTGGCCCGGAGCACCCGGACCACCCCGGTGCGCACCAGGTCCGCGACGGCGTCGACGTCGCTGGTGACCAACGCGACGGAGTGACCCGCGCTCTCGCGTTCGAAGCGGTCGAGGCGGCGGTGCTGCAAGCGGTCGAGCACGTCGGTGCGCAGGTGCGCGAGCATCCGCTCCCCCGCTACACCCAGCCGCCACTCGAGCGTGGCCGCGGCGGCGCCCGCGACCAGCGCGAGCCCGACCAACGCCGCGAGCAGCGGGACGAGCAGCTGGTCACGGCCGGCGACCACCACCTCGTCGACCACCCGTCCGAGCAGCGCAGGGACCGCGACGGCGGCAGCCGTGCCGACGACACCCGCGAGGCTGCCGATGACCACGCGGCGCCGCTCGCGGCCGAGCAGGCCCCAGGTCAGCCGCCAGGCGGCGCGGGCGCTGGCCGGTGGCGCGGGCGGGGCGCTCATGGCCGACCGACCGGTGCCGTGATCAGCTCCCGGTAGGCGGCCACCTCGGCGAGCAGCTGCCGGTGTGGTGCGCACGCCACCACCCGTCCGTCGTCGAGCAGGGCCACGCCATCGAGCGCCGCCAGGGTGGTCTCGCGGTGGCTGACGATGACGGTCGTGGCGGGCAGGGCGAGCAGGCGCGGGAGGATCAGCTGCTCGGTCACGGCGTCGAGCGCGGCGGTGACGTCGTCGAGCAGCAGCACGGCCGGGTCGCACACCAGCGCCCGGGCGAGCGCGAGCCGCTGACGCTGGCCCCCCGACAGCGTGCTCGCGTCGCTCCCGAGCACGCTCTCCAGGCCCTCGGGCAGCGCCCGCACGAACCCGTCCGCACCGGCCTGCTTGAGCGCGGCCCACAGGGTGCGCTCGTCGGCGGCCGGGTGGCCGAGCCGGAGGTTGTCGGCGACCGTGCCGGCGAACAGCACCGGGACGGCGGGCACGAGCTGCACGGCGCTCGGCCGGGCGCTCGGCGCGAGCTCACGCAGCGGGATGCCGCCGATCCGGACCTCGCCGTGGTCGGGCTCGCTCCCGCCGGCGAGCACCTGCAGCAGCACGCCCTTGCCGGAACCGGTGGGCCCGACGATGCCGAGCGTCCCGCTGGCGGGGACGTCGAGGTGCACGGCATCGAGCCGCGTGCGCGCCCCCCGGCGCACGGTCACCTCGGTCGCGGTGCACGCGGCGGGACCCGGCGGCAGGTGGCGGGTGCCGTGGGCGAGCGGGGGCGGATCGGCGAGGACGGCGGCGACCCGGTCGGCGGCCGCCAGGCCACGCACGACCGACGCGATCCGCACCGGCAGCGTCCGGATCGGGCCGAACAGCAGCGTGAGGAAGGCGATGACCTCGAGCAGCGCCCCGACGCTGACGACGTCGTCGGCGGCGAGCAGCGCACCACGCGCAACGACGGCGGCGATCGCCACGCCCGGCAGCAGCTCGCTCGCGCCCGCG
>JBKHEJ010000247.1:0-3577 GCA_046540855.1 Nitriliruptoraceae bacterium
AAGATCGGTGTCGTGGTCCCGGCGGCCACGTCGCTGGACGCCGCCGGCTCGCCGCCGTTGTCCAGCGTCACCCGGCCGACCGTCAGGGCGTTGGCGAGGATCGAGGCGGCCTGCGCGCGGCTCACGGCCGCGTTCGGGTCGAAGGTGCCGTCGCCACGGCCGGCCACCACCCCGGCCGTCGCGAGCCGCTCGATGGCCCGGCGGTGCACGCTCGCCGCCGTGTCGTCGAAGCCCTTCTCCGGGGCCGGCAGGTCGACGCCGGCGGCCAGCAGCAACCGCTGCGTGAAGGTCGCGAGCTGGGCGCGCGTGACCGTGCCGCCGGGGTCGAACCGGCCGTCCGCGCGACCGCCGGCGATCCCCCAGCCGGCGACGCAGTCCACGGCTTCAGTGTGGACCCCGGCGCCATCCCGGTCCCGGAAGGGTGCGGGCGAGGTCTCAGCGCACACCTCGGCGAGCGCGGCCACCGGGGTCGTGGTGTCAGCCGCGCTCGCGGCGGTCCTCGCACCACCCGGCAGGACCACCGCGAGGAGCGCGGCGACCACGAGCAGCGTCGTGAAGCGGTGTGCCCTGCTTCGCATCCTGAACCCCTGCATCGGATCGCGGCCAGCCTCTGCGGGCGATGAGGCGCGCGGGGAAGATCGCCCTGCTCGTCGGCAGTGCCCCGGCGGCCTCAAGCATCCGCGGCTCGAGGTCCCCCGGCCGCCGCGCTGAACCTTCGCTCCCCCGTGCGCGGCCCGGTGCCCCGCTCGCCGGGTGTCGGTCGGCAGCCGGAATGGACGGGCTCAGGGACGCCTCACCTCGACCCCCTCACGGCCCAGCGCATCCAGGGTGCGGGCGAGGAAGGTGGCCATCTGCTCCCGGGTGAGCGTGCGTGCTGGCGCGTAGCTGCGCGGCTGGTCGGTCCCGAAGGTGATCCCGAGCTCCCGCGCGGCCGTGATCGCCGCCTCGTGGGTGGTGCCCACGGTGTCGTCGAACCACTGCCGGTCCGAGGCGAGCACCGCGGTGGTGAGGTGCTCGTAGGTGCGCACCAGGAACGCGGCCATCTGCCCGCGGTCCACGGTCGTCCCGGGGCGGAAGGTGCCGTCGGTGAACCCCTGGGCGATCCCGAGCGGAGCGATGGCCTCGATCGCCGCGGCGTGCACCGAGCCGACGCTGTCGGGGAACGCGGCCGTCTCCGACGTCGGCGCCGGCAGGGAGGCCGGGTCGGTGAGCGCCCCGGCCCGGGCCAGCAGCCGTGCCAGGAAGCTCGCCATCTGCCCCCGGGTCACCGGTCCGGCGGGATCGAAGCGGTCCTCCCCGCGCCCCTCGCTGAGGCCGAAGGCCGTGACGCAGTCGATCCCGATCGCGTGGGTCGAGTCCGCCACGACGTCCTGGTACTCCGCAGCGGGCAGGTCGTCGGTGCACACGGGCCGCTCGATGGCAGCCAGGAACGCGGCCACGTCCAGCACCCCGCCGGAGGTGACCTGCTCGGCCAGGCCGTCGACCGGTCGGGCGGTGCGCAGCAGCTCGCTCACCAACCGGTTGGTGTCGGTGCGGGGCGCGATCGACTTGGCCAGGGCGAGCGCCCCGGCGACCTGCGGTGCCGCGAAGGAGGTCCCCGCGTGCAGCCGGTGGTCCTCGCCGGCCCAGGGGGCGACGATCACGTCCCCCGGTGCGGCCAGCGCGACGTGGCGCACGCCGATGTTCGCCGCCGCGCGGTCGTCGCCGTCCCAGATCTCGTCCGCCTGGTCGGTCGCGGTCACGGTGACGAGGTTGTTCAGGCGGTACATCGCCGGGTAGCGGGTCAGCGGCTCGTCGGGGTCGGACAGGTCCGCCCCGTCGTTCCCGGCGGCGGCCACCACGGGCACACCGGCGGCTTCGATGGCCGAGCGCAGCGACGGGCTCGGATCCTGCCCGCCCCAGGGCAGCAGGATCACGTCCGCCCCGTCGGCGACGGCGGTCTCGATCGCGGTGACCGCCGGGTCGTAGCCGCCGCGGAGCACCGGCGGGGTGAGCTCGTCCGGGGAGCCGTAGATCTTGTAGATCTCCACCGACACCTCGGGCGCGACCCCGACGATCCCGTACCCGTCCCCCTCCCGCGCCGCGACCAGGCCCGCGATGGCGGTGCCGTGCCAGTCCTCCGCCGCGGTGTAGTACGGCACCGTGCTGCCACGGAACAGGTCGAGCCCGAACCCCCCGCTGACCGGGTCGATCCCGAGCGCGGGAGCGACGTCCTCGTGGAGCGGATCGACCCCGGTGTCGACGATCGCCACGGTCACCTCCGGCGAGCCGCGGGTGACCTCCCAGGCCTCGGGGGCGTTGATGCGCCGCAGGTACCACTGCAGGCTGAGCAGCGCGTCCTCGACCTCGACCTCGCTCGCGTCCTCGTCCTCGCTCTCGTCCTCGTCCTCGCTCGCGTCCTCGTCGCCAGGATCGGACCCGGCTCCTGCGTCGTCCTGAAGCGGGACCGGCGCCGGCTCGTCCTCGGCGGTGGCGGGCAACGGCAGGCCCGCCAGCGCGGCCAGCAGGGCCAGCAGCAGCACACCCGTACGGTCGCTGTGCTGCACGTTCGCCCCTCCGGTCCGCACCGTTGGCTGCTCACCGCCCCGTCGCTCAGCTGTCCTCGGGTGTCTCCTCGGCGAGGTCGAGCTCGACCTCCGCCCGGGCCAGCGCGTCGAGCAGCCGGGCGAGCATGCTCGTCAGCTGGTCCCTGCGGATCCCGGCGTCGGGGTCCGCGGTCACCCTATCCCGTCCCGACACGAGCCCGAGATCACGACCGACGTCCAGCGCGTCGGCGTGGGTGGAGCCCTCCGTGTCGACGAACCAGCGCCGCGTCGGGGTGCGCGGCTCGCCCTCGAGCACCGTGTGGGTGCGCACCAGCAGCGCGGCCGCCTGCCCGCGGGTGACCGGTTCGGCCGGCCGTGCCTCGCCCTGCTCGTTGCCCTCGACGATCCCGAGGGCGGCCAGGGCATCCAGGGCCGGCGCGTGGGTCGAGCCGGCGGTGTCGGTGAAGACGGACGGGGCGTCCTGTGGCACCGCGTCAGCGGCGGCGACCACCCGGGCCAGGGTGGTGGCCACCTCCCCGCGCGTGACCGTGCCGCCCGGGCGGAAGGTGCCGTCCGGGTACCCGGCGACGATGCCGAGCGCCTGCACGCAGCCGAGCGCGGCCGCGTGCACCGAGTCCGCCGCGACGTCGTCGAACCCGCTCTCGGCTCGCACGTCCCCGCACACCGGTCGGTCGAGGTTGGCCAGGAACGCCGCGGCGTCGAGCATCCCGCCGGTGGTGGTCCGACCCTGCAGCGACGCCGTGGCCTCGGTCGTGCGCAACAGGGTGTCGACGAGCACGCCGGTGCTCGCCTCCGGCGCGACGATCCGGCCGAGCGCCAGCGCACCGCTGACGAAGGGAACCGCGAAGGACGTGCCCTGCCGCGCCCCGCTGCTCAGGTCGGCGTGCCCGCCCCCCGGCAGCGCGCCGACGATCGACACCCCCGGAGCGGCGAGGTCGATGGTCCCTGCACCCGTCGTGGCGAAGGGCGGTACCTCGCCGAAGGGGTCGAGCGCGGTCACCGCGACCAGGTTGGGGAGCCGGTATCCGGCC
>JBKHEJ010000248.1:0-3560 GCA_046540855.1 Nitriliruptoraceae bacterium
CGGCGACGTCGACGGCACGCGCGACGAGACCTCCGACGGGTGGCCGTGTCCAGGCGCGACGGCGGCGGCAGGTGCCGGGTGCAAGCCCGACCGGTCGGGGGCGAAGGGAGCCGGGTCGACCGCCGGCTCGGCCCCGGTGACGAGCGCGACGACGAGGTCAGCGGTCGCTGGGGCGAGCCCGATCCCCGCGCCCTCGTGGCCGGTGGCGTGGTGCAACCCCGCTACCTCGGCGTCGGCCCCGATGATCGGCAGGTGGTCGGGCGTGTAGGGGCGGAAACCGAGGTAGGTGCGCAACAGGTGGACGTCGGCGAGCACCGGGAACAGCTCGATCGCTCGCGCCGCCATCGCCGCCTGCAGCGGGAGGTTCGGCCGGCGGTCGAGCCCGACGAGCTCCCGGCTCGAGCCGATCAGGACCGTGCCGGCGCGGGTGCCCTCGATGACCGAGGAGATGCCGGGCGCGGTCGGGTCGGAGGACGCGATCGTGGCGACGTAGTCCGCGTCGTAGACCTTGCGCCGGATGATGGTCGGCAGCGGTTCGGTCACCAGGATCTGCCCGCGGCGGGGGTGCACCGGCAGGTCGACGCCGGCCAGCGCCGCGATCTCGCGGCTCCACACCCCCGCGGCGTTGACGACCGTCCGGGTCGCGATGGTCCCGCGGTCGGTGGCCACGGCGAGGACCGCCCCGGTGTCGTCGACCTGCAGCGCCGTGACCCGGGTGTGGGCGTGGACGGTCGCGCCACGCCGGCGGGCGCGGCGCAGGATGGCCGCGGAGGCCTTGACCGGCTGGACCTGCTGGTCCTGCGGGTAGGCCATCCCCCCGACCAGGTCGGGGGTCAGGTGGGGCTCGAGCTCCCGCGCGGCGGCGGGGTCGACCGGCTCGGCGACGACCCCGGCGGCGCGCTGGAGGACCGCGAGCTCGGTGATGGCGGCGTGGCCGGCCTCGGTGGTGGCGACCATCAGGCCACCCTTGGGCTCGAGCTCGAGGTCGCCGTCCTCCTCCTCGGCGAGCTCCTCGCCGAGCTCGCGCCAGCGATCGTTGCTCACGAGCGCGAGGCTGAGCTCGGGCCCGAGCTCCTTGTCGGAGACGAGGATGTTGCCCTCGCCGGCGGCGGTGGTCCCGCCCGCGAGCCCATGGCGCTCCAGCACCGCCACCGTCAGGCCGGCCCCGGCGAGCGCATCAGCGCAGCACGCACCGACGATCCCGCCGCCGACGACGACGGCGTCGGCGGTGCGGGGCAGGGCCTGGCTCACGGGGTGGCGCCGTCCGACGGGGTTGCGCCGCCCGAGGGTGTGGCGCCGTCCGACGGGGTGGCGCCGTCCGACGGGGTGGCGCCGTCCGAGGGGGCCGGCAGCAGGCAGTCGTCGCTGGCCGCGCCGATGAGGAATCCTCGCGGGTACGGGTCGGTCGGGTCGAGCAGGTACTGCGCCGTGCCCGTGATCCACGCGCGCCCCCGGATCGTGGGGATGACCGCGGGGCGGCCGGCGACGGTCGTCTCCTCGACGAGCGTGCCGGTGAACCGGCTGCCGATGAGTGACTCGTTCACGAACGGGGTGTGCAGGCCGAGCTCCCCCCGGGCGTGCAGGACCGCGAGGTGGGCCGAGGTCCCCGTCCCGCACGGCGAGCGGTCGATCCACCCGGGGTGGATCACCGTCGCGCCGCGGGCGTCAGCCCCCGGGCTGTGCTCCCCGGTGAGCACCACGTGCTTGAGCCCCGCGATCGCCGGCTCGGTCGGGTGGACCGGGTGGGCCTGAGTGTTGATGGCCTGCATGACCTCGAGCCCCGCGGCGATCAGCTCCGGGGCGCGCGCCGGGTCGAGGTCCAGGCCGAGGTCCGCCGCCGGCAGCAGCGCGTAGAAGTTGCCCCCGAAGGCGAGGTCCACGGTGACGCGGCCACGGCCGGGGACATCGACCTCGAGGTCCAGGGTGTGCACGAAGGAGGCCACGTTGGTGATCGTGACCGCCTCGGCCCGGCCGTCCACCACCTCGACGTCGGCTCTGATGAGGCCGGCGGGGGTGTCGAGGTGGAGGGTGGTGACCGGCTCGGTGACCGCGACCATGCCGGTCTCCACCAGGACCGTGGCGACCCCGATGGTGCCGTGGCCGCACATCGCGAGGCAGCCCGACACCTCGATGTAGAGGACGCCGTAGTCGGCATCCACGCAGGTGGGGGGTTGCAGGATCGCGCCGGACATGGCGCTGTGACCGCGCGGCTCGTACATGAGCAACGTGCGCAAGCCATCGCGGTCGCGTTCGAAGGCGAGCTTGCGCTCGAGCATCGTGGCGCCCGGCAGCGTGCCGACGCCGCCGGTGATGACCCGGGTCGGCATCCCCTCGGTGTGGGAGTCGACCGCGTGGTAGACGTGGGCCGAGCGCATGTCAGGCGACGCTCAGGGCGCGGTCGAGCTGCTCGCGGATGCGCGCCTGGTCGGCGGCGGGCAGCGGCAGGCGCGGCGGGCGGGTCGGGCCCATGGGCTGGCCGACGAGCTCCTGGGTGAGCTTGATGGCTTGGACGAAGCGGGGACCGGTGTCCCACCGGAAGAGGGGGAGCGCGGCCTCGTAGCGCGGCAGGGCCTCGTGCAGGCGGCCCTCGCGGCCGAGGGTGAACAGCTCGCTGCACAGGCCGGGGAGCGCGCCGGCGAACCCGCTGATCCAGCCGGTGGCGCCGAGCGCGGCGGACTCGAGCGCGAGGTCGTCGGCGCCGCACAGGATCTCGAGCTCCGGCGCGGTGTCCTTGAGCTCGAGCACCCGGCGGGCGTCGCCGGAGAACTCCTTGACCGCGACCACCTCGTCGATGCGGGCGAGCTCCGCGTAGAGGTCCGGGGTGAGGTCCTTCTTGGTGGAGAACGGGTTGTTGTAGGCGATGATCGGCAGGCCCGCGCGGGCGATCTGGGCGAAGTGGGTGGTGATCTCCTCGCGGGTGGCGTTGTGGATCACCGGGGGCAGGGCCATGACCCCGGCGGCGCCGGCCTCGGCGGCGTGGCGGGCGTGGGTCAGCGACTGGTGGGAGCCGGGGGCGGACACACCGGGCACGACCTTGACGCGGCCGCCGCTCGCGTCAGCTGCTACCTCGATGGCCGCCTCCACGGTCGCGTGGCGTTCGTCGTCGCTGAGCGACTCGTACTCCCCGAGCGAACCGTTGGGGACCAGCCCGTCGACGCCGCTGTCGATGAGCCAGCGGCAGTGGTCGCGGTAGGTGTCGAGGTCGAGGTCGCCGTCCGCGGTGAAGGCCGTGGTGGTGGCGACGTAGATGCCGGGGAAGCGGGTCATCGGGGTCCTCGTCGTGCGGCCGGGGCTGCAACCCTACGCGCCGCGCCCCCGGGTGGGCGGGGCCGACCAGGTCGCCGGCAGCGGGGCGGCCATCCGGTCGCGGACGTCGGGGCCGGTTGCCCCCCCCGATCCGCGCGGGGTCGGAGGCGCGGTTGCTCCCCACGATCCGCCCGGGGTCTGAGGCGCGGTTGCTCCCCACGATCCGCCCGGACGGTCGAACAGACTGCGGGGAGCAACCGGCCGAGCACCGCGGACGGCCGAGCACCGCGGACGGCCGAGCACCGCGGACGGCC
>JBKHEJ010000249.1:0-3477 GCA_046540855.1 Nitriliruptoraceae bacterium
GCTTTGAGGACCAGGGCCTCGACGTCGAATGGCTGGACCCCGGCGACGTCCGGGAAGGGCGCCGGGCCACTCGGGGACCCGCCCTCCCTGCCGGGTGAGGTCACGGCAAGGGCCCCCGCGGGATCGCTGGCCGCCGCCGCGACGCCAACACCTGCCCGGCCGTCCGCCGTCAGCTCGAGGAGCGCCGCGAGCATCGACGCGAACTGGCCGCGGGTGATGGGCCGGTCAGGCCCGAAGGTGTCCGCGTCGTAGCCGTGTGCGGCCCCGGCCTCGACCAGGGCGGCGATCGCGGCGGCGTGCGTGGTCCCGACCGCGTCCCGGTGCGTCGGCGCAGCCGCGGCTTCCAGGTCGAACCAGCGCACGAACAACGATGCGGTCTGGCCGCGGGTGGTCGTCCCGCTCGGGTCGAACTCCGCCGCTGACCTGCCGCGGACGATCCCCTCGTCGTACAGGCACGCGATCGCCCGCCGGTGCACCGAGGTGGCGCTCACATCAGGGAAGGGGTAGGGCTCAGCGTCGACCCACACCCCGAGGGACAGGCGGACGGTGCGTCCGTCGGGCAGGACGCCCTCGGCGTGCAGGGTGTGCCGGCAGGCGCTGACGTGGTCACCGAGCTCCTCGGTGATCGCCTCGAGGCCGCCACCGGCATCGGTCTCGAACTCCCCGAGCGGTTCGGGCTCGGAGAACAGCCACAGCCGCACGGGCGACCTGGGGCGGAAGCCGACGACGCGGACCTCGGCCGCCTGCCCGCGGGTGAAGACGAGGTCGGCGTCGCTGGCGTCGTCCTCGACGTCATCCGCCTCATCGCCCTCCGACCCCCCGGGAGCACCCTCACCGTCGTCACCGTCTGCTCCCCCGGCACCGTCGTCACCGTCTGCTCCCCCGGCATCCTCGTCGCCGTCCCCGCCGCCCTCGCCGCGGCTCGCCCGCGGCGTCACCTCGAGCACGAACCCGCTGCCGGTGATCCGGCTCCCGCTCGTCGCGGTCGGCTCGGCCACCACCTCGACAGGCTCACCCTCTACCTCAGCCTCAGCCATGCCGGGCAGCGGGAGCGCACCGGCCTCGTCGCGGACCGGCTCCGGTTCCGAGGCCGGAGCAGGGTCCGGGTCGGGCGCAGGCGGCGGCTCGAGGGTCGTGAAGGTCACCGGAGCAGCGCGGGAGGTGCCAGCGTCGTTGGTCGCGTACGCGCGGACCTGGTAGGTCGTTCGCGGCTCGAGCCCGTCGATCGCCACCTCGAAGGCGCCCTGCAGCGGGGCGTCGATCGTCCGGGCCGACGTGGCCCCCGTCAGGGGCTCGACCAGGAAGCCCCGCTCGGTCACGGCCGTCCCGCCGTCATCGACGACCGTGGCCTGCAGCAGCGCCGACGTGGCCGAGACCTCCACCGGGGTCGAGGTCGACACGGTCGGCTCGCTCGCCTCGACGGTCAGGGTGAACTCCTGTGTGGCGGTGGAGGAGGACGCCCGGCTGTCGGCCACCTCCAGGGTGAACGTCGAGGTGGCGGCGCTCGTCGGGGTGCCGGTGATGACACCGTCCCCGAGCGAGAGCCCAGGCGGGAGCGCACCGTCCACCAGGCTGATCGCGACCGGCCGGACCGCATCTGCCACCACGAGCGGGACCTCGTAGGCCTCCCCGAAGGTGGCCGTCGGCAGGTCGGCGCCGGTCGTCCAGCTGACCTCGCCAAGCTCGACGAGCGACCGCACCTCGACGTCCCAGATGTCGTGGTCGTTGTGGGACCCCCCGGTCGAGGCCGTGAAGCCGAAGGTGAACAGGTCGACGTCGCGGAGTGCCGTCGGCTGCGCGAGCTCCGCGACCTCGGTCCCGTCGACCGAGACACGCACCTGCGGGGAGGGATCGTCGGCCGGATCGACCTGTATCCGGACGAGCCGCTCCGGGCCCCAGCCGCCCCCGACCACAACGGGCGCGTGGAGGACGCACCAGTCGTCGGTCGGTCCACCGCGGATCGTCAGCGCGTGCGCCGTCGGCCCGTAGGTCTCGGAGCAGTCGTCGGTCTGCTCCGCCGCGAAGTTGCCGTAGGTGTCGAGCCCGATCCCGAGCAACGCGCCGGCACCACCATCACCGGCGAGGTTCACGAACCCGAGCCGCCCGCCCGAGCTCCCGGGGACGATGTCCACGGTCGCGCCGTCAGCGAGGAAGAACGCGAGCCCATCCGCCCCGGTACCACCGTCCTGCTGGGTCCGGAACGAGACGTCCAACCCGGCGCTCGTGGGCTGTGGCACCTCGTAGATCGCGGATCCGCTCCAGTTGGCCTCCGCCGGGACCAGCCGCAGGTGCCCGTCCCTGATGCTCGGGTAGTCGCGGTCGTCTGGGTGTTCCGGGGGCCCGGACCGGAACCGCCACCCGGCGTCCTGTCCGGGCATCGAGGTGGTGAACGGCTCCTCGGTGATGAGCGTGCCGGTGAGCGGTTGCTCCGCCGGCTCCTCGTGGTCCACCTCGATGCTGTGGTCGGTCTCGACGCCGTCGAGGGTCGCGGTGTAGGTGACGGTCCCGGCCGTGTCGCGGGACACGGTGAAGGTCGCGCGCCCGTCCTCACCGGTACGCACGGCGTCGGGGGCATCGCCGGGTTCGGCGGACAGGCTGACCGGGACGTCCTGCGCCGCGGCGCCGTCGACGTCGGCAACGGTGACGGTGACGGTCGCCTCCTGCCCGATCTCGACACGCTCAGCCGTCGCCGTGACGTCGGTGACCGTGGCGAGGTCGTCGGCGAGGTAGCGGACCAGCACGACGCCGGAGCCTCCGGGCTGCGGAGCGGCGGTCGTGCCCTCGGGGCACAGATCCAGCGAGCGGGCGTCCTCGCGGGTGTCTCCCCCGCCCCCACCGCCGCCGCGGCCGTCCGCCCCAGCGGTCACCCCGCAGGGTGCACCGCCGTGGCCGCCACCGCCCGTGCCACCAGCGCCGCCGGTCGTGTCCTCCCTGGCACCTCGAAGTCGGGGTACGAGGCATCAGGGTCGTCGTAGCGGTGCAGGATGTAGCGGTTGCCACCGTCCTCGACGAAGGAGGTCGCCTCCCCCTGGTGTGCCCAATCGGGCGCCGCGTCGGCTGCGGCCGCGACCGATGGCGTGAGCGGCTGTAGCAACCCCAGCACCAGAGCGCCCACGGACAGCGCGGCTGCCGCCCGTCGACCTCGACCGTCGAACCCCCGCCCACCACGTCGAACCGCGACCGACGACGAGACGTTCATCCTTCGCGCCCCACTCTGCTGGGTATCTCGAACCCGTCGGCGGGATGATCACGGCCTTGAGCGATCCACGCCGGCGAGGAGGGGCAGCGACCGGGGCGCGGGAGTCCGGGGGAGGCACGACCACCCTCGCCCAGAGATCGCCGAGGGCCGCGCAGCAGTCGTCAGCCGGACAGGCCGAACGCCAGCCCCGCGATCGCCACCACCGAAACCAGCAGCGACACCGCCAACGCCCGCGTCTGCGACGTGATCGCCTCTCGCAACCCCCGCTCGAACGCCGC
>JBKHEJ010000250.1:0-3436 GCA_046540855.1 Nitriliruptoraceae bacterium
CGAGCCCGCCGAAGCCGAGCGGGATGGGGGCCAGCGTGACGGGCACGAAGACCAGCGTGTAGAGCCAGATCTGGCGACGGGTCTCGTCCGCGCCCTTGACGTTGGGCAGCATCGGCACGCCGGCGCGGGCGTAGTCGCCGGACTTGACCAGGGCGAGCGCCCAGAAATGCGGCGGCGTCCACAGGAAGATGATGGCGAACAGGACCAGCGTCTCGATGCCGAGCGCGCCGGTGACGGCGGCGTCCGCCACCATGGGCGGGAAGGCGCCGGCCGCGCCGCCCTCGATCGCTGCGGAGGGGCGGTGCCAGCGCTCGGCGAGCCGGCGCAGGAACTCGTCCGCTTCCTCGGCGCTGGCGGCGCCGCCGCCGAGGCGGGAAGGCACCCACCAGGCGCCGGCCGGAAGCCCGTCCGGGTAGGTGCGCTGGACCTCGTCGAGGAGCACGAGCATCCGGCGGCGCAGCTCCTCGGTGACCACGACCGGGTCGTCCTCGAGGCGGGGGTAGAGGGGTTCGCCGTAGCGCACCGTCACCGGGAGCCGCCACGACCAGCGCGGCTTGCGGCCGACGGTGTGGAAGCGGTGCGAGCCCCACGAGATGGTCGGGATCACCGGCACGCCGGCCGCCGCGGCCATGCGCACGGCACCCGGCTTGAAGGGCAGCAGCTCGAGCGAGGGCGAGATGGTCTGCTCCGGCAGCACCAGGATCAGCTCACCCCGCTCGAGGCCGGCGACCGCGTGGCTGAGGGCCGTGCGGCCGGCGCCCCGCTCGACGGGGATGTGCTCCGCGCGGCGCATGAACCAGCCGAACACCCGGGCCCGGAACAGCGAGGCCTTGGCGAGGATGCGCACGGGTCGGCCCCAGCGTCGGTACGGGTGCCACCCGGAGGTGAAGAAGTCCCAGAAGGAGGTGTGGTTCGCGGCGATGACCGCGCCGCCGTGCCGCGGCAGGTGCTCGGTGCCCTGGACGTCGATCCGCCACCGCTGCACCCGCATGATCGCGAAGGCGATCCAGGCGGCGAGGCGGTAGACGAGGCTCGCACGCGGGTCACCGTGCTCGTCCGTTCCTGGCATCCCGATCTCCACGAGGTCAGGCCGTCCACCGGGGTGGCAGGGCGGCGCGGCGCGGCGCGGACATCATCGCGTGGCGTCGCGCTCGCGTCCAGCAGGCGTTCGGACCCGGCTAGCTGGTGTCCGGAGTGGCCGCGGCACCCCCGCGGCCCGATGCCGGCGGTCCAGCGTCGTCACGCTCCTGGCCCCCCGGCCGGGTCTCGTCGCGGCCCGAGCCCGGCGTTGCTCCATCGTCGCGGCCCGACCCCGGCGTCCATCCGCGCTCACGCTCACGGTGGGCCCGCACCACCTCGGCGTGATCAGGCGCCCCACCGCCGAGCCGTGCCGGGACCCAGGGCGCGCCGGGTGGGGTGCCGTCCGGGTAGCTGCGCTGGGCCTGGTCGAGCAGCTCCTGCATGCGCGCGGCGAGCACCTCGGTGGCCGCCACCGGGTCCTCGTCGGGCGCGACCTCGATCGGTGGCCCGAAGCGGACGGTCACCGGCAACCGGGTGCGCACCTGCGCACGTCCCCCCTTGGGGAGCACGCGCTGGGTCCCCCACCCGATGACGGGCACGATCGGCACGCTGGCGAGCTGCGCCATGCGCACAGCGCCGGTCCGCAACGGCAGCAGCTCGTAGCTCGGCGAGATGGTCTGCTCGGGGGCGACCGCGACCAGGTCGCCGGCGCGCAGGGCCTCGGCTGCGGCGTCGAAGGCCGACGCCCGAGCCGCAGCGGAGCCCCGATCCACGGGGACGGCTTCCACCCACCGCACGACCCACCCGACCCTCGGGCTCGACCAGATCTCGCGCTTGGCGAGGAAGCGCAGCGGCCTGCGGAGCTGGCGCACGACCGGCCAGGCGACCATGAGGAAGTCGACGTAGCTGTGGTGGTTGAAGGCCAGCACCGCACCACCGCGGCGTGGGACGTGCTCGAGCCCGCGGACATCGATCCGCCAGCGCAGCACGCGCACGAGCACGATGACGATGGCCGCGATCACGCGCCACCGCCAGGTCAGCCGCCTCGGTCCCATGGCCCACGAGCGTAGACAACGCGGCTGCTCGACCCTCGAGAACCTCGGCGCCACCGTCGGCGCGGTCAGCCCTCGAGCTACCTCGACGCCACCGTCGGCGCGGTCAGCCCTCGAGCACCTCGTCGATGGCGTCGAGCAGCCGGTCGACCGTGGCGTGGGTCGCCCCCTCGCCCATGAGACCGACCCGCCAGGCCCGACCGGCGAAGGGTCCGAGCCCACCACCCACCTCGATGCCGTGCTCGTGCAGCAGCCGCCGGCGCAACGAGCCCTCGTCGAGGTGGTCCGGCCAGGCCAGGGTCGTCAGCTGCGGGAGCCGGTAGCCCTCGGCGGCGAGCAGCGTCGCGTCCCGGTCCTGGAGGTGCTCCTGGAACAGCCGCCCGACCTCGGCGTGGCGCGCCCAGCGGCTCTCGAGCCCCTCGGCGAGCACCCGTCGCAGCCCCTCGTGGAGCCCGAGCAGCGCGCTGATCGGCGCGGTGTGGTGGTACACCCGCTCCTCGCCCCAGTAGCGCGCGACCGCCTCGGCGTCGAGGTACCACGAGCGCACCGGGGACGTCCGCCCGGCGATGCGGGCCGCGGCCCGCTCGCTGAAGGTGATCGGCGCCAGTCCCGGGGGGACCGAGAGGCACTTCTGCGTGCCGCTGTAGACGACGTCGAGGTGCCACGCGTCGGTCTCCAGCGGCACGCCCGCCAGCCCGGTCACGCTGTCGACGAGCAGGAGCGTGTCCGTGGCTGCCAGCGCCGTCCCGAGCTCCTCCAGCGGTTGGAGCACGCCGGTCGAGGTCTCCGCGTGCACGACCGCCAGCAGCCGCGCGGCCGGGTGCTCCGCCTGGGCGTCGAGGAGCCGCTCGATCGGGATGGGCTGGCCCCAGGCGGCCTCGACGACCACCACCTCGGCACCCGCCCGACGGGCCGTCTCGGCGATGCGCCCGCCGAAGACGCCGTTGACCCCGACGATGACGGTGTCCCCGGGCTCGACGAGGTTGACCACCGCGGTCTCCATCCCCGCGCTGCCCGTGCCGGAGACGGCGTAGGTGAGCGGGTTGGTGGTGCGCAGGACGCTGCGCAGCATCGTTAAGAGCTGGTCCGTGACCTCGAGGAACCACGGGTCGAGGTGGCCGACGAGCGGCCGGCTCTGCGCCGCGAGCACCTCGGGGTGGACCGGCGACGGTCCGGGGCCGAGCAGCAACCGCTCCGGTGGCACGGCGGCGGCGACGGGGGGCGCGGCAGCGCCGGGGGCCCCTGCTGTCGCGGCTGGGGCGCCGACGGACGCCCCAGCCTCTGCCCCGGCGGCGGGCGCGGACGACCCACCTCCTGCCCGGGCAGCGTCGACCGCGGACCCGACCGCGCCGTCGTCTGCCAGC
>JBKHEJ010000251.1:0-3431 GCA_046540855.1 Nitriliruptoraceae bacterium
GCCCGCGGCGGGGTCAGCCGCGCTCAGCCGTGCTCGGCCGCGCTCAGCCGCGCTCAGCCGTGCTCGGCCGCGGTCAGCCGCGCTCAGCCGTGCTTGGCCGCGGTCAGCCGCGGTCAGCCGTGCTCGGCCGTGCTCAGCCGCGCTCAGCCGCGCTCAGCCGCGCTCAGCGCGGTCCGGGACCAGCACGGTGATCCCGAGAGGTGGGAGCGCGAGGTCCACCGAGGCCGGGCGACCCACCACCTCGATGTCCGCTGCCTCGACGCGACCGTTGGTCACCCCGGAGCCCCCGAAGCGCGCCTCGTCAGAGGAGAGCACCTCGCGCCACGCCCCGCCGTGCGGCACGCCGATCCGGTACGGCGAGCGCGTCACCGGGGTCAGGTTCCAGACCACCAGGGCATCCGCCGCCCCCGGCGCCTGACGCAGGAACGACACCACCGACTGCTGCCGATCGGAGGCGTCGACCCAGGCGAACCCGTCCCCGCGCGCGTCCCCGACGTGCAGCGCCGGCACGGACCGGTACAGCTCGTTCAGCGCCGAGGTGTAGGTGAGCAGCGCGGCGTGCTCGGCTCGACCCAGCAGGTTCCAGTCCAGCTGCGACTCGACGTCCCAGCCGTCGCGCGCGCCGAACTCCATGCCCATGAACACGAGCTTCTTGCCCGGGGTGGTGAACTGCATCCCGAGCAGCAGCCGGAGGTTGGCGCGCTGCTGCCACTCGTCACCGGGCAACCTCGACAGCATCGAGCCCTTGCCGTGGGACACCTCGTCGTGGGAGAGCGGCAGGCAGAACGACTCTGAAGCCCCGTAGACGGACCGGAAGGTCAGTTGGTCCTGCTTCTCGCCTCGGTAGAGCGGATCGGTGCGGATGTAGTCGAGCGTGTCGTGCATCCACCCGAGGTCCCACTTGTGGTCGAACCCGAGCCCGCCGTGCTCGGTGGGGCGCGTCACCCCGTCCCAGGCGGTCGACTCCTCCGCGAAGGTGATGACGTCCGGGTGGTGGCGGTCGATCTCGTCGTGGAGGCGCTGGAGGAAGCTGATGGCCTCGAGGTGCTCGTTGCCGCCGTGCTCGTTCGGGATCCACTGCCCGGGATCGCGGGAGTAGTCGAGGTAGAGCATCGAGGACACCGCGTCCAGCCGCAGGCCGTCGGCGTGGTAGCGCTCGAGCCACGACATCGCGGACGACAGCAGGAAGCTGCGGACCTCGCCGCGGCCGTAGTTGAACATCGCCGAGTTCCAGTCCGGGTGGATGCCCCGGCGCGGGTCCTCGTGGTCGTAGAGGTGGGTGCCGTCGAAGGTCGCCAGCGCCCACCAGTCGTCGGGGAAGTGGGACGGGACCCAGTCGAGGATCACCCCGATGCCAGCCTGGTGAAGCTGATCGATCAGCCACATGAGGTCCTCGGGCGCCCCGTAGCGTGACGTGGGTGCGAAGTAGCCGGAGGTCTGGTAGCCCCAGGAGCCGTAGAACGGGTGCTCCATGACCGGCAGGAGCTCCACGTGGGTGAACCCGGCCCGCTGCACGTGGGCGATCAGGTGCGGGGCGAGCTCGCGGTAGGTGAGGAACCGCTCACCGTCCTCGCCGCGCTGCCAGGAGCCGAGGTGGAGCTCGTAGATCGAGATGGGCGCTTCGCGGTGCTGGCGTTCGCCGCGCGCCGCCAGCCAGTCAGCGTCGCCCCAGTCGTAGGACAGCTCCCACAGCTTCGAGGCGTTCGCCGGCGGGGTCTCGGTGTGGACGGCCATCGGGTCGGCGTGCTCGACCACCTCACCGTGGGAGGTGGTGATCGCGAACCGGTAGGCGTCACCGGCTCCGGCACCCGCGACGAAGCCTTCCCAGACGCCGCTGGTCGCGCGTGGTCGCAGCGGGTCGGCGGAGGGGTCGAACCCGTTCGCCTCGGTGATGACGTGCACAGCCTGCGCGAACGGGGCCCACACGCTGAAGGTCGCGCCGGCGGGGGAGTCGGCGTCGGCCGTGACGAGATGGGCGCCGAGGTGGTGGTGGAGCCGGAGGTGGCTGCCCTCGGCGAACAGGTGCAGGTCGTCCTCGGACAGGCGGGAGGCGGGTTCGGGCACGTGGGTCCCTCGGGTCGCTGAGCGGTAGCCCCCCGCCGTCACGTCGACCGGTTGACGCGGAGAGCCGCGGTCCCTTCGGACCGTAGTTGTGGCCCGGTGGGCCGGGGTGGTCGTGGCGTGGTCGCATGGCCGGGCACCGGAGCCCGCATGGCCGGCACGGCTTCCGAGGGCGGGCGTTGGAGCACGCGAAGCCCCGTCAGCACGGCCGGTACGACGCCGCGGGAGTCTTGACCGAGCCGTCCAGGGCGGCGCGCGGGCGGTCAGCCGCGCGGTTCGACCCATCCTTCGGACGGGCTACGGAAGGGGACAGCACCGCTCCCACCGCTTACGTTCAAGGGTCAGCGGCGCGCCTCGTGATCGGGGCGCCGGTTCGCGATCGGGCCGCTGACCGACGACGCGCCGACGGACGACCGAAGCCGCGCCGACCGAAGCCGCGCCGACCGACGACCGACGACGCGCCGAGCGACGACCGACGACGCGCCGAGCGACGACGCACGGA
Organism: Nitriliruptoraceae bacterium; assembly: GCA_046540855.1. Taxonomy (GTDB): domain Bacteria; phylum Actinomycetota; class Nitriliruptoria; order Nitriliruptorales; family Nitriliruptoraceae; genus T1Sed10-7. The sequence continues at coordinate 2,564 of JBKHEJ010000251.1, forward strand.
TCGGCGACGCACCCCCCAACCAAGTACCGACCGAGGCTGTACCGACCCGTCGGCGGCTCGACCGGTCGACGGGCCACGAGACCACCGGAGGCACCATGGACACCATGACGTTCGCCCTGAGCGATGGCACCGAGGTTCCTCGCCTCGGGTTCGGGACCTTCCAGCTCGCCGGGGAGGAGGCGTACCGAAGCTGCCTGGTCGCCCTGGAGGCGGGGTACCGCCACCTCGATACCGCACAGGGGTACGACAACGAGGCCGAGGTCGGCCGTGCTCTTCGGGACAGCGGACTCGACCGCGAGGAGGTGTTCGTCACGACGAAGATCCGGCCGTCGAACGCGCGCAGCGCCGACGTCCGCACCTCCACCCAGGAGAGCCTCCGCAAGCTCGGGGTCGACCAGGTCGATCTCATCCTGCTGCACTGGCCGGCCGAGTCGGTCGCGCCACTGGCCGAGACGATGGAGGCCATGACGGAGTTGGTGAACGACGGGCTCGCAGCGCACATCGGGGTGTCCAACTTCCCGTCCCGCATGCTCGCCCGTGCCTACGAGTTGGCTCCGATCGTGACCGACCAGGTCGAACACCACCCCTACCTGGGCGTGTCCGCGATCGAGGCCGTCCTCAGGGCACGCGGCGGGTTCCTAACGGCCTACTCGCCGCTGGCCCGCGGGAAGGTGCTCGACGACCCCGTCCTCGCCGAGATCGCCGAAGCCCACGATGTCACACCGGCCCAGGTCACCCTGCGATGGATGCTGCAGCGGCCGAGCGTCGTCGCGATCCCGAAGTCCGGGACTCCGGAGCGCATCCGTTCGAACGCCGATGTCCAGGGCTTCGCGCTCACGGACGGGGAGATGGCGCGTATCGATGGGCT
>JBKHEJ010000252.1:0-3428 GCA_046540855.1 Nitriliruptoraceae bacterium
CGACCACCCGGATCCGGTGGGCTCGGTGGTGGGTGCGCACGGTGCACCTCCCCGCTGCGGACGCTCACCAGCGGTCCTCGGATCGAGGAGGCCGCCCGGCCGGCCGCGCGGCTAGCCCCCGCTGGCCTGGACCCGCGCCCCCGTCCGGGGGTGTCAGGCGGGTGGTTGGATGCGCGCGCGGTCGACCTCCACGAAGGTGGCGGTGGCGCTGGCCACGACCTGGCCGTCGGCGCGGATGTCCCCGGCCGTGAGCAGCCGGCGACCGACGCGGTCGACCACCCAGCCGTGCAGCGCGAGCGGGACACCGACCGGGGTGGGCCGGTGGTAGCGCACGGCGAGCTCGCCGGTGAAGCCGGGGACGTGGTGCAGGGTGAGCAGGTAGCCGAGCAGATCGTCGAACAGGGCCGCGACGATCCCGCCGTGGGCCATACCCGGTCCGCCCTCGAAGGCGGTCCCGAGCACCACCTCGGCGACGGCGTCCTCACCGTCGCGGACGACCTCGAGGCCGATGCCGAGCGGGTTCCACGGCCCGGACACCACGCACTCGTCGAAGTGGACCACCCGTGTTCCGTCCGGCACGCCGGTGGTGAACATCCGCTCGGTCAGGGCGGCGACGTCCCGGTGGCGCTGAGGGAAGGCAGCCGCCTCGTCAGCGAGCGCGCCCACCACGGCGTCCACCCGCGCGAGGAGCGCGTCATCGACGTCGTGGGCCATGAGCGCATGACCGAGCCGCCGTACGGCCTCGGCCGCGCTCGCGCGCGGTGCAGGGGGTGTCATCCCGACGGCTCCTCGCCTCACAGGTGGGCAGCACGCTAGCCGGCGCCGCTCACCTCTCCGGAGCGCGCACCTCCACCTCATCGGCGCGACGACCCTCCGCGCCCCGCACCGTCAGCTGCCAGCCGTCGGCCACCCGCAGCTCGTCACCGTCGACCGGGAGCCGGTCGAGCTGCTCGACGACCCACCCCGACACCGTCTCCGCCTCCTCGGAGATGAGCTCGAGCCCACACAGCCGGGCCAGCTCGTCCCGCCGGGTCGTCCCCGGCACGCGCCAGCTGCGGCCCGCGCCGACCACGGGCTGGTCCTCCTCGTCGTACTCGTCGGCGATCTCCCCGACGAGCTCCTCGAGCACGTCCTCGAGGGAGAGCATCCCGGCGGTGCCCCCGAACTCGTCCACGACGAGCACCGCGTGGGCACGCTGCGCGAGCATGTCGGCCAGGAGGTGCTCGAGGTCGCGGCTCTGGGACACCGCGACGATCGGTCGCAGCACCGTGCGGATCGGTCGGTCGAGCGCGCCCGGGTCCGGGTCGGTGAGCAGGTCCTTGACGTGGACGAGACCCACGACGTCGTCCACGTCGCGGTGGTGCACCGGGAAGCGGGTGTACCCGGTCGCGTGGGCGCGGGCGAGCACCTCACGACCGGTCGCGGTGTCCGGCACCGTCTCGAGGTCCACCCGCGGGGTCATGGACGCGCCGGCGGTGCGCTCCGCCAGCTCCAGCGCGGCACGCATCACCTGCGCCTCGGCCGCGCTGAGCACGCCACGGACCTGCGCGTCCACCACCACCGAGGCCAGCTCGGACGGGGTGTGGGCGAGCTGCTCGTCGGCGGCGGGCCCCGACCGCGCGGACCGGGTGAGGGCGGCGGCGACAGCCCGCAGGACGTGCGCGACCGGCGTGAGCAGGCGGACCACGATCAGGAACGGACGCGCCAGGGCGAGGGTGACCTGTTCGGGTCGTGCGAGCGCGAGCCGGGTCGCGACGAGCACCCCGAGCATCGCGAGCACGATCGCGAGCACGACGAGGAGCGTGCCCACCACGGGTCCGAGCACGCGCGGGGCACCCGGCGCCGCCCCGGTGCCGAGGAGGTCGCGCTCACCGGTGACGACCGCGGCGAGCAGCGCACCGAGCCCCACCCCGGCGGCGCTGAAGGCCAGCTGCGCGGCGGTGACCGACACCGGGAGCCGGTCCAGGATCCGTGTGGCACGCCAGGCGCGTCGGTCGCCGTCCTCGGCGAGCTCGTCGATCCGGCTGCGGCGCACGGCGACCAGCCCTGCCTCCACCAGCGCGAAGGCGGTGAGCAGCACGAGCAGCGACCCGGCGACCAGGAGGGTCCCGACGGCGCTCACCCCTCCCCCCCGGGACCGTGCAGCTCGCGGACGAGGAGCTCGGTGAGCCGCGTGCCGTCCAAGCGGTTCACGGTGAGCTCCAGCCGCCCGTACTGCACCACCTCGCCGACCTCGGGGAGGTGGCCGAGCTGGTCGAGGACGAACCCGGCGAGGGTCTCGTAGGGGCCGTCGGGCAGCGGCTCGGCGAACAGCGTCGCGGCCCGGTCCAGCCGGATACGACCGTCCACGAGCGTGCGTCCCGGACCCCGCCGACGGATCGCGATCCCGGCCGCATCGAACTCGTCCTCGATGTCGCCGACGAGCTCCTCGAGGACGTCCTCGAGGGTCACCAGCCCGGCGGTGCCCCCGTGCTCGTCCACCACCACCGCGGCGGTCCGCTGCAAGCGGCGGAACTCCGCCAGCAGCCGCCTGAGCCGGGCCGACTCGGGCACCACGAGGATCGGTGCGAGCATCGAGGAGACGGTCCGCTCGCCCACGGCCTCCAGGGGCACCTCGAGCAGGTCCCGGACGTGGACGCTGCCGAGCACCTCGTCCTCGTGCTCACCATGGACGGGGAAGCGGCTGAACCCGGTCTCGCGGGCACGTCGGACGAGCTCCGACAGCGGGTCGGTGGCGGCCAGCCAGACGACGTCGGGCCGCGGCACCATCACCTCCTCGACGCGCCGGTCGCCGAGCGCGACGGCCCGCGACAGCAACGAGGTCTGGCCCCGGGTCAGGCTCCCTTCCTGCCCGGACGCGTCGATGATCCGGACCAGCTCCTCGAGGCTGTGGGTACGGGTACCGCGCTCCGGCACGCTCACCCCCGCGCCGCGCTCCAGCAGCACCACGGCCACGCGGTCCAGGGCCCGCGCCAGGGGCGCGAGGGCGGGGCCGAGCAGCCGGGCCGGCACGGCCAGCACGTGCAGCACCTGCACGGGTCGGGCCGCCGCCAGCGTGCGCGGCAGGAGTTCGCCGAGCAGCACGTGCGTGAGCACCACGACCACCAGCACGACCACGGTCGTGGTCCACGACAGCGCCGTCGACGGCACACCGAGGCCCGCGAGCGCGGGGGCGACCAGCGTGGGGCCGAGCGCATCGACGGCCACCACCCCGAGCAGGATCGTCGCGGCCACCACGACGATGCGTGCGCTCGCGAGCAGGGTCGGCGCCGCAGCGAGATCCCGCAGGAGACGCACCGCCCAGCGGTCGCCTGCCTCCGCCCGTTCCTCGAGCCCGGGCCGGCGCACGTTGACCAGGGCGAACTCGGCCGCGACGAACAGCGCGTTGCCCACGAGGAGCGCGACGAGGACCGCGACCGCCGACCGCG
>JBKHEJ010000253.1:0-3397 GCA_046540855.1 Nitriliruptoraceae bacterium
TTCGACCGCCCGCCACAGCTGCGCCGTGGTCCGGTCCCGCTTGAGCCCACCCGCGCCCCGCAGGCGTCCCGCGGTGCCGTGGTCCAGCTCGAGCAGCGACTCCTCGGCGAAGGCGTCCAGCCACGCCGTGAGGTCCGCTACCTCGGCGAGCAGGTCCTCGGCCCCAGCCAGCGTCCGCTCGATCACCCCCAGCACGCGTTCGAGGCGACCGACCGCCTGCCCCACCAGCGTGAGGTGGACGAGACGCGGGCCAGTGCCCTCAGGCGGATCGGTGACACGCTGCTCACGGGGGGAGAAGGCCACGAACCACGTCAGGGGGGCCAGGAAGGGGTGGTCGCGCACGTGCGGGACCACCCGGGGGGTGCGCTCAGCCCGGGCACGGCACGAGGGGTGCGGCAGCATGGCGTCCAGCACGGGGTCCGGGAGGATGGCCGCGAGCTGTGACCACGCCACCTGGGAGCGCCCCTCGAGGTCGAGCGGGCAGATCAGGGTGCGGTCGGCGACCCGGCGGGTCTGGACCGCCTCGGGGACCGGGCGGGGCCAGCCACGGACCAGCCCCTCGCAGATCTGTGCCGCCTCCAACTCCTCCGCCTGCGAGCGGGACAGCCCGCCGCCTCGGTCCAGGATCGCCTGCAGCCGGGCCCGCTCCTCGGCGGGGAAGGCCTCCAGCGGGGAGAAGACCTTGAGTTGGGCGCGGGGGACGAGCATGGCCCCACGGTAGCCAGCCGCCACGCCGAGCCGCTGTGCCGTGGCCGCACCCGCGGGTTAGGGTCGGGACGTGCCACCTCGACGACCACGTCGGTGGCACGGCGGTCGGCGCGACGGCCGGCCCGACACCCCGGACCCGGGTCAGCCCGGGAAGGAGCGCACGGCGGGTGGCAGCGATCTTCGAACGGTTCGAGGGGCACGAGCAGGTCGTGTTCGGCAACGACCCGGCGACGGGGCTGCGGTGCATCATCGCCATCCACTCCACCGCGCTCGGGCCGGGGCTCGGGGGGACGCGCTTCCGCGCCTACGAGGACGACGACGCGGCGCTCACCGACGTGCTGCGGCTCTCGCACGCGATGACCCTGAAGTCGGCGTGCGCCGGCATCGACCACGGCGGGGGCAAGGCGGTCATCCTCGGTGACCCGGCCGAGGTGCGGTCCGAGGAGCTGCTCCGCGCCTACGGGCGGATGATCGCGAGCCTCGGCGGCCGCTACGTCACCGCCTGCGACGTCGGCACGACCCCCGATGACATGGCGATCATCAAGCGCGAGACGCGCTGGGCCACCGGGGCCGACCCGGTCGAGGGCGGGTCCGGCGACTCCGGGGTGTTCACCGCCGTCGGGGTGCACCTGGCGATGCAGGCCGCCGCGGAGCTCGCCTTCGGCTCCGCGGACCTGTCGGGCCGGCACGTGGCGGTGCAGGGGGTCGGCAAGGTGGGCCGGCGGCTCGTGGAGCAGCTCGTGCGTGATGGCGCGAAGGTGACGGTCGCGGACGTCTCCGAGGCGGCGATCGGGCGCGTCGCCGACCTCGCGGGCGTCGAGGTGGTGGGGACGGAAGAGGTGCTCGCGGTCGATGCCGACATCGTCTCCCCCAACGCGCTCGGGGGCGTGCTGCACGAGGCCAGCATCACCTCGCTGCAGGCGCGGGTGGTGTGCGGCGGCGCGAACAACCAGCTGCTCACCGCCGCGGACGCGGACCGGCTGGAGGAGCGCGGGGTGCTGTACGCGCCGGACTACGTCGTCAACTCCGGCGGGGTCATCACCGTGGCCGACGAGCTGCACCCGGCCGGCCACGACCCGGCCCGCGTCCGGCGCCGCGTCGAGGCCATCCCCCGCACCCTGCGCCGGGTCGTCGAGGTGGCACGGGCGCAGGGGGTGACCACGGAGGCCGCGGCCATCCAGGTCGCCGAGCAGCGCATCGGGGCGGTCGGCGCGCTGTCGCGCTTCCACCTCGGCGCGGGCGCCTGAGGGCCGGCGCGCGCACCGTCACGGCACGAGCGCGACGCCGGTCCCGCCGACCTCGGCACGGGGGACCACCTCCCCGAGTACCCAGGCGTCCACCCCACGCGCCGCCAGCAGGCTGAGCGCCGGCTCGACCGCCTCCGGCGGCACGACGGCCACCATCCCGACCCCGCAGTTGAAGGTGCGCCACACCTCGTCGTCGGCGACCGGCCCACGTGCCGCGAGCCACCGCACGATCGCCGGCCAGGTCCAGCTCGCGGTGTCGACCCGAGCGCCGGGGTGGTCGGGCAGCACCCGTGGCAGGTTGCCGGGCAGTCCCCCGCCGGTGACGTGGCAGAAGGCGTGGACCACCACCCCGGCGGCCTCGGCTGCCTCGACGCCCGCGACCTCGGTGCCGCTGGCACGACCGAGGAGGGCGAGGCAGTCCGGGGTGTGGATGCGGGTCGGCGTGAGCAGCACCTCGCCGAGCGGAGCGTCCAGGCCGTGTGGCGCCGTCAGGTCCAGCCCGTCCACGATGCGGCGCACGAGGCTGTAGCCGTTGCTGTGCAGGCCGGAGGAGGGCAGGGCGAGGAGGCGGTCACCGGCCCGGACGCGATCGGGCCCGAGGATCGCGTCGCGCTCGACGATCCCGACCCCGAAGCCGGCCAGGTCGAACTCGTCGTCAGCGAGCAGGCCGGGGTGCTCCGCGGTCTCGCCACCGACCAGCGCGCAGCCGGCCTCGGCGCAGCCCTCGGCGATGCCACGGACGAGGTCGGCGACGCGGTCGGGGTCGAGGCGGCCGACCGAGACGTAGTCGTTGAAGAACAGCGGCTCCGCGCCCGTGACCACGAGGTCATCGACGACCATGGCGACGAGGTCCCGGCCGACGGTGTGGAGCACGCCGAGTTGGCGGGCCAGGTCGACCTTCGTGCCGACGCCGTCGGTGGAGCTGACCAGCACAGGCCTGCGGTACCCGGTGAGGTCGGGCTGGAACAGGCCACCGAACCCCCCGATGCCGCCCAGGACCTCGGGGCGGGTGGCCCGGGCGAGCACGTCCCGCAGCAGGTCGACGCTGCGGTCGGCGGCGTCGAGGTCGACGCCCGCCTCCGCGTAGGTCAGCGGCCGACGCGCTCCCTCGTTGGCTGGCGTGGACCCGCGGCTGCCGGTCGTCACGGCGCGCGGCGGAGCCGGCGGTGTGGGCGGCACCCGCGACCCCCCGTCCGAACCACCGTCGCGCTGGCCCGGCGGCGGAGGTGGCACCCGCGATCCCCCGTCCGAACCACCATCGCGCTGGCCTGCGGCCTGGTCCATCATCGGGCTCCCTCGGTCGGTGCGGCTATCTCGTCGCGGCCGAGCTGCTCGGGTGCGGGGCCGGGCAGGTGCTCACGGGTCGGTCGCTGTCATGGCGCCCCACCGGATCGGTGCGCTGATGCGCCGCGGGCAGGCGTCCAGGCGCTCAGGTCGGGTCG
>JBKHEJ010000254.1:0-3347 GCA_046540855.1 Nitriliruptoraceae bacterium
CGGGGCGGTGCTGCTCCCGGCCCGCTCGAGCGCTCGCAGCACGCCCTTGCGGGGGCCTGTGGTGCGTGCGAGCTCGAGATCGCGCACGTGCTCCGCCGCGACCGTGCCGCTGTCGAGCAGGGCGGTCACGTCGGCCACGGTCAGGCTGGCGTAGGCCTCGGGGGTCAGCGTCATCTCAGCGTCCCTCCAGCTTCGCGGCCACGCGGGAGCGGATCCGGGCGACGAGCTCCGGTGCCGCCGGGCCGCCAGCGACGGCCAGCGGTGCGGAGGACCGCTCGGGTGCCGTGCTGGCACCCGACGGTGCGGCCAGGTCCAGCCGGTCGGCCGCCGCCGGGAGATCGACGGACGCCGGGCCGGACCAGGCCGCCGCCGGGGGGCGGGTGAGCTCCCGGGCGACGCGTTTGACGTTCAGCACGTGGTGCACGGAGATGTTGTCGCTGACGACCGCGCCCCCGATCCCGCCGGGAGCCAGCGTCATGGAGGGGAGCAGCCCGGTCGAGGCCCCGATGGCGCCGAAGGTGCCCCAGGTGTTGACGAGGATGCGGAAGGCCGGCTTCTCCATCCCGAAGGCGTGGATGACGTCCTCGTCGCGAGCGTGGATGACCAGCGAGTGGCCGTCACCGCCGAAGCGCAGCAGCTCGATGGAGCGCTCGCACCCGGCTCGCCAGCCATCCTCGACGAGGAAGCCGAGCACCGTCGTCAGCTTCTCGCGGCTGAGGGGGTGCTCGGGCCCGACGCCCTCGAGGTCGCCGACCAGCACCCGGGCGTGGTCGGGAACCTCGATGCCGGCCAGCTCCCCGAGCTCCTGGGGCGAGCGGCCCACGAAGCGGGCGTCGAGCAGGCCGCCCGCCCGGAACAGCTGCGGCCCGAGCCGGTCGGCCTCGGCACGGCTGAGCCAGTGAGCGCCGTTCGCCTCCATCGCGCGACGGAGCTCAGCGGCGATGGGTGCGTCAGCCACCACGGTCTGCTCGGTGGCGCAGATGGTGGAGTGGTCGAAGGCCTTCGAGGCGACGATGTCGGCGGCCGCCCGGGCGACATCCGCGCTGCGGTCGACGTAGGCGGGCACGTTGCCGGGGCCCACCCCGAGCGCCGGCTTGCCGACGCTGTGCGCCGCGGCGACCATCCCGGCGCCACCGGTCGCGAGGATCATCGAGGTGGCGTGGTGCTCGAGCAGGGCCTGGGTACCGGGCTGGGTGATGGTCGTCAGGCACTGCACGAGCCCGGCCGGCATGCCGGCCGCTTCCCCGGCGGCCGCCATCACCCGGGTCGCCTCCGCCGTGCAGCCGACGGCGCTCGGGTGCGGTGCGACGACGATCGCGTTGCGGGCCTTGACCGCGATGAGGATCTTGAAGATCGCGGTGGAGGTCGGGTTCGTGGAAGGGCTCAGCGCCGCGAGCACCCCGACCGGCCAACCGTACTCGGCGGTGCCGCGCGCCTCGTCGCGACGCAGCAGCCCCACCGTGGGCACGTCCCGGATCGACGCCCACACGTCCCGGGCGGCGAACTCGTTCTTGAGCCGCTTGTGGTCCGCGATCCCGTAGCCCGTCTCGTCCCGTGCGAGCTGGCCGAGCCGGGCCGCATCGGCCAGGGCCGCGGTGGCCATCGCCGCTGAGATGCGGTCCACGGTGGCCTGGTCGGCGGTGAGGAAGGCGCGCTGGGCCGCACGCGCGGCGGTGGCCGCCTCGCGTGCCTCCTGGATGGACCTCAGGTCCCGGTCCAGCTCGCCCGCCACCGCCACCTCCTTGCGTTGCTGCTGCTCGTCGATGCGTCCCGTCAGTACTTGTGCGGGGCCTGCGCCACGTCGAGGACGGCGTCCTGGAAGGCCTGGCACGCAGCCCGGCAGGCGGCCTGGGTGCCGGTCAGCATCCCGCCGGAGAAGTTGGTCTCCGAGGGCGGCTCGAACCAGACCTTCAGCTCCACCTCGGCGGCCTTGAGCGCCGCGTCCAACCCGACCGTGGCCTCGATCGGTGGGGCGATGAGGTAGGCGAGGGGCGCGCCCTCGGGGACCTCGGCCTCCGCCGACAGGTACCGACCGGTGCGCGAGATCGTGTGGGCGAAGAAGGCGAGGTCCCCGGTCTCGTCCGCGGCGTGGAACCAGGCCACCTGCTCCGCGTGGTCGATGGCGGCCTGGAGCCCGGCGCGCACCTCCGCCGGGTCGGGGCCGGCGAGGATGCCGATGATCTCGCCCGACAGCGGTCCCGAGGCGTGCCCGGAACCGGCGTAGAAGCTGTGGGCGTAGACGACGTCCACCGCCGCGGCCTTCGTGGCCTCGTCCAGCGCGACGTAGAGGGAGTCGTCGATGTCGCAGGTCACGATCCCGACGCTGCGCTGGTCCGCGCTGAGCCCGAGCTTGGCCGCGAGGTCGCGGTGGACGTTCGGGATCGCCCGGGCCGACAGGATCGTCGGCTTGATCGGGTCCAGGATGGCCATGGTCGTCCTCCTCGGTCCGCCTCAGGCGTCGTCGGCGGCGGTACGGCGGCGCAGCTCCACGCCGCTGGCCTGGTGGGCCAGCATGCGCTTGGCGAACTCGACCACGTAGGCGCCCGCCTCCAGCGGGTTGGTGCCGCCGTGCTCGGTGATCATGCAGATCAGGTCCCGGTCCGCGTCGGTCCTGCCAGCGGTGGGGCGGTAGCCCATGTAGGCGCTGAGCGCGTCGGCGATCCCGAGCCCCGGGCGCTCGCCGATCAGCAGGATCACCACCTCGGCGTCGACGATGTCGTTGATGTCGTTCATCAGGCCGACCCGGGCGTTCTCGACGAAGAACGGGGTCCCCATCGAGATGCCGGCGGCGGTCAGGCCCTGCTGGATCACCGGCAGGATGCGCGCGAGGTTGTTGTCGATCGCCGCGGCGGACAGGCCGTCGGCCACGACGAGCTGGACCTGGGCGCCCTTGACACAGCGCTCCTCGAGCACCGCCCGGGCCTGGTCGGAGAGCCGTCGTCCGAGGTCCGGCCGCAGCAGGTACTCCTCGCGGTCCGCGACGCGGGTGGTGACCGTGAACAGGTCGAAGCGCTCGAGCACCGCCGGGTCGACGGTGCCGTGGATCGCGTCCTGGGTCGCCCCGTGGTCGGCCTGGAACAGCAGCAGCGAGCGGGTACGCGGGCGGGGTCCGGCGCGCCCGACGCCGAGCCGCGCGCTGGTCGTCGCGGCGAGGTTGGCGAGCCCCTCGGGGTCGTAGGGGTCCTCCACGTGCAGCGCGTGGCGTGCGGCTTCCTCGGTCGGGTCGTCGAGATCGATGCCATGCTCGCCGGTGAAGCGGCCGGTGGCCTCGGCGTGGGTGCTCGGCGGGGCGGCCACACCGGCGGTGGCGGGGGGGCCGTCGGCGGGGCGGGATCGGGCGGCGGAGG
>JBKHEJ010000255.1:0-3292 GCA_046540855.1 Nitriliruptoraceae bacterium
TCCACCGACAGGGCTGGACCGGGGACGACCAGGACCCCGTGCCGCAGCGCCACCTCGGCGAGCTCGTCGGCGTTGCCGTTCGGCAGCGTCACCCACAGCGAGAGGCCGCCACGGGGCCGATGGAAGGTCCAGTCCGGCAGGTGCGTGGCGAGCAGGTCGCACAGCAGATCCCGGCGCGGGATCAGCTCCGCGCGCCGCTCCGCCAGGACCTCCTCGCGGTGGTCGAGGAGCTTGCCGGCGAGCAGCTGGACCAGCAGCGGTGTCCCGAGGTCCGCGACCGTCTTGGTGGCGAGCATCCGCGCAGCCCAGTCATCGGGGGAGCGGATCCAGCCGACCCGCAGCCCCGCCCAGAACAGCTTCGCGGTCGAGCCGATCGTGTGCACCGACGCCTCAGGGCTCAGAGCGGCGATGGGTGGGGGGACGGCATCGTCGTCGAGGGCCAGGTCGCCCATGGCGAGGTCCTCGATGACGACCATCCCGTGGGCCGCGGCCAGCTCACCGATGCGGCGGCGGCGGTCCTCGTTCAGCACGACCCCGGTGGGGTTGTGGAAGTGCGGGGAGAGGTAGAGCAGCTTCGGCTCCGCGCGCTGGACGAGTTCCTCGAGCACGTCGATGCGCACGCCGTGCTCGTCCACGGGGACGGGGAAGGCGCGCGCTCCGAACCGCCGGAACACGTCCAGCGCGCCGGGGAAGGTCGGGGTCTCGACGAGCACGGGGGTCCCGGGCGCCAGGGTCTGGCGTGCGACGAGCGAGATGGCCTGGTGAGCCCCGGTCGTGATCACGACGTGGTCGGCGCCGGTGGGCAGCCCCTCCTGCTCGAGCTTGGTGGCGACGCGTTCACGCAGCGCCCGGAGCCCCTGGGGGAGGTAGCCGTGGTGCTCGGTGAGGGACCGGACCTCCTCCAGCGTGGCCGAGCACAGCAGGCGCTCGACGGTGGGGGTCCCGGCTAGCGCTGCGACCGACAGGTCGATGACGCCGCCCGGTGTCCGCTCGCGCTCGCCCGGGCCGCTGCGCTGCTCGAGGCCGTCCTCGGACAGGAACAGCCGGGCGGTCGCGACGGCATCCACCCCCGGTGAGGTGGTGTGGTCCTCCGGGCGCCGTACCCAGGTCCCGGACCCGCGCCGGCTCTGGAGCCACCCCTCGTCCTTGAGGCGGTCGTAGGCGGCGACGACCGTGGCGCGGCTGACCGACAGCGAGCGGGCCAGCGTGCGCTCGGGCGGGAGCACGGTCCCCAGCGGGACCTCCCCCCGGTCGATGGCGCGCTTGAGGGCATCGGACAGGGCGCGGTACAGCGGGCCCTCGGTACGCAGGGCAGGCGCCAGGAGGACCGCGAGGCGCGGTCCACTCTCTCGGATTGGCTCGTCCAATGGCGGTCCAATCTGGGGTGGTGTTCCGGTTGGACCGGTGCGGACCGCGTGATACGTTACCACCACGAGCCAATCGGACCGCATACGCTTGCGATCACGAGGGCCTGGGAGGGTCCACTCGGTCCCATCCGAGCGGTTCCCTCCACCGACAACTTCAGACCAGCGAGCGACCACCTCTCCCATCCGGTCGTTCGCTTCGCTCGGCTCAGGTCGGGTTCGCGCCTCTCCCAAAACGTCGCGGCCCTCCCACCGCGACCGAACGGATGCTCTCCCGATCCGCTCCCGTGAGCCATCGACCGCCGAGCGTTCGACGTCCCCCCGGCCCTCCCACCGGGGGGACGCCTCTTTGTGGGCGGGGACGGCTCGTGCCGGAGGACGTCATCGACGGCGCCCCGTCGCTGATCGCCTCGGTGCGCCAACGGTCCCGGTCAGCCGATCGCGAGGCTCGGGACACCCTCGAGGCCGTCGAGCACCCGCACCCGGACACCGCAGGTCAGCAGCAGCTCGCGCACCTCCTCCCACCCCTCGTAGCGGCCGCCGGCCGCCACCACCTCGGCGACCCCGGCGGTCGCCAGCAGCGTGGCGCAGGACAGGCAGGGCACGGTGGTGGCGTAGAGGCTCGCGCCGTCGAGCTGCTCGGGTCCGACGTCGAGCAGGACGCGCGCGGCGGCGTGCACGGCGATGCAGCGCGCCTCAGCCGCAGGCGGCGCATCCGGCAGCGACCAGGGGCAGCCGCCCTCGTCACAGCGGGGCGCGCCCGCCGGGCCGCCGTCGTGGCCGGTGGCGACCACCCGGGTGCCGTGCACCAGCACCGCACCCTGCCGTCGCCGCACGCAGCTGCCACGACCCGCCGCGGTCGCCGCGAGCTCGAGCGCGTAGGCATCGAAGCTCAGCCGGTCCTGCCCGCCCGGACCCACCATGCGCCGCTCCTCGCCGCCGCACGAGCCGTTGCCCCGCCGCGCGGCACCTCGCCACCGCCGGCGACCCTAGCCCGCGTCGGGATGACGATGGGGGCCGAGCACGAGCTCGGTGGTGGTGCGCGCGCGCAGGGAGGCGCCGAGCAGGTACCCGAACAGCGCCACGCTGCCGGTGATGACCGTCGCCACGGCCCACAGGGCCGCGCGCACCGGCGACCGCTCGCGCCACGCGATCCACAGCCAGCCGAACAGGAAGGCCAGGTAGATGTCCACCAGCGTCACCCGACCCCAGGTCAGCTCGAGGAGGAGGGCGCCCTCCTCGGTGAAGGAGGCGGTGGCGAAGCCGGCCACGATCGCGGCGGTCATGGCGGCGCACCCGAGCGCGGCCACGAGCCGCACGATCACGAGCGCACGCGGCGCGGGTCGGTTCACGGGTCCCCCCTGCGGGCCTGTGCCCGCTCGTTCTCGGTACGGGCGCGGCCCACGGCGCTCAGACCGGTGGGATCTCGCCGGGTGGGAGGTCGCTGCGTCCGGCCAGCGGGGACAGCTCGAACTCCTCGCGGCCGATGCGCAGGAACTCCACCGGCTGGCCGTCCCGCAGGTGCTGCTCGACCAGCTGCGGCACGTCCTCGACGGTGACCCCGCCGTACCAGACATCATCGGGCGCGACGTAGATGGCCGGGCCCACCATGCACGGCTCCATGCAGCCGGTGGCGATCACCTTGATGTCCACGAGCCCGTGCGCGCCCGTCTGCTCGCGCAGCTCCTCGAACACCCGCGCGCTCCCGCGTCGCAGGCACGAGGGCCGGGGGTGCTCCTCGGGCCGCTCGTTGACGCACACGAACACGAACCTGGTGGGCATCCCTGCTCGGGCCATCGGCGCCGCTCCTGTCGCGGGCGGCTCACGATACCGGCTGCTGCGGCCGGTCTAAGCCCCCCACGCGTGCCGCCAGCGGTCGCTGCCGGTCGGGACCATCCCGGCGACGCTCAGCCCCGTACCGTCGGTGG
>JBKHEJ010000256.1:0-3284 GCA_046540855.1 Nitriliruptoraceae bacterium
ATCACCGCGCCGCCGGGTTGCGAGCACGACGCCGCCGGCGGGCCGCCACCACCACGCCGCCGGCAGGCTGCCACCACCGGGCCGCCGGGTCCTGCTCGCTACCCTCCGCGGGTCCGCTCCCGGAGGCAGCCGCGTTGTCCACCGACCCCACCCCCGAGCCCGAGCGCTACGACCCGCTCGCCATCGAGCCCCCCATCGCTCAGCGGTGGGCGCAGGAGCACACCTACTCCCTGCGGCCGGGTCCCGCCGACCTCGACGCCGCGTCCCTGGACCAGCCGCCCTTCTACGCGCTGACGATGTTCCCGTACCCCTCGGGCGACCTCCACATGGGGCACGCGGAGATCTTCACGATCCACGACGCGCTGGTCCGCCACCTCAGGATGACCGGCCGCACGGTGCTGAACCCCATCGGCTGGGACGCCTTCGGCCTGCCCGCCGAGAACGCGGCCCGCAACCGCGGCGCCGACCCGAAGGCGTGGACCTACGCCAACATCGCCGAGCAGCGCGCCACCATCGCCCGGCTCGGCTACTCCTTCGACTGGGACACGGTCCTGCACACCTGCGACCCGGAGTACTACCGCTGGACCCAGTGGCTGTTCCTCGAGCTGTTCGACGCCGGGCTCGCCTACCGCAAGGAGGCGCTCGTCAACTTCTGCCCCTCCTGCTCCACCGTGCTCGCCAACGAGCAGGTCGTGGACGGACGGTGCGAGCGCTGCGGCACCGAGGTGTCCCGGGAGCCCAGGACCCAGTGGTTCTTCCGCATCACCGACTACGCCGACGAGCTGCTCGATGGGCTGGACGACATCGACTGGCCGGACCGGGTCAAGAACTCCCAGCGCGCCTGGATCGGCCGCTCCGAGGGCGCCGAGATCACCTTCCCGACCGCCGACGGGCAGGACGAGATCCACGTCTACACCACCCGCCCCGACACCATCTTCGGCGCGACCTACTTCGTGTTCGCCCCCGAGCACCCGGTCGTGCTGCGCCGCATGGCCGGCGACGCCGCCTACGACACCTACCTCGAGCAGGTCGCCAAGCGCTCCGACATCGAGCGCCAGGCCGGCAAGACCGGGTACCGGCTGCCCTTCGACGTCGTCAACCCCTTCACCGGCGAGGAGATCCCCGCCTACGCCGCCGACTACGTCCTCATGGACTACGGCACCGGCGCGATCATGGCCGTGCCCGTCGGCGACCAGCGCGACTTCGAGTTCGCCCGCCAGGAGGGGCTCGAGATCCGCGTCATCATCCGCCCGACCGGCCCGGACGGCGAGCTGCTCGACGAGCTCGACGCGGACACGATGACCGAGGCCTACACCGGTCCCGGGGTGATGGTGAACTCCGGCGCCTACGACGGCCTGGACTGGCAGGAGGCCAAGGCGCGCATCATCGCCGACGTGGAGGCGAAGGGGTGGGGGACCGCGAAGGTCAACACGCGGCTGCGTGACTGGCTCATCTCCCGCCAGCGCTCCTGGGGCGCCCCGATCCCGATCATCCACTGCGCCGTGTGCGGTGAGCAGCCCGTGCCGGTCGAGGACCTGCCCGTGCGCCTACCCGACGACCTCGACTTCACCGTCGCCGGCTCGCCGCTGGAGCAGCACCCGACCTTCGCCACCGAGGTGGCGTGCCCCCGCTGCGGCGGCGAGGACGCCCGGCGGGACGTCGACACGATGGACACCTTCGTCGACTCATCCTGGTACTTCCTGCGCTACCTCGCCCCGAACGACGACGAGCGCGCCTGGCCGGTGGAGGCCGCCGGCCGCTGGCTGCCGGTCGACCAGTACACCGGCGGGGTCGAGCACGCCGTCCTGCACCTGCTCTACAGCCGCTTCGTCGTCAAGGCCATGCGCGACCGGGGACACGTCGCCGCCGACGAGCCCTTCCAGGCCCTGCTCAACCAGGGCCAGGTCATCATGGATGGCGCGGCGATGTCGAAGTCCAAGGGCAACCTCGTCGTGCCCGGCGAGGTCACCGACACCTACGGTGCCGACACCCTGCGCGGCACGATGCTGTTCGCCTCCGCGCCGGAGGACGACATCGACTGGGCGGACGTCTCGCCCACGGGCATGCACAAGTGGCTGTCGCGCGTGTGGCGGCTGAGCCTCGAGCAGGTGGCCCGCGAGACCGCCGGCGCCCCGGAGCTCCCCGACGCCGCCGCCGACGCCCTGCGGCGCGCAACCGCGAAGGCGATCGACCGGTGCAGCGCCGAGTTCGACGCGCGCAAGTACAACACCGCCATCGCCCAGCTCATGACCCTGACGAACGCGATCCTGGACGCGACCCGTGACGGCACGGGCGCCGAGGTGGTGCGGGACGCGCTCGAGGCGCTGCTCGCCATGCTCGCGCCGGTCGCGCCCTTCATCACCGAGGAGCTGTGGCGCCGGCTCGGTCACGAGGACTCCGTCCACGACCAGCGCTGGCCCGTCGCCGACGCCGCCCTGCTCGTCGAGGACGAGGTCGAGGTGGTCGTCCAGGTCAACGGCAAGGTGCGCGGGCGGGTGACCGTCCCGGCCGGCAGCGACCAGGCGAGCGTGGAGGCTGCCGCGCGCGCCGACGACGGGGTCGCGAGCCACCTCGACGGCCAGGTGGTGAAGGTGATCCACGTCCCGGACAAGCTGCTCAACCTGGTCGTGAAGGGGTGAGGATGGGGCGGGTCGCGGTCGTGACCGACTCGACCTGCGACCTACCCGCCGAGGTGGTCGAGGCGACGGGGCTCCGGGTCGTTCCGCTCTCGGTGCTGTTCGGGGACGAGACCCTGGTCGCCGGGGTGGAGCTGTCCACCGAGGCCTTCCACGCGCGGCTCGCCGCGAGCGAGGTGCTCCCGACCACCTCCCAGCCCGCCCCGGCGTGGTTCGAGGAGGCCTACGCCGACTGCGCCGACGACGGCTACGAGGCGGTCGTGTCCCTGCACTGCTCGGCGGCGCTGTCCGGCACGGTCGCGCTGGCCCGGGACCGGGCCCGTTCCGCCCCGCTGCCCGTCGAGGTGGTGGACACCCGGCTGGTCGGCGGGGCGCTCGGCGCGGCGGTCCTGGCCGCGCACGCGATCGCCGAGGCAGGGGGCAGGGTCGCCGAGGTGGTGGCCACCGCTGACCACGTCCGGCGCACCGCGACGAGCCTGATCGTGGTGGACACGCTCGACCATCTGCGTCGCGGGGGACGGTTGACCGGCGCGCAGGCGGCGATCGGCACGGCGCTGAAGGTCAAGCCGATCCTGCACGTCACACCCGAGGGCCGGGTGGAGGTCCGGGAGCGGGCGCGGACGTGGTCGCGGGCGTCGCAGCGGCTCG
>JBKHEJ010000257.1:0-3264 GCA_046540855.1 Nitriliruptoraceae bacterium
CGGTCAGGGTCGGGGCGAGGCCCGCCGCGCCGACGATCGACGACATGACCAGATCCGCGGGCCGCGCCGCCGCCTCGTCGAGGCCGCTCGCGCCGGCGGCGGCCTCGATGCCGGTGCCGGCGAGCGCGTCCTTGAGCTCGCCATAGCAGTCCGGATCGCCGATTACGGCAAGGCGCGCGCCGTGCCGCCGGGCGGCATGCGCAAGCGCGTCCACGCTGCGCTGCGCGGTCAGCGCCTCGACCTCGAACGCGTCCGGGGCGTGGCCGATCAGATCCAGGGTCTGCGTGCCGATCGAGCCGGTCGAGCCCAGGACGGCGAGGCCGCGCGGGACGGCACAGGGACCGCGCACACGCCGGCGGGCCGTGGTCACCCGATGTCGGCCAGGATCCCCCGGTAGGTGCCCTGCGAGGCGCCCTCGAGCTGCAGGACGACGGACGCGTCGGTGAGCAGCAGATCCGCGAGCCGGACCGAGCTGTCGGCTTCGACCCGTGTGCCGGACGCGATGCCCCCCGCTCGCCGTGCGTCCTCGAGCTCAGCGGCGTCCGCGAGGGTGACCACGACCGGGCCGGGCTCGCGGTCGCTGCCGAGACCCAGGGTCAGTCGCGCCGTGGACGGGATGCGGCGGTCGAGCTCGCTCAGCTCCAGGAGGTAGCCGATGGTGCCGTTGAACGCGTTGACGACCACCACCGCCGGCAGGGACGCCAGGCGCTCTGCCACCCCGTCGTCCCCGGGGTCCTGCGCGGTGTCTGGCTCGTCGCCCTCCTCAGCCCCCTCCGCGTCCGGCTCGGTGATGAGCTCGAGCTCGGTCACGAAGGTCACCACCTCCGCGGTCGGCTCCCACCGCTGGTGCCGATCGAGGTAGTCCGCCGCGCGCATCAGCAAGCTCGCCAACTGCCCCCGCGTGATGCGCTCGTTCGGGGCGAACCGGTCCGGCTCCACCCCGGTGGCGATCCCGGTCCCGGCGAGGGCCCGGATGTCCTCGGCGAACACCGACCCTTCGATGTCCTCGAGGTCGACCTCCTCCGGCGCTGGCACCGGTGGCAGCGGCCCGTCGGTCCGGAACAGATCGGCGTAGGAGATGCCGCGCACCATGATCCGGGCGAACTGCCCCCGGGTCAGGGGCGCGCCGGGACCGAAGGACCCATCCTCGCGTCCGGTGACGATGCCCACCGCGTCCAACCGCGCGATGGCATCGCCATGGGTCTCGCCCTGGTCCGGGAAGGCCGGCTCCTCCGGGAGCTCGAGCTCGAACCCCGTGGCCAACCCGATCCAGGCCGCGACGGCCGAGGCGGCCTGGCCCCGGGTGACCGTCTCGCCCGGGCGGTAGGTGCCGTCCTGGAACCCACCGACCAGGCCGTACCGCGCAGCGCAGCTGATCGCCTGCCCGTGGGTGGTCCCCCGGTCCGGCAGGTCCGGGTCGGCGACGACCGCTCCGGCGGGGGGCGGGCAGACCCGGTCGATACCCCGTGCCGGCTGCGCCACCGCCGGCTCGATCGGCACCAGACCGGCCGTAGCCCCCAGCACCGCGAGCACGACGAGCACCACCGCGCCCGCTCGGGACGGGCGGCAACGGCGGCGGTGAGGGGGCAGCATGCCCGTATGGTCGCAGGTCCACGGGGGATGCGCACCACGTCTCCTTCACCGCGGGCCGGCAGGCGCGACCGGCCCAACGGACGGGGCGGGCCTGCTGGGCGTCGCACCACCACCTCCGTATGCTCTCGCCGCCGACCGAGACGGGGTCGACCACGGCGGCCTACCTCCACGCCGTCGCCTGCCCGCGGAGCACCGATGCCAACGCACCCGCCCCTGACCGCGCGAGGCCCGTGGTCGGCCGTCCCACGATTCCGGCTCGTCCTGCTGAGCCTGCTGACCGCGCTCGCGACCCTGGCGGTCCAGGCCACCGCTCCACCAGCAGGTGCCGACGGGTCGGTGGTGACAACCGCGAGCGCGGCGGATGCGACCAGCCTCACGATCTACGCCGAGCAGGTGCTGGCCGCCGCTCACGACGAGGTGCGGCGGGAGCAGGGCGGTCCCGAGGTGGCGGGGGTCGGCACGACGGAGCTGATCTGGTCGAGCGAGTTGGCCACCCTGGCCCGTCGCTCGTCGGAGCGTATGGCCGGCCTCGTTCGGCTCGACCACGATCCGGCGATCCGGGACGCCCTGTGCTGCGACAGCCGCTTCTCGAACAACATCGGGGTCAGCAGCAGCAGCACCGGAGCGCCGACCGCCGCCCAGGTCCGGTCCGCCGCCGCGCGGATGATCGATCTGTGGCTGGACTCACCGAGCCACCGGGACAACCTGCTGGATCCGAAGGTCACCCACCTCGGCATCGGGGTCCATCTCGACGCTGACGGCCGGCTGTGGGCGACCGTGGTGTTCCAGGATCGCGCCCTGTCCAACGTCAGCGCCGTCACGACCCCGCCGGCGGCGGACCCGTGGTGTCCGGTGACCGCCCCCTCCGGCCGCTTCCTCGATGTGGCGAACGTCCATGGACCCGCGATCGACTGCCTCGCCGAGCTCGGCGTGGTCCAGGGGGTCAGCACCGATCTGTTCGACCCGACCGGGACGATCACGCGGGGACAGGTCGCGCTCCTGCTCGATCGCGCCCTGGGGTTCCTCGACGTCGACCGGCCGGCGGCGCTGGCCGGGGCGTTCGTCGATGTCCCCGCGAGTCGGGCCAACGCCGCCGCCATCGAACGGCTCGCGGGCGCTGGCATCGTGCTCGGCCGACCGGATGGTCGCTTCGGTGCGAGCGACCCCGTCACCCGGGGGCAGCTCGCGGCACAGCTCGAGTCGGCGCGACGGTCACTGCACGGCGAGGTCGTCATCGGACCCCGCGGCCGGTTCCCGGACGTGCCCTCCTCGCGCCGCTTCGCCCGCTCCATCGACGCCGGCGCGAACGCGGGTCTGCTCGCCGGCGGCGACGACGGACGCTTCGAGCCGGACGCGCCGCTGCGGCGGGACCAGGCGGCGTCGGTGGTCGCGCGGTTCCTCGCCGCGGAACTGCGCTGAACGACGCGGACGTGCCGGGGCCGGGGCGGTGGACGCGGGCCGAACGGCTGCTCCTCGCCGCCGGCCTGCTCGGCTGGGTCCTGCTCATCTCCTGGCTCAGGCTGCCACCGTGGCCGAGCGATCAGATCCACTACTTCGCGGACGCGGCGACCCTGCCGGAGGTCACCCCTGGCGAGGAGGGGGTGGTCGGTTGGCACCGTGCGCTCCGGCTCGGCCTGCGCCGGTTGCTCGCGCCTTGGCCCCCCTCGCCCA
>JBKHEJ010000258.1:0-3260 GCA_046540855.1 Nitriliruptoraceae bacterium
CCACCTTCCTGCGACTATCGGCAGGAGATGCCGCGCCACCACCCGGGACGGGCGTCGCAGGCCGAGATTCGGCGGTTTCCCTGCAGATGGTCGCAGGAATCCGCCTCGGTGCTCCGCGAGGCCCCTGCGCGCTCCTCGTGAGGGCACGGCACCGCCGCCGCGACGCCCCCGAGAGGGCAAGCCACCGCCGCCGCGACGCCCCCGAGAGGGCACGCCGGCGTGGCGCGACGGGACCCGCGGGCTACTTGATGCCGGAGGTCGCGACGTTCTCCACGAGGTAGCGCTGGGCGGGCACGGATACCGTAACCGGTGCGGAGATGGCGATGATCACGCCGGCGAGGATCAGGTTGGGGCCGTCGGCCGCTATCAGCGGTGACCATCGCCACCTCGCCGCGCAGCTCGGGCCGGATCGACGCCACCTCGCGGTGTGGGTCGGGGCTGGCGAGGATGGTCACGGGTGCGCCGGCCGCCGGCTGGACGGCTAGCAGGCCCTCGGCCTGGAAGCCGGTCGGTGGGACCGCGCGCGCGACCGCTCCTCCCCGGACCCGACGGAGCTGCCCGCGGTCGTGCAGGGCGTCGAGATCCCCGCGGATCGTGACCTCGGAGACGTCGAAGCGCTCGGCGAGCTCGCTGACCCGCAGGAAGTCCTTCTCACGCAGCAGCGTGAGCATCCGGTCGCGGCGCACACGTGCGGGGAGCGGGCCGCCCGCCTGGTCGCCCATGGGCTGGTCCTGTCGCGCGCCCTGGTGGCCCGCCGCGCGTACGCGAGCGCGGCGGGTTTCGGAGGCCTGCCGAAGCTTGCGATGTCTTACGGTAGTCGCGACGGCGCCTACGGTGCGAGACGAGGGCGGTTAGGCGGTCCGCCACCGCCAGGTCGAGGTCAGCGTCAGCGGGTCGTCGGGACCGGCCATGCGGCGCTCGGCCAGGTTCGGCTCGTCCGGTGGGCCGGACTGCGGCTCCACGCACACGCCGTAGGTCCGGCCGGTGAAGACCACGACCACGGGAGCGTCGCTGTGCAGCTCGAGCTCGAGCAGCCCGGGCCAACGCAGCCGGACCGGACCCGTCAGGCCGGTGAAGGCGTCGTCCCAGGGTGGGGCGGGGACGGGCACGGTCTCCACGGTCGCGATCCCGACGAGGTCCTTGCGCAGCACCTGCGCCGCCGGCACGTCGAGCACCACCTCGGCGTCGTCGAGGTGGCGACGGAACCAGGGGTGCCAACCGAGGGTGCAGGGGGTGGGTGCGGTCGGGGTGGCCGTGAGGCACAGCTCCAGCCGGTCGGGGTGGAGGCGGACGTCCTGCACGAGGTCGATCCGCGTGAACCACCCGTCGGCTCCCACGGTGGGGTCGGCGCGATCGAGGGAGGCCTGCGGGATCGTGCCGTGCAGCCTCGCACGGTCCGGGCCGGTGGCCTCGAGCGTCCACGGTCGGTCATGGACCAGCCCGTGCAGCGCGTGGCCATCGTCCGGCTCACGGCGCAACTGCAGGGTGCGGCGATCGGCGCTGACGCGGCCGTCCCGGAGCCGACCGGCCCACGGGGCCATCACGAAGCAGCCGTACCCGACGCCACCGCCGGAGCCCGTGACCAGGAGCTCATGGCCGTCCACGACGAGCGAGGTCAGCCGCGCCCCGTCCTCCGGATCCACCTCGACGTGGGCGCCGCCGGCTTCCAGACGGACACCTCGCGTCGTCACCTGAGGGCGGGGACGTCGCAGGCCACCTCGTTGCGCAGCCGGCGCCTGAGCGCCCAGACGAGCACGCCGATCCCAGCCAGCGCCAGCAGCGGCTGGACCGGCTCGAACCAGGTGATCGCGCCGCTGGTGCCAAGCGCGAGGAGCACGAGCTTGTTGCAGGTGGGGCACCCGATCGCGAAGAACGCCAGCAGCCCGCCGAGCGTGAAGCGCTTCGCGTCCTCGTCGTTGACCTGCGGCTCGTCGCCGGTGGCCGGCGCGCCGACCGGGGCGGGCTCGCGGACGTAGGTGGCGAGCAGGAGGCCGCTGAGCACCGCGGTCACCGCGAAGGCGAGGTAGCTCCAGGCAGGGGCTTCGATCTGCCGTCCGAAGATCGGGTTCGGGATGATCGCGGTCGGCAGACCGAGCAACAGGCCGGCGCCGGCTGTCCCGGCGGCGGCGGCGAGCCAGCGGCGACGTGACCAGGTACGCACGGTGACCTCGAGGAGGGTGCGGTGGGGGAGGTGGGAACTCGACGGTGGCTCAACGCGCCGGGGACGTGGCGTGTTCCCGGACGCACCGAGCGGGTTCGGCGAGCCGCTGGGAGGAGAGGGTAGGAGCATCCGGCCTTCGGTGGGGTTCAGTCCGCCACGCCGCGACCGGTCGTGATGCGCGTCGGTGAGAGCCGGACGAGCAGCTCACCGGCGACCGCGTTGCGTCGGCCGTACTCCTCAGCCCGGTCAGCGGGGACGTAGCGCGCGGCGATCCGACGCGCCCAGACCCCGAGCTGGTCGAGGTCGTCGCTGAGGGCACAGGTCCCTTCGATCGCCACGAAGGAGAACGGGAAGGCCGGGTCGTCGACGCTGATCGCGGCTCGCGGGTCCCGGGCGAGGTTGCGGCCCTTGACGCTGGCATGCCAGGTGGTGAAGACCAGGTCGTCGCCGTCGGGTAGGAACCAGATCGGGGCGACGTGCGGGCGGCCGTCGGCGCGGGTGGTGGCGAGCGCCGCGGTCGGCGCGCCGGCGGCGAGGAAGCTGCGCCGCTCCTCGTCGGACATCGGTCGCATGCGCGTGCCTTCCGAGGCGGTCCTGCGGCGCCCCCGGCAGGGATCGAACCTGCGACGCACGGTTTAGGAAACCGACGCTCTATCCACTGAGCTACGGGGGCGGGGTTGCCGGAAAACTTGCCGGAGAAGTCGGGCCGCAGAACCCCCAGGATCCGGGGTTCCAGGCCCCTCCGGCACGTCGTCCGGCAGGGGTGGCAGCGTAGCGGTGGGGTGGAAGACCTCTCCACGTCACGCGAGATCCCGACGGCATGCCGCGACCCCGGCTAGTGCCGGGGTCGCGAGGTCTGGCTCGATCGGGTCAGGTCATGCGGCCTCGGACATGACCGCCTTGTGTCGGCGTGCGTTCAGGGCGTTCTGCCCCGCGAAGAACAGGAAGGCATCGAGCAGGTTCCGGTCGGCGCCGATCCGGGAGGCGCGTGTGTCGAGGAGGTGCTTCTTGTACTCGGCGTTCGCGGCTTCAGCATCGTTGCGGACCGTGTTCCGCCATGCCGACGTAGCGGCCTGGCGTGAGCACGCCGTGGTCATCG
>JBKHEJ010000259.1:0-3252 GCA_046540855.1 Nitriliruptoraceae bacterium
AGCCGGTGGGCGATCACGACCGTGGTGCGGGTGTGGGTGACCCGCGCGAGGGAGCGCTGGATCGCGGCCTCGGTCTCGTTGTCCACCGCCGAGGTCGCCTCGTCCAGCACGAGCACCGCGGGGTCGCACAGGATCGCCCGCGCGATCGAGAGCCGCTGCCGCTGGCCCCCGGAGAGCTTCTGACCCCGCTCCCCCACGACGGTGTCGTAGCCCTGGGGCAGCGCGGTCACGAAGGCGTGCGCCTCGGCCAGCCGGGCGGCCGCCTCGACCTCGGCGTCGGTGGCGTCGGGCCGGCCGTACACCAGGTTCTCCCGCACGGTCCCGTGGAACAGGAAGACGTCCTGGCTCACGAGCGCGTAGGCCCGCCTGAGGTCGCGGATGCGCAGGTCGCGGACGTCGTGGCCGTCGAGGTGGACGCTGCCACCGGTCACGTCCTCGAGCCGGAGCAGGAGCTTGACCAGGGTGGACTTGCCGGCCCCGGTCGGCCCGACCACGGCGTGGGTCTCGCCGGCCGGCACGAGAAGGTCCACCCCACGTAGCACCTCGGTCCCGTCCCGGTAGGCGAACCGCACCGCGCGCAGCTCCAGTGCCCCCTCGGGCTCCGGCAGCGCGAGCGTCCCGTCGGTGAGGCCGGCCTCCTCCCCGATCAGGTCGAGGATCCTGCGGGTGGAGGCCATCGCCCGCTGGTACTGGTCGAACACCTCCCCGAGCCGGGTCAGCGGCCACAGCAGGCGCTGCACGATGAAGACCAGGACGCTGAAGGTCCCTGCCGCGAGCTGCCCGTCCAGCGCCTGCATCCCGCCGACCAGCAGGATGGCGGTGAAGGCGAACAGGATCGCGACGCGGATCAGCGGCACGAAGGCGCTGGAGAGCACGATCGCGGACCGGTTCGCCTGCCGGTAGGCCTCCGAGTCGCGGGTCACCCGCTCGAGCTCGCGCTCCTCGGCGGAGAAGGCCTTGATCGTGGCCAGGCCGCCGAGGTTGTTGGCGAGGGTCGCGTTGAGCTCGCCGACCCGCTGCCGCACGAGGGCGTAGCGCGGCTCGAGCCGGCGCTGGAACCGCACCGTGCCCCACAGGATCAGCGGCATCGGGGCGAAGGCGACCAGGCCGACCACGGGGGACAGCATGAGGTAGGTCAGCCCGATCAGCACCACCGAGGTGGCGACGGTGATGAGCTGCTGGGCACCCCGGTCCAGGAACCGCTCGAGCTGGTTCACGTCGTCGTTGAGCACCGCGAGCAGCGCCCCGGTGGAGCGGTCCTCGAAGGCGGCGAGGTCGAGGGACTGGACGTTGGCGTAGGCGTCGAGACGGGCCTCGTGCTGGATGGTCTGCGCGAGGTTGCGCCACAGCAGGTCCGCGACGTACTGCGAGGCCGACTCCAGCAGCCAGACCGCGACGGTCAGGGCCGCGAGCACCACGAGCTGGCCGCGCGGATCGCCGACCCCGGTGAGACGGCCGACCAGGGAGTCCTGCCCGACCACGACGATGTCGACCGCGATGCCGATCAGGAACGGTGGCGCGATGTCGGCGGCGGTGTTGACGACCGAGGCGATGGTGGCGGCGATCACCTGGCGGCGGTGCCGGGCGGCGTAGCGCCACAGGCGCCGCAGCGGTGGGGCCTCGGCGGCACCGTCCCGGCCGCCGCCGGTCGCGGACCTCTCCTCGGAGGCGGTCACGGCCCCCTCGTCCCGGCAGCCAGCAGCGCCGGCAGCTCGGCGGCGAGTGCCCGGAAGGCGGCACCGCGGTGGCTGATCGCGTCCTTCTCCGCGGGTCTGAGCTCCCCGTTGGTCCGGCCGTCAGCGGTGGCGTCCGCGACGAACAGCGGGTCGTACCCGAACCCCCGCTCGCCCCGCAGCTCGTCGATCACCCGGCCCGGCATCTCGCCCCGCACCGCTACCTCGGCGCCCGCCGGGGTGACCGCCGCGGCGACGCACACGAACCGGGCGGTGCGCTGCTCGGGGGCAAGACCGGCCACCGCCGCGAGCAGCTTCGCGTTGTTCGCGGCGTCGTCGGCCTCCGGGCCGGCGTAGCGGGCGGAGTACACGCCGGGCGCGCCGTCGAGCGCGTCCACCTCGATCCCGGAGTCGTCGGCGATGGCCGGCAGTCCGGTCGCGGCCGTGCAGGCGCGCGCCTTCAGCAGGGCGTTGGCCGCGAAGGTCTCGCCGTCCTCCACCGGGGAGGGGACCCCGAGGGCCGTCATCGCGACCAGGTCGAGATCGACGCCGGCGGCCGCCAGGATCGCGTGGATCTCGCCCAGCTTGTGCGGGTTGGCGGTGGCGAGCACCACCCGGGGCGCGGTGGTGCTCATCCCTCGGCCACCAGCGGCGCCACCGGGCTGCGGCGCGGCGCATCGACCGCGGCCTGCTGGAGCACGAACAGCTCCTCGCACCCGGCGAGCGCCAGGTCCAGCAGCACGTCCAGGGCGGCGCGGTCGAAGGGGGCACCCTCCGCGGTCCCCTGGACCTCGACCAGCCGGCCGTCGGCGGTGGCGACCACGTTCATGTCGACCTCGGCCCGGACGTCCTCCTCGTAGGGCAGGTCCAGCCGGGGCTCGCCGTCGATGACCCCGACCGAGATGGCGGCGACCTGGCCGGTCAGGGCGTGGGCCTGCCCGCGGGCTTGCAGCGCCCGGGCGAGCGCGACCCACCCCCCGGTGATCGCTGCGGTGCGGGTCCCGCCGTCGGCCTCCAGCACGTCGCAGTCGATCGTCACGGTCAGCTCGTCCATCGCGTCCAACTCGACCACCGCGCGCAGGCTGCGACCGATCAGCCGCTCGATCTCCTTGGCACGTCCCGACGGGCCCGTGCGGTCGCGACGCGCCCGCCGGTCGGTCGAACCCGGCAGCATCGCGTACTCCGCCGTCACCCAGCCGCCCTCGCCCCGGAAGGGCGGCGAGCCCACCTCGACCGAGGCAGCGCACAGCACGTGGGTCCCCCCGAAGCGGGCCAGCGCCGAGCCGGCCGGGTGGCGCTGCACGTCGGGGCGCAGCTCCACGGCTCGCAGCTGGTCGGCGCGACGGCCGTCGGCGCGGGGCATGGGTGGCTCCTGGTCGGTGCGGTGGCGGGCAGGCGGCGGGCGCGCCCCGCCGACGCTACCGCCCGGCGGCTAGGGCCGGTCCACCCGGAACCGGTCGAGGTCCTCGGCGAGCTGCACCGGACCATCGAAGGCGGCGCGTGCCTCGGTCAGGACGGCGTCGCGGTCGGTGGCACCCGCGAGGTGGGTGAGCACGAGCCGACGGACCCCGGCCTGCGC
>JBKHEJ010000260.1:0-3175 GCA_046540855.1 Nitriliruptoraceae bacterium
GGGCCGCCGCACCGTGTGCGGGGCCGTCCGCCACCTCGGCGCTCGCGTCCTGGCGTACCGTGTGGCGCACCGGCCCTCGCCGACGGCCTGCCCCCGAGTCGGAGCGCCCCGCACGTGCTGATGCTGCTGCTGTTCGGACCGCCCGTCGCGGCCTTCGTGATCGTGACCCGCCGGGAGCTGACGGGCCTGGAGGTCGTCCGGCCCTTCGCGCTGGCCGGGGTGCTCGCGTTCGTGCTGTCAGGGATCCTGCTCGTGGCCACCCTCCTCGGTGGTGACCTCGCGTTCGCCTACCTCGAGATGGGCGTCGCGGCCTTCGGCGGCGCCATCATGTGCGGCACCACGGCCCTGGTGCTCTGGTTCCGGGAGCAGCGTCGGGCGCGCGAGCGACGCGGCCAGCGTCCCTGGCCGCACGGGGAGGACGACTGACATGCCAGCCCTGCCGAGCGCGAGCGGGAGCCCCTTCGACGGGGTCGTCTACCAGATCTACCCGCGCTCCTTCCTCGACACCGACGGCGACGGGGTGGGGGACCTCGCCGGGGTGACCGCGCGACTCGACCACCTCGCCTGGCTCGGTGTCGATGCGGTGTGGTTGTCGCCGATCTACCGCTCGCCGATGAAGGACTACGGCTACGACGTCGCCGACCACTGCGACGTCGACCCGCTGTTCGGGACGCTCGCCGACGCCGAGGCGCTCATCGCCGCGGCGCACGAGCGGGGCCTGAAGGTCTGGCTCGACTTCGTCCCCAACCACACCTCGGACCAGCACCCGTGGTTCCAGGCCTCGCGCGCGTCCCGGACCGCGCCCGAGCGCAACCACTACCTCTGGCGTGACCCCGCGCCCGACGGCGGGCCACCGAACAACTGGATCCGGCACTTCGCCGACGGCGAGCCCGCCTGGACCTTCGACGAGGCCACCGGGCAGTACTACCTGCACCAGTTCCTGCCCGAGCAGCCCGACCTCAACTGGCGCGACCCGGTGCTGCGCGAGCGGATGCTCGACGTGCTGCGCTTCTGGATCGACCGGGGTGTGGACGGGTTCCGCTCCGACGTCATCCACATGATCGGCAAGGACCCGGCGCTCCGCGACGACGAGCCACCCTTCGCCGGCCACCCCCGCGCGGGGCACCACCACGAGCCGGAGGCGACCCGGCCGCACCTGCAGGCCATCCGGTCGGTGCTCGACGCGCACCCCGGGGTGACGATGGTCGGTGAGGTCAACCTCCCGGTCGAGCAGGTCGCGGCCTACGTCGGACCGGACACGCTCCACCTCGCCTTCCAGTTCTCCCTGCTCGGGCTGCCGTGGGAGCCCGCCGCCTGGCGCGAGGCGATCGCCCGCGTGCAGGCCGCGTTCGACCCGATCGGTGTGCCGCCCACCTGGGTGCTCTCCAACCACGACATCCCGCGGGTCGCGACCCGGGTCGCAGGGCAGGACGCGGCGCGTGCCGCGGCGGTGCTGCTGTTCACCCTGCGTGGGGTGCCCTTCCTGTACATGGGCGATGAGCTCGGCCAGGAGGACGCGGTCGTGCCCCCCGAGCGCGTCGTCGACCCCGGAGGTCGGGACGGCTGCCGCGCGCCGCTGCCGTGGACCGCCTCGGCCGACGACCGGCACGGCTGGGCGGCGGAGCCCTGGCTGCCGTGGCCACCGGCGGCGGCCGAACGCTCGGTCGAGGTGCTCCGTCGGGACGACCGGTCGATCCTGCACCTGCACCGGCGCCTCATCGCGCTGCGCCGGTCGGTGGCGGCGCTGCGCGCCGGGACCATGACGCTGCTCGAGCCGCACCCGGACCTCGTGGCCTACGACCGCAGCGCCGGTGACGAGGTGGTCCGGGTGGTGGCGAACCTCGGAGCCTCGGACGTCCGCCTCACCTCGTTCAACCCCGCCGGGTGGCGGGTCCTGCTGACCAGCGATCTGGACGCCGAGGCGGAGGGGGCGGTCTTCGCCGGCGTCGTCGCTGCCGGTCACGCCGTGGTGCTGACCTCGCGCGTCGGCTCCTGAGCGCTCCCGGGGCGGTACCGCGGACCCGTTGCGGCTCGTGGGGCTCGCGCGGTTGGTGGGGCTCGTGCTGCCCGTGCGGTCTCAGCCGGCGTCGATGAACAGGCTCTGCAGGCTGGTCCCCACCGCCCCGACCCGGTCCCCGAGCACCCCGGTCGTCAGGCCGATGCCGTGCGGTTCGGCGACCGAGCGCGCCGACAGCGACACCCACTCGTCGACCGGCAGCCGGTGGACGTCGAGGGTCAGGTCCGGGTTGATGTAGCGGAACGGTCCCATCGCGAGCGGCGCGCCGATGCCGTTGCCGAAGTCCGCGGCCGCCGCGAGACGGACCAGGGGGGTGGCCAGCAGGTCGTCACCATCGGTCAGCGGTGCCAGGAGCCGGAACCAGCCACGGCCCGGTCCAGCATCGCCGAGCGCCCCGTCGACGACGCGGACGTCGACGGCGGTCCAGAAGCCCTCGTGCTCGGGTCCGAGGGGTCCGTCGGCGCGGTCGAGCGCCTCGGGCGCGACCGTGACCGGCCCCTCGGGTGCGGGCCGGTCGGGCGGCAGGGCCAGGTCGGTGGTGCGGACACGGAGGGCGCGGCAGCGCACCAGCTCCTGGTGGTCGGCCGCGGTGGTGAGCACGACGTCCAGGACCTGGATGCGGCGGCCCTGGCGCACCACCTCGACGTCGAGGTCGAGGGGGACCCCGACCGGGACCGGCCGGACCAGGTCGTAGGTCAGGCGGACCCCCTGCATCGGCGCGAGCGCCGGGGCCGCATCGACGGCCGCCGCGAGCAGCGCCGCCGGGGCACCGCCGTGACAGGCGCGGGGGTCCCAGGGGCCCCGGGCCAACGGCGTCGCGACGAAGGTGCCAGCGTCGAGGTGGAAGACGGGCTCGGGGGAGGGGAGGGTCACGACGGCTGCTCCGGTGGGTCTCGGCTGTGCCCGGGGCGGGGTGCGCGGCAGCATGCCGGACGTCGCGCCCACCGGCGGTGTCGGCCGGCAACCTCGGCGGCGGATGCCGGTGCAGCGGCGGCGCGGTGGGTGCTTCAGGGACGGGGTTGGGGGGCGGGCGCAGGGTTTGCCGCCTCGCAGGGGCCGCTGTACCGTTCGCTGCCGCACTGCGGGGCGTTAGCTCAGTTGGTTAGAGCGCTTGCTCGACACGCAAGAGGTCAGAGGTTCGAATCCTCTACGCCCCAC
>JBKHEJ010000261.1:0-3164 GCA_046540855.1 Nitriliruptoraceae bacterium
CGTGGAGCTCGGCGAGCCGGGCGAGCGCGGCGGCGACCTCGGGCTCGCACCCCGGCCCCTGGACCCGTGCGCCCGCGCGCACGAGCCGGAAGCCCCACCCGCTGGCGGCCAGCACCGCCCGCAGGTCGTGCTCGGCCTGGCTGCCGGGTGCGGTGACGAGCCCGACGTGCAGCGGCGGCTGCCCGACGGGTCGCTCGGCGTTGCGCCGCAGCAGGCCGCGCCGCACGAGGTCGGCGATGAGCTCATCCCGCGCCGCCTGCATCCGGCCCAGGGTGTGGGCGGGGTCGATCCCGCGCACCTTCAGCTGGACCTTGCCCCACGGCTCGTAGAAGTCGACCAGCCCCCGCACGAGCACCTCGACGCCGTTGGCGAGCGTGAACCCCTCGAGCTGCCGGGCCTCGGCGTCGAACCCGGCCCGCTCCCAGCGCAGCACCGCTGCGGGCAGCTGCGCGACGGTGCCGCGGCCCCGGTCGTCGTGCTCGACGAGGTCGAAGTAGCGCGTCTGGTTGCGCTCACGGAGGTTGGAGACCTCACCGATGACCCAGACCTCCTCCCCGAGGTGGGCGTCGATGGCGGCGGCGATGGCACGGTTGAGCTCGTGCAACCGCAGGACGCGCCGAGGTGCTGAAAGCTGCTCGCTGGCCGTCACCGTCCCCT
Source organism: Nitriliruptoraceae bacterium (assembly GCA_046540855.1). Lineage (GTDB taxonomy): Bacteria > Actinomycetota > Nitriliruptoria > Nitriliruptorales > Nitriliruptoraceae > T1Sed10-7. Next base: position 658 of record JBKHEJ010000261.1, read on the forward strand.
CCCCTGGCATCGGCGAGCCGGGCTCACCGCTCGCCCGACCCGTCGGGCGCGGGCTCCTCACCAGCCGGCCCGTCACCACCAGGCTCCTCGCCTTGGTCCTCCCCACGGCCGGGTAGTCGCTCCTGGAGCTCCTCGGCCCGCTCCCGGGCCTGCTCGGAGAGATCCTCGACGCGACCGCGGGTGTCCGCCGCGAGCTGCTCCGCCCGCTCCCGGGCCCGGGCGGTCAGCTCGGCCGCAGCCAGCTGCGCCCGTTCCCGTGCCTCCGCGAGCTCCGCGGCAGCCTGACGCGCCCGTTCCCTGGCCTCGGCGACGCGGCGTTCGAACTCGTGGTCCTCGACCAGCCGGCTCATCCGCTCGCGGGCGGCGGCGATGGCCTGGACCATGGACTCCTGGTAGTGCTCGAGGTTCTCCCGCGCCACCGCGGTCGGCGACGCCGGCGTCGAGTACGGCGGCCACCACCGGGCGTCGTAGCGCCGGTCCGGGTACGCCGCCTGCAGCTCGAGCGTGCGGTCCAGCATGATCGCCGCCAGGCGCCCGGTCACCGCGGCCGCGTCCTCGTCCGGCTCCGGGCTGACGACGTCGAGCGCGACCGTCACGACCGCGCCGCGCTCCGGGAAGCGCACCACCGGGGAGAACCCGCGCTGGCACCCGAAGTGGGTGACGACGAGGAGATCCACGCCCGCCTCCTCGGCCAGCCGGGCGGCGCCGTGCCTGAGCGGCAGCAGCTCACCGTCGTGCGTGACGGTGCCCTCGGGGGCGATCAGGACGGTGCCACCGGCTCGCAGCTGCGCGATCGCGTCCCGGTAGGCGTGCTCGCGTCCCTCCCCGGCGGTGCGGTGCACGGGGATGGCGCCGGCTGCCGTCGCGAGCCAGCCGAGCACCGGCACGTCGAACAGCTCCGCCTTGACCAGCGGCTGGACCCAGTGCCGGGTCCCACGCCAGAGCACCTCCGCGACCACGAACCCGTCGATCGTGGAGGTGTGGTTGAACACGGCGACGTACGGACGGTCCGAGGGTGGCAGGACGACCGGTCGCTGGGCGTGGATGCGCCACCCCCGGAGCCGGCGGAGGAACCACAGCACGGACCCGACCATCAGCCGCCACGCCCACGGCGGGCGGCGACGTACCCGGGGAGGTTCGCTCGACACCGGAGAGCTCCTGGCGCGCACCGGCAAGGGGGCGAGACCCTACCCGCCCGTGCAGCGCACGGTTCACGAACGGCGCCTGACACCCGCCCGGCGCGGCCCGCGAGCCGGCCCCACCGACCCCCGGCGCAGTACCGTGCGGACGCTGCCACCGATCGCCCTGGACCACCGTGGACGCCGTCCTGCCGCCCGATCACGCCATGGGCCGTTTCGTGGCCCGTGACAACCGGTTCGTGACGCGCGTCCGTCTGGCGGACGGCGAGGTGGTCCGTGCCTACCTGCCCAACACCGCACGTCTGGCGGACCTGCTCGTCCCCGAGGCACCGGTCGTGCTGCGACGCAGCCGCGATCCCCGCCGGCGCACGTCCTGGACGCTGACGAGGGTCGTCCAGGGTGGCACCTGGGTCGCGCTCGAGGCGGGGCAGGCCACCGACCTGCTCGCGGACGCGCTCGAGGACGGGCTCTGGCTTCCCGGACTCGGTAGGGCCGTACGGGTGCACCGCGAGGTCCCCTCCGGTCCGCACCGTCTCGACCTGGCGCTCGAGCTGCACGACGCCCGCCGCGCGCTGGTGGAGGTCAAGTCGCTCAGCCGCACCGTCGACGGGTCCGCGCCGCTGTCGTGGACCCCGTCGCTGCGTGGCACCCGGCAGCTCGCACACCTCGCGTCGCTCGCCCAGGGCGGCACGCCGGTCGGGGTCGCCTTCGTCGTCCAGCGCGCCGACGTCGAGGCGCTCGACCTCAACCTCCCCGCCGATCCCGCCTGGGTCGCCGCCGTACGGGCGGCCCGCGACGCTGGCGTCACCGTCGTCGCGTTCCGGTGCGAGGTCGAGCTGACCCGCGTCCGGCTGGGCGCGGCCATCCCGGTCCGGGACGCCCCCGACCCCACGACGCTCGCCGGTCCCTACGCGACGACCCAGGTGCAGCTCACGGCCCCCGGCCGGCCACCCGTCACGCTGGTCCCCGACCCGAGCGGTCGGACCCCCGGCGTCCTGCCCGACGTGCTGCCCGAGGGCGCGAGGTCGCTGCACATCATCACCGCGTGCAACCCCCGCTCCCGGCAGCTGGACGCGGCCACCAACCGGGCACGCAACCAGGAGCTGCTGGCGGAGCTCACCGCCCGCGGCTCCAGGGTGCTGCGGGCTAACGGCCGCTCCCCGGACGGGTCCTGGGAGGAACCCGGGTTCGGGCTCGTCGACGCCGAGGTAGCCGCCGTCCTCGACCTCGCCCGACGCTACGACCAGCACGCCATCTTCGAGCTCACCGCGGACCGGCTCTCGGTGCTGTGGACCGACGACCGCCACGCCCCGAGCCACCGGGGGTGGCGGGTGGCCTCCCCGGTCGACCGCGACCGGCCTGCGTCCG
>JBKHEJ010000262.1:0-3140 GCA_046540855.1 Nitriliruptoraceae bacterium
CCGAGCTCGGGGTCGAGCCGGTCCGCTGACGCCGGACGGCTGGGCCGCCCGGCGTCCGCGGCTCAGTCCTCGCCCTCGTCGTCGTCCTCATCGTCGTCCTCGTCATCCTCGTCGGAGTCGAGCGAGTCGAGGGAGTCGACCGGGGTGGCGGGGCTCTCCGGGGTAGCCGGGGACTCCGGGGTGGCGGGGCTCTCCGGGGACTCCGGGGTGGCGGGGCTCTCCGGGCTGTCCGGGCTGTCCGGGCTCGCCTGCGTGGCCGGGCTGTCGAGCGCATCCAGCTCCTCGGGGGTCTGGACGCTCTCCTCGGTCTCCACGGTGTCTGGGGTGACCTCCCCCGCGACCGCGGCGGTCGAGCTCGTCGCGTCCGGCGCGGTGACCGCATCGTCGGGGCTGTCCAGGGACCGCGGCGACAGCTCCGGGGTGATGAGGCTCAGCACGGCGGTCGTGTCCTCGGCCTCGGTCGCCGACACCATGCTCGGCTCGTCGTCGGGCGATCCGGGCGCGGTCGGCGCCACGTCCGGGCTGTCGGTCGCGGCGGGGCTGTCGAGCGAGGGCTCCACGAGCAGGAGCGTCCCGCTGTCGGCCGCCTCGCCGACGGTGCGCTCGGTGACCAGCTCGATCGGTGCGGGCTCGGTCACCGCGCTGGCGATGCCGAGCGCACCGAAGGCCAGGACGCTCGTGGCGGCAGCGGCGCCGACGGTGCGCCAACGGTTCAGGTGCTTCATCGTGTCCCTCCTGGGCGGAGCCGGCGGCGTGCCGGCTGGTGAGGGAGACGATGGCGTGCGGACCTGAAGCCGAGGTGGCAGGAGGCTGAGAGCTGGCTCAGGTCCCCGGCAGGTCCCGCCGGGCCGCCCGCCGCGCCCGCCACCGCGCCCAGCGGCCGCACCACGGAGCGCACGACGCCGTACAGGTGCAGCCCCGCCGCCCAGCCGGAGCCGGCCACCAGCGCGAGCGTGCCCAGCTCCACCCTCGCCCTCCCGGCTGGCTCAGCCGCCCAGCCCGTCCACCAGGTCGAGCCACAGCTGCGTCGTCAGCGCGAGCGACGCGAGGTCGATGCGCTCGTCGTGGCCGTGGTAGCGGCTCTGGAACTCCTCCAGCGGCAGCGCGGCGCTGTACATCCCGGTGCCGTAGGCCGGTACCCCCCGCTGCCGGAAGAAGGCGGCGTCGGTCCCGCCCACGGTCATCCAGGGCAGCACCTCGCGGTCGGGGTGGACCGCCGCCGCCCGGCGCCGCAGCAGGTCGAACACCTCGGTGTCCACCGCCGAGGCGGTCGCGGGACGCTTCACCTCGCCCGGGGCGACCACCACCCGCTCGGCGAGGTCCCCGAGCGCCTCGGCCAGCATCGCGTCCACCTCGGTGTCGGCGATGCCGGGCAGGGTGCGGATGTCGATGTCGAGGTGGACCGCGTCGGGGATCACGTTCATCTTCGTCCCGCCGTGGATCACGTTCGGGGAGAAGGTGGTGTGGGTGCAGGCGTGGGCGTAGCGGGCGGCGCGGTGGTCCAGCCGCTCGAACCCCTCCGCCAGCCGGGCCGGGTCGAGCAGCAGCGCGCGCAGTCCGTCGTCGATGTCGAGGTGGCGCACCCAGGCGCGCCAGTGCTCGTGCAGGGTGGCGGCGGGGTCGAAGGCGCTCAGGCGGCGCACCACCTCGGCGGCGGTGACGAGGGCGTTGTCGGCCCGGTAGGGCATGGACCCGTGGCCGGGGGTGCCGAGGACCGTGAGCCGGCGCCAGGCGATGCCCTTCTCCGCCGTGGCGATGACGAGGGCACCGCCACCCGGCCCGCCGACGGTGAGCCCGCCCGACTCGGTCAGGACCGCGTCCGCGGCCACGTCCGCCCAGGCATGGTCGGTGATCCACTGCGCGCCGTAGGTGCCGCCGGCTTCCTCGTCGGCCACCGCCAGGAACTTCACCGTCGCTCGAGGTCGCCGGCCACGGGTGGCGAGGTGATGGACCGCGACCGCCATCGAGGAGGTGAGGTTGAGCATGTCGACCGCCCCGCGACCCCACACCTCACCGTCGAGCAGCTCACCGCCGAAGGGGTCGTGGCGCCAGGCGTCGCGCGTGACCGGGACCACGTCGGTGTGGCCGAGCAGCAGCAGCGTCGGCGCCGCCGGATCGGTGCCCTCGAGGGTCGCGAGCAGGCTGCGACGTCCCGGCGCCGGCTCGTAGTGCACGAGGTCGAGCCCGTCGAGCACCTCGTCGAGGACGGCGACCGCACGGTGCTCGTGGCCGGAGGCAGCGGTGCCGTCGTTCACGCAGGCGCACCGGATCAGGGCCTGCAGCAGCTCGACGGTGCGGCCGGTCAGGGCGGGGTCGGTCCCCGCTGGCAGGTCGGTCAGGCTCGGCGCGCTCGGCACGTCCACCTCAGTCCTGGCCCAGGAAGGTCTCCAGCGCCCAGGAGACCACCGAGACGACGAGCGCGGCGAGGAGCGTCGCCACGAAGTCCTCGCTGGCGAGCGGGAGACCGAGGGCCTCCGCGAGCCACACGACGATCGCGAGCACGACCGCGTTGACGAGCACGAGGAACAGCCCGAGGGTCAGCACGATCGCCGGCAGCGACAGCAGCTTCAGGATCGGCTTGACGACCGCGTTCACGGCCCCGAGCAGCAGCGCGAGCACCAGGAAGCCCACCCAGGCGTCGCCGTCGAAGTCGAAGCTGAACCCGGGCACGAGCTGCACCGCCGCCCACAGCGCGGCGGCGTTGATCAGGATGCGGAGCACGATCCCCACGCGGTCCTCCTCGTCGTCTGGGCACGCACGGTACTCGCCGGCCGCGGCGAGCGGCACCGCTAGCGTCGCGGCGATGAGCCCCGCGCCCGCCCCCGACCCGCTGCCCGCCGGCTGGCGACCGCCCGGTCCGACGCTGCCGGTCGAGGCGGTCCTCGCGGCGGTGCGCGACGCCCTCGACGCGCAGGGGCAGGTGGTGCTGGAGGCCCCACCCGGGGCGGGCAAGACCACCCGGGTCCCGCTCGCGTGGCTGACCTGGGGGCGGCCGGCCCGACTGGTGGTGCTGGAGCCCCGCCGGGTCGCGGCCCGCGCGGCCGCGGGCAGGCTCGCCGCGCAGCTATCGGAGGAGGTCGGCCAGCGGGTCGGGCTGACCACCCGGGAGGAGCGCCGGACCTCTGGCGCCACCCGGATCG
>JBKHEJ010000263.1:0-3138 GCA_046540855.1 Nitriliruptoraceae bacterium
GCGCCGGCCGGTCGAGCGGCACCAGGGCGTGCTGCGGGGCCGCGCCCCGGACGGTCAGCCCCTCCCGCGTTGGCCTGAGACCGCGGCACGGCCACGCCCGCGGGGACCAGACACGCAGGCATCGACCCCGCAGCTCACGGGCGCCTCGCACCTCAGGGCACGGTGCCACCGCATCGCAGGACATCAGCAGCACTCCCCCGGTCAGCTCACAGGCTCCGGAGCAGCGTCGCCGTCTCGACGGCGGCGAGCGCCGCCTCGGCCCCCTTGTTGCCCAGCTTGCCGCCCGCCCGCGCGACCGCCTGGTCCCAGGTCTCGGTCGTCAGCACGCCGTTGCCGATCGGGATGCCGTGGGTGCGTGCCACCGCGGCCGTCCCGTTCGACCCCTCCCCCGCGACGTAGTCGAAGTGGGCGGTCTCTCCGCGCACCACGCACCCGAGCGCCACGAGCGCGTCGTAGCGACCGGAGGCGGCGAGACGGTCGAGGACCACCGGTAGCTCCCACGATCCCGGGGTCCACACGACCGTGATCGCGTCCGCGCTCGCGCCGTGCCGGAGCAGGGCGCTCGTCGCCCCCTCCACGAGCGAGCGGACGATGACCTCGTTGAACCGGCCGGCGACGACCGCGACCGTGAGCCCGGAGGCGTCCAGGGACCCCTCGAGGTGGGTGATGTCGGTCATGATCTCTCCTCGTACGGCTCGTCGGGCGGCGGGGCCATCGCCAGCCCACGGACCGGCTTCTCGACGACGCGGGCTGCGCGAGCCCCCTGGGCGGCGAGGTCGCCGACGCCGGTGGAGACCGGCAGGTCGCTCCCCGTCAGCTCGTGGCCCATACGGTCGGCCTTGGTCCTGAGGTAGAAGGCGTTGTTCGGGTTCGGGCGGACCTCGACGGGCACCCGATCGACGATCGACAGCCCGAACCCCGACAGGGCGGAGCGCTTGCTCGGGTTGTTCGTCAGCAGCCGCAGGGTCGACAGCCCGAGATCGGCGAGGATCATCGCCCCGACACCGTAGTCGCGCGCGTCGTTGGGCAGGCCGAGCTCGAGGTTCGCGTCGACGGTGTCGGCGCCGTTGTCCTGCAACTCGTACGCCCGGAGCTTGTGCAGCAGCCCGATCCCACGACCCTCATGACCGCGCAGGTACACGACGACGCCGCGCCCCTCCTCCGCGATCTGTGCCATGGCCAGGTCCAGCTGGGGGCCACAGTCGCAGCGCAGCGACCGGAACACGTCACCGGTCAGGCACTCGGAGTGCATGCGCACGAGCACGTCGGGCTGGCCCTCCGGATCCCCGTAGAGCAGCGCGAGCGACTCGTTGCCGTCGACGTTGTTGCGGTAGCCGATCATGCGCCAGTCGCCGTAGGGGGTCGGCAGCTTGGCGACCGCGACCCGCTCGATGAGCGTCTCACGCGCTCGGCGGTAGGCGACGAGGTCGGCGATGGTCACCATCTTCAGGTCGTGCTCGGCGCAGAACCGCTCCAGGTCGTCGACCCGCGCCATCGACCCGTCCGGGTTGACCAGCTCGCAGATCACGGCCGCAGGCCGGCGACCAGCGAGCCGCAGCAGGTCGATCGACGCCTCGGTGTGGCCGAGCCGGCGCAGGACGCCGCCGGGGTGGTAACGCAGCGGGAGCACGTGCCCCGGCCGGGTGATGTCCTCCGGCGTGGTCGCGGGGTCGGCGAGCACCCGGCAGGTCCGGGCACGGTCCGCGGCGGAGATGCCGGTGGTGGTGCCCTCGACGGCGTCGACGGAGACCGCGTAGGCCGTGCCCTTCGGGTCCTGGTTGCGCGCGACCATCGGCGGCAGCTGGAGCCGGTCGAGGTCGTCCCCGAGCATCGGCACGCACACGAACCCGGAGGTGTGCTGGATCACGAAGGCCATCTGGTCGGTGGTCACCGCCTCGGCGGCGAGCACGAGATCCCCCTCGTTCTCCCGGTCCTCGTCATCCACGACGACGACCATGCCGCCCTGGGCGAGGACGGCGACCGCTTCCTCGATGCTGGCGAAGGCGCTCATGCGTCCTCCTGCGGCAGGGCGTACGGGCTCGGCGCCCCCCCGGCGAGCAACTGCTCGACGTACTTGGCGACGACGTCCACCTCGAGGTTCACGCGGTCGCCGACCCCGAGCTGTCCGAGCGTTGTGACCTCCAGGGTGTGCGGGATCAGCCCGATCCGGAAGGTGCCCTCATCGTCACGGTCGACGACGGTCAGGCTGACCCCGGAGACCGTGATCGACCCCTTCGGGACGAGGTAGCGGGCGAGGTCCGCCGGTGCCTCGATGCGCAGGAACACCGTGCCGGGCAGCTCCTCGAGGTCGCTGATCACCCCGACGCCGTCGACGTGGCCCTGGACGAGGTGGCCACCGAAGCGGCTGTCGGCGCGCATGGCCCGCTCGAGGTTCACCGGGCGTCCGGGGGCGAGGTCGCCGAGGGCGGTGGCGCGCATGGTCTCGGCCATCAGGTCGGCCGTGAACCCGTCGCCGGGCAGGGTCGTGACCGTCAGACAGGTGCCGTCGACGCTGATCGAGTCACCGATCCGCGCGCCCTCGAGCACGTCGCGGCACGCGATGTGGAGGCGGGCCGAACGGTCCTGCACGTCGATCCCTGCGACGCTGCCGAGCTCCTCGACGATCCCGGTGAACATCCTCGCTCCTGCTGCTAGGGGTGGCGGTGGTCGTAGCGCACCCGCCGGACGTGCTGCACGACGAGGTCCTCGCCGGCACCACCGATGCGCTCGAGCTCCCAGCCCGCGCCCGGGGGTGGTGCGGTCACGTGACCCGGTGGGCTGGCACCGAGGTGGACGGCGATGTGCCGCACCGACCGATCGACCAGACCCGCGGCGAGCAGGGCATCCGACAGGGTAGGGCCCGGCTCGGCGAGCAGGGACACGACCCCGGACTTCGCCAGCGCCGCCAGCGCCGCCGCGAGGTCGACGCCCCCCACGGGCTGCGTCACGGTCCCACGCCCCGCGTCGGCAGGCACGGCACCCGGCTCGGTACCCCGCTCGGCACCCGGCTCGGTACCCCGCTCGGCGCCCGGCACGGCGCCCGGCTCGGTACCCCGTTCGGCACCCCGTTCGGCACCCCGCACGTCGCCCGGCACGGCGCCCGGCTCGGCACCCCGCTCGGCACCTGGTACGGGCGGC
>JBKHEJ010000264.1:0-3108 GCA_046540855.1 Nitriliruptoraceae bacterium
CGGCGGCATCATCGCCTGGGCGAACGCGGAACTCCCGCTCACCAACGGGTAGGCACGTCGCCTCGGCGAACGCGGCGCGGCCGCTCACCCGTGGGGAGGCATCACCGGGTCAGACGGTCGCTGCGTGCGGCGTCCCGACCGGCCACCGGCGTCCGGTCAGGGGCGCACCGCGCGGACCAGCACGTCGATGGCGGTGCGCGAGACACCGTCCACCTCGACCTCGCGGGTCACCTCCCCGGCTTCGACCACCTCGAGCCCGGTGCCCGCCAGCGCGGCGGTGACCTCCTCGGGCGTGGGCAGCACCGACGGGTCCGGTGGCCCCCCGACGCCGTCGGTGAGGTTGCGGCGGGCGTGCGCCACGAGCAGGAAGGTGCCGCCCGGCGCCACCAGGGCCGCGACCCGACGCAGCACGTCCCGCTCCACGTCCCGAGGCAGTTGCAGGTAGGCGACGAGCACGACATCGGCGGGCGCGACCGTGAGAGGCTCGGTGACGTCCGCCACGGTGAAGGTCACGGTGACCCCACGGTGCGCAGCGAGCTGCCGGCCCTTGGCCGCCGCGACCTCGGAGAAGTCGAGCGCCTCGACCTCGAAGCCCTGCTCGGCGAGCCAGATCGCGTTGCGCCCCTCCCCCGCCGCGACGTCCAGCGCACGGCCGCGCGGGTGGTCGGCGAGCTGCTCGGCGACGAAGACGTTCGGACCGGCGGACCAGACCAGGTCGGCCCCGGCGTAGCGCTCGTCCCAGCTCGCGGCGTCCATCGGTGCTCCTCGGTAGCTGGCGTGGGATGCTCGGTCACGGTGGCACCACGCGCGGTGCCGTAGCGGTGCGCTGCGGTGGATCAGGCGGTGGCAGGCGGCGGATCGAGCCGCAGGGCTGCCTCGATCCCCCACCGCTCCTCCTCGAGCCGCAGACGGTAGAGGAACCGGGTGCGGGTGCCGTCCTCGGTCGCGATGACCGCGACCACGTCGCTGACGTCCGTCCGGGGCTGGGCGCACCGCTCCACCTCGGCACTGGCGTCCTCGAGGAGCAGCGCGTAGTCACGTTCGATCAGACGGCGGAAGGCCTCGGCGTCGGTGCCGGCCTGGAAGCCGGGGCTCGCCTCGGCCAGCGCTGCGGGGAAGTCGCGGCGGGCGAAGGCCTCGAGCTGCGCATCGATCCGCTCGCCCACCGCGGCGACGACCGGCGCGTCACAGGCGGCCGGCTGCGGAGCTGCCTCCGCCTCCGGTGCGTCGGGGTCCCCCGATGTCCCCGGCCGCCCATCATCCGGTCCGTCGTCAGCCGGGTCCTCCGGTGCGTAGCTCCGCCCCGAGCCGCCCTCGTGCTCCTGTGCCGAGCCGCCCTCGCGCTCCTGCGGCGAGCTGCCCTCGCGTTCCTGCGGCGAGCTGCCCTCGCGCTCCTGTGCCGAGCCGCCCTCACCACCCCGCTCGCCTCCGGCGGCCACGTCCCCGGCCTGCGGCTCGGTCACCGGGTCAGCGCAGCCGACGAGCAGCACGAGCAGCAACGGGGCCAACAGCGGGAGCAGCACACGGGTCATGCTCGGCTTTCGGGTCCGGGTCGGGGGCTGGACCAGCCGCTTCGGGTCCGGGTCGGGGGCTGGACCAGCCGCTTCGGGTCCGGGTCGGGGGCTGAACCAGCCCTCACACGCCTGCGGCGATGTCGCTGCGCCGGTGCACCCCGTCGAAGGTGACGCGCTCCGCAGCCTCGTAGGCTCGGTCCCGAGCCGCCGAGACGTCCGCACCAAGCGCGGTGACCGCGAGCACCCGACCGCCCGCCGTCACGAGCTGCCCCTGCTCCTCCCGGCGGGTGCCGGCGTGGAACACCTCGACGTCGGGGAGCGCCGCGGCCGCGTCGACGCCGGAGATCGGCACACCCGTCGGGTAGCTGCCCGGGTACCCGCCCGAGGCCAGCACCACCGTCACCGCGGCCTCGGAGCGCCAGGCGACCTCGTGGCCGGCGACGGTGCTGGTTGCGGCCGCCCACAGCAGCTCACCGAGGTCGCTCGCGACCCGCGGCACGATCGCCTGGGTCTCCGGGTCCCCGAAGCGGGCGTTGAACTCGAGCAGCTTCGGACCGGCGGCGGTCTCCACCAACCCCGCGTACAGCAGGCCCCGGTACGGCGTGCCGCGGTCGGCGAGCTCGGCGAGCACCGGCCGGAACACGAGGTCCTTGAGGTGGTCGACGTCCGCGAGCGCGAACCCCGGTACCGGGGTGTAGGCCCCCATGCCACCGGTGTTGAGCCCCGCGTCACCGTCGAGCGCCCGCTTGTAGTCCTGCGCCGGCTCGAGAAGCACCACCTCGGTGCCATCGCACACGCCGAACACGCTGCGCTCGGGGCCGGCGAGGAACTCCTCGATGACCACGCGGCTGCCCGCCGGACCGAACACCCCGCGGACCAGGGCGTCGTCGACCGCGTCCCGCGCCTCGGCGAGGTCCGCGCAGATCCGCACCCCCTTGCCGGCGGCGAGCCCGTCCGCCTTCACCACGTAGGGTCCGCCGAACCGCTCGAGCGCTGCGTACGCCTCGTCGCGGTCGCTGGTCGCCACGGCCCCACCGGTGGGGGCGCCGGCGGCCGCCATGACCTCCTTCGCGAAGGCTTTCGAGCCCTCGATCGCGGCGGCGGCGGCAGGCGGCCCGAAGGCGGCGATGCCCGCGGCCGCCAACGCGTCGACGACCCCGGCGACCAGCGGTGCCTCCGGCCCGACCACGACGAGGTCGGTCCCCAGCCGCTTCGCCAGCGCGACGACCGCCGCCGGATCCTCGGCATCGATCGCGTGGGTCGGGCCGAGGGTCGCGGTCCCGGGGTTCCCCGGCGCGCTCGCCACCTCGGCGACCGAGGCTGAGCGGGCCAGCGCCCAGGTGAGCGCGTGCTCGCGACCGCCGCCACCGAGCACCAGCACGTTGCGAGCCATGGGGACCTCCGGGATGTCGGAACGGCGGTTCGGAACGGCGATGTCGAGGTGGTGGCGAGGTGGTGGCGAGGTGGTGGCTGGGTGGTGGCGACCTCGCGCCCGCGTGCGCGGACCGGCTCCACGCGCCGGCGTTGCTCGCGCGATGGCGCGGTCCCCGCAGCGAGGTGGCAGGCTAGTAGCGCCGCGCCGGCCCTCCGGCCG
>JBKHEJ010000265.1:0-3104 GCA_046540855.1 Nitriliruptoraceae bacterium
CGACATCCAGGATCCCGCCGGAGGTCACCGCGTCGTCGAGCCCGTCGGTCGGTCGCGCGGTGCGGTTGAGCGCGCCGACCAGCTCCGCAGCGTCCGCGCTGGGCGCCAGCGACAGCGCCAGCGCGAGCGCCCCCGCGACCTGCGGGGCTGCGAAGGAGGTCCCGGAGTGGTCGCGGTGCTCGGCGCCGGCCGTCGGCCCCACGATCAGCTCGCCGGGAGCGGCGATGTCCACGTGCCGCACCCCGATGTTCGCGCCACCGCCTGCGCTATCGGTCCAGACATCCCCCTCCAGGTTGGAGGCGGTCACGGTCACCAGGTTCGGGAGCTGCTCCATCGCCGGGTAGCGGGGGATGTCGGGGTCGTTGGACAGGTCCTGGCCGTCGTTACCGGCGGCGACGACCACCGGCACACCTGCCTCGGCGATCGCGTCCCGCAGACGGTCGCTCGGGTCCTGCCCGCCCCAAGCCAGCAGCAGCACGTCCGCACCGAGTTCGGTCGCGGCCCGGATCGCCTCGATGGCGGAGCTGTACCCGCCCTCGAGCTGCGGCGGCTCGTCCAGCCCGGCCGAGTCGTAGATCTTCATGCTGAGCACCGACACCTCGGGCGCGACCCCCGCCATCCCGTAGTCGTCGTCGGCTCGGGCGCCGAGCACGCCGGCGACCGCGGTGCCGTGCCAGTCGGTCGACGGTTGGTCGTACGGGTCGCTCGCGCCGTTGAGGAGGTCGCGACCGCGGCGGTCGGAGGCCGGGTCGCGCCAGAAGGCCCCGGCGAGGTCGCGGTGGACCGGATCGGTGCCGGTGTCGATCACCGCGACGGTCACCTCCGGCACACCACGGGTGAGGTTCCAAGCCTCCCGGACCCGGGTCTCGTCCAGGTACCACTGGACGCTCGCCAGCGGGTCGTCGGTGGTGACCGGCTCGAGGTCCTCGAGCGTGACCGGATCGGCGGTCGCTGCTGTGTGACCGAAGGGCAGCGCTGCGAGCACGAGCGCGCCGACACCGACCGCCGCCACCGCGCGGGCGGTGCGCTTGCCCGGGCCCCCGCCTGCCACCATCCTCCGTCCTCCCCGACGCTGGTCCCGCACTACCCGGCGCCCGCCGTCGCGAGCGCGGCTGGATCGGGAACGGCCAGATCGACGTCCGCCCGGCCGAGCGCATCCAGCGCGCGGGCCAGCGTGCTGGCCAACTGGTCGCGCCGTGTGGTTGCGGCGGGGTCGTAGGTCACCCTATCCCTCCCCCGGACGATCCCGAGATCGCGGGCCACACCGATCGCGTCCTCGTGGGTGGTGCCGACCGCGTCGGGGAACCAGGAACGACTGGACGCGCGCTCCTCGCCGTCGATCACCTCCACGGTGCGGGTCACCAGCGCGGCGAGCTGCCCGCGGGTGACCGGCGCGGTGTGGTCGATGCGGCCATCCGCGCCGCCCTGCAGCACGCCGAGCGCCGCCAGCACGTCGATCGCTGACTCGTGGACCGAGCCGTCGTCGTCCGGGAACGCATCCACCACCTCGACACCCGAACCTGCCTCGCCGTCGTCGTCGGCGTCGTCGGTGCCCTCGGCGGCGTCGCCGGTGCCCTCCTCGGCATCGTCACCGGAGCTCGCGTCGTCGGCCGCCGTCGGGTCGATCCCGGCGGCGCGCAGCATCCCGGCCAGCAAGCTCGCGAGCTGGCCGCGGGTGACGTCCTGATCCGGCCGGAAGGTCCCGTCGGGGTAGCCCGTGGCCACCCCGACCGCGGCGACGCAGTCGATCGCCCGCGCGTGGGCGCTGGTCACCTCGACGTCCACGAACCCGGCGACCGGCAGGTCGTCGGCGCCGCAGACGGGACGCTCCAAGCCCGCGAGGAAGGCCCCCACGTCCAGTCGCCCCCCGGTCGTGGTGCGTCCGGCGAGGGGCTCGTGCGCGACGGTCGTGCGCAGCAGCACGTCCAGCAGGTCGGGTACCGAGGTGGTCGGTGCCAGCGACCGGCCGAGCGCGACCGCCCCGCTCACGAACGGGGTCGCGAAGGAGGTGCCGGAGACCGTGCCGGACGACAGGGAGGTGTAGGTGCCGCCGGGTGCGGTCGTGACGATGCCCAGCCCCGGCGCGCCGAGGTCGATGGTCCCGGCACCGAGGTTCGCGAAGCGGGGTACGCGGCCCGCCGGGTCGATCGCGGTGACCGCGACGAGGTTGGGGAGGATGGCGCTGGCTGGCAGCGCGGTCCCGGCGAGGTCGAGGTCCAGCCCACGGTTGCCTGCCGCCGCCACCACGGGGATGCCGGCCTCGGCGACCGCCCGCTCGAGCACCTCGCTGTCGGTCGGAGACTCCCACGAAGCGTTCAGCACGTCGGCACCGTTCGCGACGGCGTAGTCGATGGCCGCGACCAGCGTGGCGATGTCGCTGCGCCCGACCGCCTGGCTGGTGGGGTCCTGCTCGAAGGCTCGCAGCACCATGAGCCGCACGTTCGGGGCGAGACCGGCGATGCCCACGCCGTCGCGCGCCTGGGCCGCGATCACCCCCGCGACCTGGGTGCCGTGCGGCTCGGCAGGGCTGGTCTCGGGCCGGTCGGGGTCGATGCCGGTGTTCCGGAGCACGTCCCAACCGGCGATGTCGTCAACGATGCCGTTGCCGTCGTTGTCACGGCCGTCGGCCTCCTCGCCAGGGTTCCTCCAGAAGGCCCCGCTCAGGTCGGGGTGGGCGAGGTCCACGCCGGCGTCGAGCAGGGCCACCGTCACCTCAGGATCGCCCTCGGTCCGGGCCCAGGCGTGCCGGGCAGCGACGTCGATCCCGGGCGCGGACCGGGTGCCATCGGCGAGCACGAACTGGCCGGTGTTCTCCAGGCCCCACTGCTCAGGGAAGAGGGGATCGTCCGGGGCTGTGGCGGGTGCGAGGTCACCGGAGGCGAGCAGGACCGGGCGGTCCGGCTCAGCGACCTCCACGGCCGGGTGCCTGGCGAGCGCGGCCGCGACGGCCGGGCTGCGGGCAACCCCGACCTCGACCGCGTCGATCCGGTCGGTCACCGGACGCCACGGGCCGTGCGCGCTGAGCAGTGCGGTCCGGGTCTCCTGCGGCGTCGAGGGCGCCCAACGCACGAGGACCGTGGCGCGCGGGTCGTCCTCGTCGGCGG
>JBKHEJ010000266.1:0-3103 GCA_046540855.1 Nitriliruptoraceae bacterium
GTCACCGCGGTCGCCGGGCTGCGCGCGGCGGGCTGGCGCGCGGTGCGGGTCGGCGCCGACGATCGCGTCCCCGACGCCTGGCTCGGCCTCCTCGGCCGGGGCCGGTCCCGACCCGCCGAGGCACGCTGATGCGCCGTGACCTCGCGCTCGCCGTGATCCTCGCCCTCGTGGCGCTCGCCACCCTCCCGGCCTACGACCGCGTGTTCGCCGACAACCTCTGGCGCCAGACCGCCCTGCTGGCGGCCGCGGGCGCCATCGTCGTCGCGCTCCTGGCCCGGTGGGCGCGGGTACCGGCGCTGCTGTCGCTGCCCCTCTCCGCGCTGCTGCTGCTCGCCGGGCTCCCGCGCCTGCTCGGTGTGGGGGCGGGCTGGGGCGACGGTGTCGGCGCGCAGTGGCAGGCGCTCCTCGAGCTCGCCGACGCGGGCGCGGTCGCCATCGCGGAGGAGGTGGCACCGGTCACCGTGGTGCCGGGACTGCTGCTGCTGCTCGTGGTCGGGTGGTGGCTCATCGTGGCGCTCGCCGCGGAGCTGCTGCTGCGCGCTCGCGCGCTCGGGCCGGCGCTGCTGCTGCTGGTGACGCTGTGGGCCGTGCCCCTGGCGGTCCCCTCCCCCGCCGAGGCGAGCCTCACCCACGTCGTCCCGTGGCTGGTCGCCGCGGGCGCCCTCGCGCTCGCCCACGTCCAGGCCAGCGCCCCCGGACCGGCCGTGCTGCCCGTCAGCGGGCTCGTCCTGCTCGGCGTCGCGGTGGCGGCCGGGACCGCCGCTCCCTGGGTGCTGCCCGGCTACCAGGCCGAGGCCCTCGCGAGCTTCGGCTCGGGGGGGACCCCCCGCGGCTACCAGCCGATCGTGGACGTCTCCACCCGGCTGCGCGCCCCCGAGGAGCGCGAGGTGCTGCAGGTCCGGGCGTCCCAGCCGACCTACCTGCGGCTCGCCGGTCTCGACACCTTCGACGGCAGCACCTGGCGGCTGGGGCCGGAAGGTGCCGGCACCTTCCGACCCGACCCGACCCGCCTGTTCCCCGCCGACGGGCCGCTGCCCCCCGAGGAGCCGGCCCTCAGCACCCGCCCCATCGAGGCGGACATCGAGGTGCTGGCGCTGGAGAACCTGTACGTCCCGCTGCCCTACCAGCCGACCGAGGTGCTCGGCCCGATCCGGGACGAGCTGGTCTGGTCCACCGAGGGCGGCTTCCTCGCGGCCTACGACTCCGGCGACCTCCTGCGCGAACCGCGCGTGGGACTCACCCCGGGTGCCGCCTACCGGGTCCTGGCCGAGCAGCCCGCGCCGACCATCGAGGCGCTGCGCGAGGTCGCCGGGGACCCCGCGGTGCCGGAGGCCGCCACCGCCCTGCCCCGCCCCTACCCGGAGCTCGGGGAGCTCGCCCGTGAGGTGTACGCTGAGGCGGGTGCCGAGACGACCATCGACCAGGTGCTCGCCCTGCAGGACTGGTTCATCGGGCCCGAGGGCGGGTTCACCTACGACCTCGACGTGCCGGCGCTGCGCGGCGAGGACGCGCTGACCCGCTTCGTGCTGGAGGATCGGGTCGGCTACTGCGAGTACTTCGCGACCGCGATGGCGGTGATGCTGCGCGAGACGGGGATCCCGGCCCGGGTCGCCGTCGGCTTCCTCCCCGGTGAGCGCGTCGCCGCCGATCCGGAGGCCGCGCTCGAGACCTACGTGGTGAGCACGAGCGATGCCCACGCCTGGGTGGAGGTGCTCTTCCCCGGCTACGGCTGGGTGACCTTCGAGCCGACCCCGCGGTCCGACGGCGCCCAGCTCGTCCCCCGTGCCGACGAGCTGCTCCCGGTCCGAAGCGAGGCCGAGCGCGCTGCCGAGTCGACCACCCCGGATCCCGACCAGCCCCTGACCGAGGAGGTTCCCCCGGACGCCGAGGAGACCGCCCCGGAGGTCCCGGAGCAGCAGGACGCGAGCGAGGACCCCGCCACCTCCGCCTCCGGCGCGCGATCGACGCCGGGGCCCGCACCGGTGCTGGCCGTCCTGCTCCTCCTCGGTGCGGTCGCCGCGCTGTTCGCGTGGGGGCAGCGGCAGCGGCGCCGGCAGGCCGCCACCCTCACCAGCGACCCGCAGGCGGCCGTCCTCTCAGCACAACGTGAGCTGTTCCGCACCGCGCGACGGCTCGGGCGGGGACGCGGCGCGGCGGAGACGACCGCCGAGGTGCTGCGCCGCTGGGAGGGAGAGCAGCAGGTCCCTCCGGGCACGAGCGCGGTGGCGGGGATGGTGCAGGAGGCCGCCTTCAGTGCCGACATCGGCCCGGAGCGGGCCGCGGCCGCGGTCCTGACCCTGGAGCAGGCACGCACGCACCTGGCCGCGTCGGTCTCCACCTCGGATGCGCTGCGGGCACGCGCCCGGGCGCTGCGCGGTGCGGCGGCGGCGCGGTGGGAGGAGCTGGCCCGGTGGTGGCGCGGCCGCTAGCGCTGGCAGCGCCGATCAGCCGCGGTCGTCCGGCGGGACGAAGCTCGGGGTGTCGTCGCTGGCGCGCCGCGAGCTGACGCCGAGGATCACCGCCGTGAACAGCCCGACGAACCCGAGGCCGGGGACCACGATCTGCCACGGTGACGGCAGGAACCCGATCGACAGGATGGCAGCGACGCCGATCACGCCGAGCACGATCGCGAAGGTGCGTTGCCCGGACCGCGAGAGGTTCAGACGGCGGCGCGCGCGGGTCGCGAAGCGTGGGTCCTCCGCGGCGAGCTGGCGCTCGATCTCCGCGAGGACGTTCTCCTCGTGTTCGGAAAGCGGCATGGTCATCGCTGGCCTGGTCGGGTGCTGCGACTGTACCTGGGGACGAGGTGGCGCGCACCGGTCCTCCCCCCATCCGGTCGGCCAACGTCCGCGTGACCACAGCGGTCGCAGGCGTTGACCTCGCACGACCGCTGCCAGCTGCGCGGTCAGCGGCCAGCGAAGCGCGGCGCACGCCCCTCGAGGTGGGCGGTGACCGCCTCACGCACGTCCGGTCCCGCGACCGCCTCGACCTGCGCGGTGAGCTCCGCAGCCAGCGCGTCCGCGCGGTCCCTGCCGAGGTTCTCGCGCACCAGGCGCGGCACGGCGCGGACGGCCGCAGGGCCGGCGGCCAGCCGAGCGGCGTA
>JBKHEJ010000267.1:0-3072 GCA_046540855.1 Nitriliruptoraceae bacterium
CCTCCGCTCCCGGCCGAGGCGCGACTGGCCCCGCCTCCGGGCGGGGCCTTTCGCGTTCCCAGCAGTGGCCCGGCTGCAGACTACGGCTGGATCGACACGGTCCACGGACCGTTGGCGGTCACATCGATCACGTAGGCCCAGTCGGCGTCGAAGCGGCCCGCCGTCGACCCCTCGGTCGAGCCGACCTCGTTGGCGAGCAGATCGACGGCCTCGAAGTCGTCATACACCTCGAGGATGAAGTTGCCGTCACCCTCATGGCTGTAGGCGACCTCCGCTGCGCCGCCCTCGCCGGTGAACACCGGCGTCACGTCGTCGCCGTCTCCCTCGAGCTCGAGAGGCAGGTCCTCGGCCGCGAGGAACGTCGGCTGGCGCACCTCGACGGTCCACGCCCCGTCGGCCTGCACGTCGAGCTGCACCTCTGAGGGCATCAAGCCCAGCACCGTCGACCCGTCGTACGATCCGATCTCGTTGACGAAGACATCGATCACCTCGCCGTCTCCGTCGAGGGCCTCGACGATGAAGTTGGCGTCACCGTCGTGGGTAAACTCCCACAGCCCGACATCGGAGTCGAGCTCGATCGGGTCGGTGAGCGTATCCCCGGAGCCGGACAGCTCGATCGGCGGGGGCTCGACCCACAGCACGACCTCCTCGCCCTCCTCGGCGGCCTCGCCTATGTCCGGGCTGGTCGCATCGACGGTCCCCTCGTCGCTCATCGGAGAGGCGGTCAAACCGACCGTCTCCAGCTCGCTGGCAGCGTCGGCGACGGACAGGCCCGCGACGTCTGGGACCTCCACACCGTCGGATGCGGATGACTCCTCGTCCCGCGTGTCCTCGTCTGCGGGCTCCGCCTCGTCCTCGCCCCCCTCCTCGCCCCCCTCCTCGGGCTCCTCTTCGGGCTCCTCGGCCTCCTCCTCGTTCGCCTCGTCCTGCGACTCCTCGGGCTCGTCGCCAGCGTCGGCGACGTCGTCTTGACCGTCGTCGTCGCCGGTGGGCACCGCGATGATGAGCGCGAGCAGCCCGAGGGGGATGACGTACCGCTTCTTCTTCCACCAAGGGCGCTTGGCTGGCCGCGCTTCGCTCTCAGGGCTGCCGGATGCCTGCTGGTCTGACATGCGCGCCTCCATTCGTCGTGACAGAGCCGGGTAATCTTGGCATACGCTTTCGATCGGTGTGCACCGCTCGTCATGCATCTCATGATCCCGCCAAGGTGCCCGACGGTGCCCGCATGGAACCACATGTAGCCTAGCGGCGATGACCCGCGCTGCGATCTACGCCCGCATCTCCCAAGACCGGCAGGGCGCCGGCCTCGGCGTCCGCCGGCAACAGGACGACTGCGAGGAGCACGCCCGCCGGCTCGGCTGGACCGTCGCCGCGGTCCACACCGACAACGACCTGTCCGCCTACTCCGGCAAGCCAAGGCCCGGCTACCAGCAGCTGCTCGACCAGGTCACAGACGGGCAGGTCGACGCGATCGTCGCCTGGCACCCCGACCGGCTGCACCGCTCCCCTCGTGAGCTCGAGGACTTCATCGACGTGATCGAGCAGACCTCCGTGGCCATCGCGACGGTCACCGCCGGCGACTACGACCTCTCCACCCCGGAGGGCAGACTGGCCGCCCGCATCGTCGGGTCGGTGGCCCGCAAGGAGTCCGAGGACAAGTCCCGCCGGCTGCGTCGCAAGCACCTCGAGATCGCCGAGGCCGGGCGGGTCGCCGGCGGCGGCAACCGGCCCTTCGGCTTCGAGGACGACCGGGCCACCGTCCGCGTAGACGAGGCGCAGCTGATCCGTGAGGCCGCCCGGCGGGTGCTCGCAGGCGAGTCCCTGTGGTCGATCCGGGACGACTGGACCGCCCGTGGGGTCGCCACGTCGACGGGGGCGGCCTGGTCGACGACGTCGCTGCGGACACTGCTGATCTCCGCGCGCATCGCGGGCAGGCGGGAGCATCGCGGGATCCTACGCGCAGCAGCGTGGCCGGCGATCCTCGACGAGGTGACCTGGCGGAGGGTCAGGGCAGTGTTGACGGATCCTGCGCGGCGTCGCGGCCAACCCGCCCGCCGGTACCTGCTGACGGGAGTCGTGGTGTGCGGGGAGTGCGGCCAGCAGCTGCACGCCGCCCCGCGGTCGACTGGCCAACGCGCCTATGCCTGCCTCAAGGTCAAGGGCGGCTGTGGCGGCGTGTCCATTCTCGCCGACCCGCTCGAGGAGCACGTCGGCGACATGATCGCCGCCGCCGTCGACAACGGCCGGCTGGCCGCGCACCGACCCGACCGCGGCGACGACGTCGCGGTGGCCGAGCAACACGCCGCCGAGCGGCGTCTCGCCGAGCTCGACGAGTGGTACGCCGCCGGCAGGCTGTCGCTGGCGGACTGGCAGCGGCTCCGCACCCTGGTCGAGGAGCGGCGCCAGGCGGCGCAGCAGCAGCTCGCCGACCAACCCGCCACGGTGGAGCTGCCCAGCGACTGGGAGGCGCTCGACTGGCCGCAGCGGCGAGCGGTCGTCACCGCTCTCATCGACCGTGTCGAGGTGGCTCGAGCGTCGGGGCCGCGAAACCGGTTCAACCCGGATCGGGTGTCCGCTCCGGTGTGGCGGCTGTGACCATCGCGCGGAGCGTCGGGTGCGACAGCGTCAGCTCGAGGGCGCGGAGCGCGACGTCGTCGGTGACGTGCCACTCCTCGGCCACCTGGTGCGGCTCGACGGTGTCACCGGCGGTCAGCCGGCGGCGGGCCCAGCGGGCGAGGTCGCCGAGGGGCACCAGCCGGGTGATGGCCTCGTCGTCGGTCTGCTGCTCGTCGCGGGCGACGACCGGCTTCCACTGCTCGGGCATCCCCGGCGCGTCGGCGCCGCCGCCGCGTTCGAGATGGACGAGCTCGTGCGCGAGCGCGCGCGACCGCTGCCGCTGAGTGAGGCTCCGGTCGAGGAGCACGACGTCGCCGCCGGGATGGGGGATGGCCACGGCGCCGCCGAGCCGCTCGGGCAGGTCGACGACGCCGAGGAGGGTGTCGGTGCGGGTCTTGAGGGTCCGCCAAGGGTTCCATGCCATAGCCGGCAGAACGGTGCCAGAGGGGTGTGACG
>JBKHEJ010000268.1:0-3059 GCA_046540855.1 Nitriliruptoraceae bacterium
CGGTGCGGCGGCTGGCTGCTGCCAGGCCTGCGGTGCGGCGGCTGGCTGCTGCCAGGCCTCAGGCGTGCCGGCCGGCTGGGACGGCTGCTGGGGCTGCGCCGTGCGCGCCCCCCAGGCCTGGGCCGGTGCCTGGCCGCCCGCGGGCTCGAGCCCCGTCGGGTCGACGCCGGCGACGCCCTGGTTGGCCACGTGCTCGGTCCAGCGCTGCCCGTCCCAGTACCGGTACTCGTACCGACGGAGCGGATCGGGTGCCAGGCTGCCGGGTAGGTCACGTGCTCACCTTCCTCGCGGGTGATGGTCAACGTAGCCGCCGCAGCGCCGTCGGGCGGCCTGGTCCGCCGATCGGGACGACCCGACCGGGACGGACCTCTCGGCCGTGCCCGTCCGCCCCGCCGCAGCCTCCGGGTCGGTGCGGTGGATGGTCCACCGGACGGGGCGAGCAGTAGGCTCGCAGCCCGTCCCCGGGTACCCGTGGGCGGGACCGAGCCCGCCACCGTCCGGGGGAGCCGTGGAGCACCCGCAGGTCCACCTGAGCGCCGAGCCGACCGCACCAGGCGGGACGCAGCGACACGCCGCGACGGCCATCGACCGGTTGCGCTTCGACGCGGCCGGGCTCATCCCGGTGGTGGTCCAGCAGCACGACTCCGGCGAGGTGCTGATGGTCGCCTGGGCCGATGCCGCCGCCCTGCGCCGCACCCTCGAGGTCGGGGAGGCCGTGTACTTCTCCCGCTCCCGCCAGGAGCCGTGGCACAAGGGCGCGACCTCCGGCAACACCCAGCGGGTCGTGGAGATCCGGGTCGACTGCGACGCCGACGTCGTGCTCTACCTCGTCGACCAGGGCGACGGGGTGGCCTGCCACACCGGCGAGCGCTCCTGCTTCCACCGTCGGCTCGAAGGGGCACCGGCGGGCCCGAGCGCGGCCGCGCCACCGCTGGCGAGGACCGAGGAGGACGCGCCGTGATCGGACCCGACCGCGAGACCTTCGTCCGGCTCGCGCGCGAGCACGGGCTCGTCCCCGTCTGGCGCGAGGTGCTGGCCGACCTCGAGACCCCGCTGTCGGTGTACGCGAAGCTGTCCGGGGACGGCCCGAGCTTCCTGCTCGAGTCGGCCGAGCACGGCGAGCGGTGGGGGCGGTACTCCTTCGTCGGGATCGACCCCTTCCTCACCCTGCTCGGACGTGACGGTCAGGTCACCTGGCACGGCGAGCCACCCGCGGCCGTCGCCGGGGCCGAGGGGGCGCTCGAGGCGCTCGCGCGGGCGACCGAGGCCTACCGGGCCCCGGCCCTGCTCGACCTCCCCCTGCACGGCGGCGCGGTGGGCTACCTCGGCTACGACGTCATCCGCGAGGTCGAGGACATCCCCGCGACCGGTCGGGACGATCTGGGGCTCGCCGACGTGCACCTGCTGTTCCCGCGCCACGTGGTGGCGCTCGACCACCTGCGCCAGGTCCTCACGGTGGTCACGAACGTCGTCGTCGCCGACACCGACGACCCGACCGAGCTCGGTGCGCGCTACGACGCGGCCGTGGACGCCTGCGCCGCGGTGCTCGACCGGCTCGCCACCGCCGCCCCGCCGCTGCCACCGGCCGCCCCCCCGCGGACGCAGCCGGCCGAGGCCGCACCCTCCAACCTCGCCCCGGGCGGGTACCAGGCGATGGTGGAGCGGGTGAAGGAGCACATCCGCGCCGGTGACACCTTCCAGACCGTCCTCAGCCAGCGCTTCGCGGTCGAGACCGACGTGAGCGCCTTCGAGCTGTACCGGGTGCTGCGCGTCATCAACCCCTCGCCCTACCTCTACCTGCTCGACCTCGGGGACGCCCAGATCGTCGGGTCCTCACCCGAGGCGCTGGTCCAGGTCCAGGACCGCACCGTCGAGACCTGGCCGATCGCCGGCACCCGCCCCCGCGGCGCGACCTTGGAGGAGGACCGCCGCTACGAGCAGGAGCTGATCGTCGACGCCAAGGAGCGGGCCGAGCACGTCATGCTCGTCGACCTCGCCCGCAACGACCTCGGCCGGGTGTGCGACGTCGGCAGCATCGAGGTGGAGGGCATGCTCCACGTGGAGCGGTACAGCCACGTCATGCACCTCGTGAGCGCCGTGCGGGGACGCATCCGCGACGGCCTCGGACCCGTCGACGTGTTGCGGGCGGTCTTCCCGGCCGGGACCGTCTCGGGTGCCCCGAAGGTCCGGTCCATGCAGCTGATCGACGAGCTCGAGCCGACCCGCCGGGGGCCGTACGCCGGGGCGATCGGGTACGTGGACTTCGCCGGCAACCTCGACACCTGCATCACGATCCGCACCGTCGTCCTCGCCGGCGGCACCGCCTACGTGCAGGCCGGGGCGGGCATCGTCGCGGACTCCCGCCCGGACGCCGAGGAGGAGGAGACCCGCAACAAGGCGGGTGCGGTCCTCGCGGCGATCCGGGCGGCCGAGGACCTGCGCCCCACCTGAGCGACCCCGTACGCTCACCGTCCCCGACCGCACCCGGGACCGACCGGAGCGTCTTGCCCACCTACCTCGACGAGCTGCTGGCGACCGCGCGTGAGCGGGTCGCCGAGGCTCGCGCGCGCGAGCCCCTGGACGCCCTGGAAGCCCGGGCGCGCGAGCGCCCGTCGCCGCCGTCGTTCCACGCCGCGCTCGCGGGTGAGGGCGTCGCGCTGATCGCCGAGGTCAAGCGCGCCTCACCGTCGAAGGGGCCGATCGCCCCCGACCTCGACGCGGCCGCGCAGGCGGCGCGCTACCGCGACGGCGGTGCTGCGGCGGTGTCGGTCCTGACGGAGCCGAGCCGGTTCGGCGGGTCGCTCGACGACCTCGCCGCGGTCGCGGCGCTCGGCATCCCGGCGCTGCGCAAGGACTTCCTCGTCGACGTCTCGCAGGTCTGGGAGGCCCGCGCGTGCGGGGCCGCCGCGGTCCTGCTCATCGTGGCGGCCCTCGACGACCCCGCGCTCGCCACCCTGCTGGCGGCGTGCGAGGAGGCCGGCCTGCACGCGCTCGTCGAGGTGCACGACGAGATCGAGTTGTCGCGGGCTGCGGCCGCCGGTGCCCGCATCATCGGCGTG
>JBKHEJ010000269.1:0-3007 GCA_046540855.1 Nitriliruptoraceae bacterium
AGGGGCACCCCGGTGCGGACAGCCGTGGTGGCCCGGTGGCCTCCAGCAGCGAGCTGTGGAGCTTCGAGGTCGTGCTCTCGGTGACCTCGGCGAGCTGACCGTCGCTCATCGGCCTACCGGGCATGCTGGGTAGCATCGTGGGCCGGCGCCAGACACGCCGGCCCGCTGTCCGTTGCGCCCCGCGCCCGCCTGGAAGGACCCTCGATGGCTTCGAGCCACGCCGATGAGCTGGCTACCGCGCGCACGCGGGTCACCCAGCTCGAGGCCGATCTCGACATCGCGGTCAAGCGGGACCGGCGTGGCGAGCTGCAGGAGCGCGCGGCGGAGCCGGGGCTGTGGGATGACCCGGAGCACGCCCGACAGGTCACCACCCAGCTGTCCCGTGTGGACGAGGAGCTGACCCGCTTCGACGCCCTGCTCGAGCGGCTCGACGACCTCGAGGTGCTGGCGGAGCTGGCCGAGGAGGAGGGCGACGCTGCCTCCGCCGCCGAGGTGGACGCGGGGCTCGAGGCGGTCCGCGCCGAGCTCGACCGGCTCGAGGTCGCGACCATGCTCGGTGGCGAGTACGACCACGAGGACGCGATCGTCTCCATCCACGCCGGCGAGGGTGGCGTGGATGCGATGGACTGGGCGCAGATGCTCCAGAAGATGTACCTGCGGTGGGCGCAGGGGCGGGGCTACGACACCGAGGTGTACGACCAGTCCTACGGGGAGGAGGCGGGGCTGAAGTCCACCTCCTTCGAGGTCCGCGGCCCCGACGCCTACGGGTGGCTGACCGTCGAGCACGGGGTCCACCGGTTGGTGCGCATCAGCCCCTTCGACTCCCAGGCCCGGCGCCAGACCTCCTTCGCGCTGGTCGATGTCGTCCCGGTCCTTCCCGAGCTCGACGACGAGGTGGAGATCCCCGAGGAGGAGCTGCGTGTCGACGTGTACCGCTCCTCGGGGCCGGGGGGTCAGAGCGTGAACACCACCGACTCCGCGGTGCGCGTGACCCACCTGCCGACCGGGATCGTGGCCAGCTGCCAGAACGAGAAGTCCCAGCACCAGAACAAGGCGGCGGCGCTGCGGGTGCTGAAGGCCAAGCTCGCGGAGCTGGAGCGGCAGAAGCGCGCGGAGGAGCTCGACGAGCTGCGCGGCGGGGTCCAGAACGTCGGGTTCGGCTCGCAGATCCGCAGCTACGTGCTCGCCCCCTACCAGATGGTCAAGGACCTGCGTTCCGAGCACGAGACCGGCAACGTCGCCGACGTGCTCGACGGTGACCTCGACGCGTTCATGGAGGCGGAGCTGCGCCGTCGGGTGCGCGAGGCCAGCGAGCGCGAGACCTGACCGCACGCGCCGCGTGCGACGCGAGCCGGGCAGCGCGGGCCCGCTGCGAGGTCATGGCGCCCTGGCCGTGCGCACCCGACCGTGTCTGCACGGTCGCCGCAGACGGAGGTTGTACCCTCCCCCGCTGCCGACCGGCCCTCTCCTGACCCCTGGCGGATGCCGTGATCAAGCTCGAGAACGTCACCAAGACCTACAAGCGTGGTGCCGACGACCAGGTCATCGCGCTCGAGGACGTGACCGTCGACGTGGCCAAGGGGGAGTTCGTCTTCGTCGTCGGGCCGTCGGGATCCGGCAAGTCCACGTTCATGAAGCTGCTGACCCGCGAGCAGCTCCCCGACGAGGGTGAGATCTGGGTCGCCGGCAAGAACCTCGCGAAGCTGCGGTCCTGGAAGGTGCCGGTGCTGCGCCGCGAGATCGGGTACGTGTTCCAGGACTTCAAGCTGCTCGAGAACAAGACGGTGTACGAGAACGTCGCCTTCGCCCTGGAGGTCATCGGCCGCTCGCGGCGCGAGATCGACAAGCGCGTCCCCGAGGTGCTCGAGCTCGTGGGGCTCGAGGACAAGGCCCGCTCGCACCCCCACGAGCTGTCCGGCGGCCAGCAGCAGCGCGTCTCGGTCGCCCGCGCCTTCGTGAACAACCCGCGGATCCTGCT
This sequence comes from Nitriliruptoraceae bacterium, assembly GCA_046540855.1. GTDB lineage: Bacteria > Actinomycetota > Nitriliruptoria > Nitriliruptorales > Nitriliruptoraceae > T1Sed10-7. The sequence continues at coordinate 1,979 of JBKHEJ010000269.1, forward strand.
CTGCGACGAGCCGACCGGCAACCTCGACCCCTCCACCTCGGTGGGGGTCATGAAGCTGCTCGACCGCATCAACCGCACCGGTACGACCGTCGTCATGGCCACCCATGACCAGCACATCGTGGACTCCATGCGGCGGCGGGTGATCGAGCTGGAGAACGGCCACGTCGTCCGTGACCAGTCCCGTGGCGTGTACGGCTACGGGGGCTGAGCTTCAACGGCGACCTCCCGGGATCCCGGGCTGATCTGGAGGCAGGATGACCGCGCGTTGGAGCTACGTGATCCGCGAGGCCTTCGTCGGGCTGCGCCGCAACCTGATGATGACCGTCGCGGTGATCCTGTCGGTCACGGTGTCGTTGACGCTGCTCGGGGCGAGCCTGCTGCTGAGCGAGCAGGTCGACCTCGCCACCGACGACTGGACCGGCCGGGTCGAGGTCTCGATCTACCTGTGCGACGAGCGCGGCTGCGACGCGGCCATCACCCCGGAGCAGCAGGAGCAACTGCGCCAGGATCTCGAGGCCAACGAGGTCGTCGCCGAGGTGTTCTACGAGTCCAAGCAGGACGCCTACGAGCGGTTCACGGAGATGTTCGCCGACCAGGAGTCCCTGATCGACGCGATCGACCCGGACACCCTGCCGGCCTCCTTCCGCGTGCGGCTCGAGAACCCGAACCTGTTCAACGTCATCGCGGACCAGTTCTCGACCTACCCCGGGGTCGAGGAGATCGTCGACCAGCGCGAGGTGCTGAACCAGTTCCTGCGCTTCACCAACGTGGTGCGGACCGCTGCCCTGGTGGTCGCCGCGATCCAGCTCGTCGCCGCCGGCGTGCTCATCGCCAACACCATCCGGGTCGCGGCCTTCGCCCGGCGGGAGCAGACCGGCATCATGCGGCTGGTCGGCGCGAGCAACTGGTACATCCGCCTGCCGTTCGTCCTCGAGGGGGTGATCGCGGGGGTGCTCGGGGCGCTGGTGTCCTGGGGCCTGCTCTACGGCACGGTGCCCCGGGTCGCCGACAGCCTGGCGCAGGACATCG
>JBKHEJ010000270.1:0-3004 GCA_046540855.1 Nitriliruptoraceae bacterium
GTGAAGAAGCCCGCGAGCAAGGCCCTCAAGTTCCGGCTCGCCAAGCCGGCCAAGCGCAACCCGCGCGAGATCGCGCAGCTGGTCGTGGACCACCTCGACGTCCCCGACGTCGTCGCCGAGGTGTCGATCGCGGGACCCGGGTTCGTGAACCTCAGGCTCGCGCACCGCTACCACGAGGACCTCGTCCGCCGCGTGCTGGCCGAGAGGGGTGCCTACGGGCGCAGCCAGGTGCCCGAGCAGGAGCGCCGCCACGTCAACGTCGAGTTCGTCTCCGCGAACCCGACCGGGCCACTGCACGTCGGTGCGGGCCGGTGGGCGGCCACCGGCGACGCCATCGCGGCCCTGCTGGAGGCCGTCGGCCACCGGGTCACCCGCGAGTACTACGTCAACGACGCCGGGGAGCAGATCCGCCTGTTCGGTGAGTCGCTCGTGCTGGTGGCGACCGACCAGCCGCTCGGCGAGGAGCACTACCGCGGCCAGGCGATCCGCGAGGTCGCCGTGACGCTGCGCGCCGCCCACGGCCCGGGGCTGTTCGAGCCCGGCGCCGGCGAGGACGAGGCGCAGCGATCGGCCCGGGTCGGGGTGCTCGGGGTCGAGGCGATGCGTCAGCGCATCCAGGACGGCCTGCACGCCATGGGCGTGGACTTCGACGTGTGGTTCTCCGAGCGGGAGGGGCTGCACGCCACCGGCGCGATCGAGGCCACCATCGCCGAGCTGGTCGCGCGCGGTGAGGCCTACGAGGCCGACGGCGCGCTGTTCCTCAGCACCAGCGACCACGGCGACGACAAGGACCGGGTCCTGCGCCGCTCCGACGGTCGCCCGACCTACTTCGCCGCCGACTGTGCCTACCTGCGCGACAAGTGGGCGCGCGCCGACCAGCTCTACTACCTGCTCGGCGCCGACCACCACGGCTACGTCGACCGCCTCAAGGCCGCCGCGGCCTGCCTCGGCGTCCCCCCCGAACGGGTCGAGATCCGCATCGGCCAGCTCGTCAACCTGCTGCGCGACGGCGTGCCGGTGCGCATGTCGAAGCGCGCCGGGGAGACCATCGACCTCGACGAGGTGCTCGAGGAGGTCGGTGCGGACGTGGTCCGCTACCACTTCCTGCGCCAGGGGCTCGACACCACCGTCGACTTCGACCTCGCCGTGGTCGCGGCGCAGTCGATGGAGAACCCGGTCTACTACGTCCAGTACGCCCACGCCCGCATCGCCTCGGTGCTGCGCAACGCCGACGAGCGTGGCTTCGACCCGGGTCCCGCCAGCGACGCCGACCTCAGCCTGCTGACCCACCCGGCGGAGCTCGCGCTGCTGACCGCCATGGCACAGCTGCCGCTCGTGGTCGCCGAGGCCGCGGAGCTGCGGGCCACGCAGCGGCTGGCCCGCTACGCCGAGGAGCTCGCGGGGACCTTCCACCGCTTCTACACCGAGTGCCGCATCCTCGCTCCGGTCGGTGCGGACGAGGGCGGGGCGAGCCCGGCCACCACCGCCGCAGCCGTCGAGCTCGGCCGGGCCCGCTACCACCTCGCGGTGGCGGCGAAGCAGGTGCTGGCCAACACCCTCGGCCTGCTGCGGGTCAGCGCGCCGGAGAGGATGTGAGGTGACCGCCGGACCCTGGCCCCTGACCGCAGCCCGGGACGCGACGGGTGCGCTGACCGTCGGCGGTGTGTCCCTGCCCGCCCTCGCCGCCGACCACGGCACCCCGCTGTGGGTCGTCGATGAGCAGGACGTGCGCGCGCGCTGCCGCGACTACCTCGCGGGCTTCCCCGGGGTCCAGATCACCTACGCCTCCAAGGCCTGGTGCACGCTCGGGATCCTGCAGCTGGTGGCCGAGGAGGGGCTCACGATCGACGTGGCCTCCGGCGGGGAGCTGCACACCGCCCTCGTGGCCGGGGTCGACCCGGCCCGTCTCGTGCTGCACGGCAACAACAAGTCCGTGGCGGAGCTCGACCGCGCGCTCGAGGTCGGCGTCGGGCGCATCGTCGTCGACTCCTTCGAGGAGCTCGACCGGCTCGAGGCGCTCGCGGCCGCCCGCGGGGTGGTCGCCAGGGTCTGGCTGCGCATCACCCCGGGGATCGACGCGCACACCCACGAGTACGTGCGCACGGGCCACGACGACTCGAAGTTCGGCTTCACCCTCTCCCTCGGGCTCGCGGACGAGGCGCTGGTGCGCGCGCTCGCCTGCGACCACGTCGAGGTGGTGGGGATCCACTCGCACATCGGCTCGCAGATCTTCGGGACCGACCCCTTCATCGCCAACGCCGAGGTCACCCTCGACCTGCTGGCGCGCTGGCGGGACGAGCACGGGGTCGTGCTCGGGGAGCTCAACCTCGGGGGCGGGATGGGGATCCGCTACACCCACGAGGACCACCCGGTCGAGGTCGCCCGCTACGGCCGGGCGGTGCTCGAGACCGTCGCGGAGCGGTGCGCGGCGCTGGACCACCCCATCCCGCACCTGGTGGTGGAACCCGGCCGGGCGATCGTGGGGCCCTCCACGGTCACCCTCTACGAGGTGGGCACGATCAAGCCGCTGCCGGGTCTGACGACCTGGGTGAGCGTGGACGGCGGCATGAGCGACAACATCCGCCCGGCGCTCTACGACGCCGAGCACGAGGTCGCCCTGGTCAACCGGGCCAGCGACGCGCCGCCCCGCGCGGTGACCGTGGTGGGCAAGCACTGCGAGTCCGGGGACCTCGTGCGCGAGCACGCCCCGCTGCCCGCGGACCTGGCCGTCGGGGACCTGCTGGCGGTGGCCGCCACCGGTGCCTACACGCACTCGATGGCCTCCAACTACAACCGGCTGCCCCGGCCCGGAGCGGTCCTGGTGCGCGACGGCGAGGTCCGTGAGCTGGTCCGGCGTGAGACCCTGGACGACCTCCTGCGCCTCGACGTCCCGCTCCGATGAGCCGGGGGCAGGACCACGATCACACCCCGCACGCCGGGCAGGGCCACGATCACCCCCCGCGCTCCCCGCGCGACCCGGACGCGCCGCGGCCGACGGTGCGGC
>JBKHEJ010000271.1:0-3000 GCA_046540855.1 Nitriliruptoraceae bacterium
CTACGCCCACACGCCGGAGGCCGTGACCACCGTGGTCGCCACCGTCCGCGAGTCGCTGCCGGCGGGGGGTCGGCTCCTGCTCGTGCTCGGCTGTGGTGGGGACCGCGACCACAGCAAACGTGGGCCCATGGGGGCGGCCGCCACGGCTGCGGACGTCGCCGTGCTCACCTCCGACAACCCCCGCAGCGAGGACCCCGGGGCGAACCTCGCGGCGATGGTCGACGGCGCGAGCGCGGCGCTGGAGGCCGGGGCGACAGCGTCGGTGGTGGTGGAGCCCGACCGCCGTCGCGCCATCGGCCTCGCGCTCGCGAAGGCCCGGGCGGACGACGTCGTCCTGATCGCCGGCAAGGGGCACGAGAGCGTGCAGGAGCTCGCCGACCGGGTCGTCCCCTTCGACGACCGCGAGGTCGCCGCGACCTTCCTCACCGGCGCGGAGGAGCGGCCGTGATCGAGCTGACGCTGTCGCAGGTCGCGGCCACGGTCGGGGCACCGTTGCCGGGTCGTGCCGGCGCGGCGGTTATCGACGCGGTGGCGACCGACTCCCGGGCCGTACCCGCCGGCCGGCCGCTGTTCATCGCGCTCAGGACCGCCCAAGGTGACGGGCACGCGCACGCGGCCGAGGCCGTGGCCGCCGGTGCGGTGGCCGTGCTCGCGGAGCGTCCGGTGGCGGTCGAGGTGCCGGTGCTCGCGGTGGCCGACACCTGGGCGGCGCTGCGCGCGCTCGCCACCGAGGTGCGCCGTCAGGTGGCCCCCACCACCGTGGCGATCACCGGGTCGGTCGGCAAGACCACCGTCAAGGACCTCACCGTCGCCGCGGTGGGCGCCGGACGCGCCGCCCACGCCTCGCGCGGCTCGTTCAACAACGAGCTCGGGGTGCCGCTCACCGCGCTCGGCCTCGAGCGCGGCACCGAGGTGCTCATCGCCGAGATCGGTGCCCGCCACCGGGGCGACATCGCCGACCTCGCCCCGATCGTCGCACCCGACGTCGCGGTCGTCACCTCCGTCGCCGCGGTCCACCTCGGCATCTTCGGCTCGATCGACGACATCGCCGTGGCCAAGGCGGAGCTGGTCACCTCGCTCGGCCCCGAGGGGCTCGCGGTGCTGCACCTGGCCGACCCCCGGGTCGCGGCGATGGCCCGGCTCGCCCCGAGGAGCCTCACGGTCGCCATCGACCGGCCCGACGCCGACGTGCACGCCCGCGAGGTGGTGCTCGACCGTCGGGCGCGTGCCCGGGCCCGTGCCGTCACCCCGTGGGGCGAGGCGCAGCTCGAGGTGCCCCTCGCCGGCCGGCACCAGCTCGTCAACGCCCTGTTCGCCCTCGCCGTCGCCGGTCACCTCGAGGTCGACGTGGCCGCGGCCGCGGCCGCGATCGGCGACGCCGCCGTGTCACCCTGGCGCAGCGCCGTCACCGAGGTCGCGGGGGTCACCGTCCTCGACGACGCCTACAACGCGAGCCCGACCGCGGTCCGGGCCGCCCTCGACACCCTGCAGACGATCGGGGGGGAGGGGCGGCGGGTGGCCGTCCTCGGGTGGATGGCGGAGCTCGGACCCACCGCCGCGCAGGAGCACGCCCGCATCGGCGCGCGCTGCGCCGAGCTCGGCCTCGACCACCTCGTCGTGGTCCGTAGCGCCGAGGACGAGGAGGGCGAGGCGGGCCACCTCGCGACCGGGGCACGGGCGGCCGGGCTCGCCGCGGTCACCGAGGTGGCCGGGGCGGAGCAGGCCGCCGCGCTGCTCGCCGACCTCCTCGCGCCCGGTGACGCCGTGCTCATCAAGGCCTCCCGGGTCGCGGGCCTGGAACGGGTCCTCGCCCACCTGGCCGCGACGGTCGGTGCGGAGGTGGACGCGTGATCGCGCTGCTCATCGGCGCCGGCGTCGCCCTGATCGTCGCCCTGGTCGGCACACCGCTGATCATCAGCTACTTCCAGGCGCGCGGCTTCGGCCAGCCCATCCGGGACGAGGGGCCGCAGAGCCACCGCTCCAAGGCGGGCACCCCGACGATGGGGGGCACCGCGATCGTGCTCGCCGCGCTCGTCGGGTACGGGGTCGCCCACCTCGGCAGCGCCGAGCTGACCCTGGGCGGGCTGCTCGTGCTGTTCACCTTCGTCGGCATGGCCGTGGTCGGGTTCGCGGACGACCTCATCAAGCTGCGGATGCAGCGCAACCTCGGCCTGAACAAGACCACGAAGTTCGCGGGCCAGGCGCTCATCGCCGTGGCCTTCGCGACCCTGGGCCCGCAGCTCGCCGACCTGCCCCGCAACATCTCGATCGTCGGGGACCTCGCCATCGAGGTGTCCACGCCGGTGTTCATCCTGTGGATGTTCCTGCTGCTGACCGGCGCGTCGAACGCGGTGAACCTCACCGACGGGCTGGACGGGCTGGCCGCGGGCTCCGCCTCCCTGGTCTTCGGGGGCTACATCCTGGTGGGCTTCTGGCAGTTCCGGAACTCCGCCGACTACGGCCTGGGCTCCGCCGAGGCGCTCGACCTCGCCATCATCGCGGCGGTCGTGACCGCGGCCTGCGCCGGGTTCCTGTGGCACAACGCCCCCCCGGCCCGCATCTTCATGGGTGACACCGGCTCGCTGGCGCTCGGCGGGTTGCTGGCCGGTCTGGCCGTGGCCACGAACACCCAGGTGCTGCTCGTGCTGTTCGGGGGGCTGTTCGTGGCCGAGACCCTCTCGGTCATCATCCAGGTCGCGGTGTTCCGCACCACCGGCAAGCGGGTGTTCCGGATGGCCCCCATCCACCACCACTTCGAGCTGGTCGGCTGGCAGGAGACGACCATCATCGTGCGCTTCTGGATCCTCGCCGCCCTCGGCGTCGCGCTGGGCCTCGGGGTGTTCTACGCCGAGTGGATCTCACGGGTGGGGACGGTGCCGTGAGCGGGACCGGAGCCGAGGGGACGCCGCCGGGCGCGGTGCCGCTCGGGGTGCGGCGGGCGCTGGTGATCGGCGCCGGCCGCTCCGGCCTCGCGGCGGCCCGGCTGCTCGTCGACGCCGG
>JBKHEJ010000272.1:0-2998 GCA_046540855.1 Nitriliruptoraceae bacterium
CTCCCAGGGTGATGCTGGTCCGGCTGCTCCGGCGGCTCCGGCTGCTCCGGCGGCTCCGGCGGCTCCGGCGGCTCCGGCGGCTCCGGCGGCTCCGGCTGGCCCCCGCCGTCGGGGCGACCGCCCGTCCGCGGACGGCAGTGCCCGGGCGGTGTCCGGCGACCGCCGGTCTGCTCCCGCCGTGACCGTAGCGGGTGCGCCGGTACCCTCCCCCTTCGACGCGGTGGAGTAGGCTCGGCGGCCCCCTGGAGGTCAGGAAGACTGCTGCCGCGCGGCAGCATCGACCCGACGCCGGCGCCGGCGTTACCCCCGTGCCCCACCCCGGCACCGTCGGTCCGCGCTACCTCGGCGGACCCTGACACACCGAATGGACGACCCCGCACCGAGGATCCGCCGTGGCGGCCACACCGGAGCACGACCCCTTCGCCCCGATCGAGGCCTCACCCCGGTTCGCGACCCCGCTCGCGGTGCTCGGCCTGGTGCTCGGCCTGGCAGCCGCCTTCACGGGGCTCGCCGCGATCCTCGGTCCCCTCGGGATGGCGTTCGGCCTCGTTGCCCACGTCAAGGGCAGCCGGCTCGGGATGCCTGCGGCCGTCGTCGCTGCGATCGGGATGATCGTCGGGATGACGGTGATCCTCTACCTGCGTTGAGCCCTCCCCTCCCGGTGGTCGAGCGCCTACGCTCGGTCGATGGCTGGAGGTGGGAACGTGGCGGTGATCAAGACGATCGATCTCGTCGGGGTCTCGACCGAGTCCTGGCGGGACGCGGCGCACAAGGCCCTCGAAGAGGCGACCAAGACCCTGCGCAACGTCGAGGGGCTGACCGTGCTCGAGACCTCGGCGGTGGTCGTCGACGGGCAGATCCGCGAGTACCAGACCCACGTGCGGATCCGGTTCCGCATCTCCCGCTGAGCGGTACCCGGCCGGCTCCGCCCCCGCCGGTCGGTCCACGGCCGGCCCAGGAGCCCCCGCGGGTCGATAGCCGACCGGACCACGCTGTGGCCGGTCGGTCCACGGCCGGCCGCGCGTGCTGCGCGACCCCGGCGGCCGACCGCTCGCGTCCTGCTCCTCGACGGGGGACGGTTACCCACCCGACCTCACAGGCTGACGCCACCCCGTGAGGTCAGCGCCCGCTCCAGGGTGCTCGCGAGCTCGCGGATCGGCCCCCGGTGCACCACCGCCCCGGGCAGGCGGCTCGCGTCGCTCGGGAGGAACCCCGGACCGCCGAGCACGACCCCGGAGCGCCCGAAGCGGGGTTGCTCGGCGAGGAACTCCTCGGCATGGGTCCGGAACATCGACCCGATGAGCACCACGTCCGGATCGAGGTCCTGCGCGCTGCGTTCCAGCGCCGCGGTCGGCATGCGGGCGCCGAGGTAGTGGATGCGCCACCCGGCGTCGGCGGCCACCGCCGTGGCGGCCAACAGGCCGAGGTCGTGGTCCTCGGCCTCCGGCGCCGCCGCGAGGCAGGTCGGGGCGGCACCGGCACGGGAGGGCGCGCGGATCAGGCGCTGCAGCCGGGGACGCAGGGTGTTGGTGGCGAAGTGCTCACGGGCGATGATGCGGGGGTCGTCCTGCCAGCCCTCCCCGACGCGCCGCAGCACGGGGAACACGACCTCGTCGAGGGCGCGGGGGATCTCGAACCGGGCGAAGACGTCGTCGATGACCTGGTCGGCAGCGGCCCCGTCGAAGGCCTCGATGGCGGTCTCGAGGCGGGAGACGAGGTCGTCGGAAGCGCGACCGCTGCCAGCCACCGGCCGCAGCCGGGTGACGCTCGCCGGCTCGCGCAGGACCTCCCGGGCGGCGGCCGACGCCGACCAGCCATCGTCGAGCAGGCGCTGCATCCCGCGCACGCGAGCGATGTCCTGCTCGCTGTAGAGCCGGTGGCCGCCGTCGGTGCGCTGCGGGTCGAGCAGCCCGTAGCGGCGCTCCCACGCGCGCAGCGTCGGGACGGCCACGCCGGTACGACGTGACACCTCCCCGATGCGCAGCACCGCGCGGTCATCGGTCATCGCGACGGCTCCTGACTGCATGCTCGACGGGTGGGTGGTCCGGTCGGAGCCTCCCCAAGGTTCCGCCTAGGACCGTAGTTCGGGGCGTTCTCCCGCTCGTTCGCACCCACCACCGCCTCTGGACGGCCCCAGCTGGTCGGACGGTCCGGGGATGCTCCACGGACGCTCTGGTGGCGGCGCGCGGGGGCTCCGAATACGGGCCGCGGACGGCTCGCGGACGACCGGGTGCAGCCGCCGCTCAGGCTGCGTAGCGTGCGTCGTATGGAACCCACCCTGCTCACCGCCCTGACCCCCGGCCAGCCGATCCTGGTCGGCGGCGACCACGTCATCCACGTCAGCGAGGAGCTCGCGGCAGCCTTCGCGCCCGGCGACGCGCTGCTGCCCGTCCCCGCGGACGGCAGCCTCCTGCACGTCCCGCTGGCCGACCGCCGCGCCGCGGCGGCCGCCGTCGACGATGCCGTCGCGGCCTTCGAAGCGCTCGGCGAGGTGGACGACGCGGCGCTCGACGCGTTCTACACGGCCTTCGCGGACCACCTCGGCGACGACGACACCTTCGCGCCCATCGCGGCGGCGAACGCGGCCGACGTCGTCGCGGCCCGCGAGCGGGGTCGGTCCACGACCCGGCTCGTGCTCGACGAGCGGATGCGGCAGGGGATGGTCGACGGCCTGCGTGGCTGGGCTGAGACCGGCAGCGTGCGCGGCACGGTGCTCCAGCGGGTCGAGCACGACGGCTGGACCCTCGAGCAGGTCGCGGACCGGCTCGGCGTGGTGGCCTTCGTGTTCGAGGGCCGCCCGAACGTGTTCGCCGACGCCTGCGGCGTGCTGCGCACCGGCAACGCCGTGGTGTTCCGGATCGGTTCCGATGCGCTCGGGACCGCCCGGGCCATCGTCGAGCACGCGCTGGACCCGGCGCTCGCTGCGGCTGGGCTCCCTCCCGGTGCTGCACGGCTCGTGGACGCGCCCTCTCGGGCAGCCGGTTGGGCGTTGTTCAGC
>JBKHEJ010000273.1:0-2990 GCA_046540855.1 Nitriliruptoraceae bacterium
GGGCGCTGCGGGGTCGGAGGGCACGGCGGGGGGCGCTGCGGGGTCGGAGGGCGCTGCGGGGTCGGAGGGCACGGCGGGGTCCGACCCGGGCCGGGCACTGTCCCCCGGGGGAGGCGGGGGCGGTGGCGGGCTGGCCACCTCAGCCAACGTGCTCGTCGTAGCCGAGCTCCCGCAGCGCCGCCCGCAGCCGATCGGCGTGCTCGTCGAGCGTGGCCGGATCCGGGTCGGTCTCCGCTCGGGCGAAGTCCAGGTCGGCCAGCTCCCGCAGCGCCGCGACGTGCACGTGGCAGTGCGGGACCTCGAAGCCAGCGATCGCGGTCCCGACCCGGGGTGGGTCGAAGGCCCGCTGGATCGCCAGACCGACGATGCGCACCACCTCGTTGATCCGCTGCCAGATCGCCGGCTCGAGGTCGAGCCAGTGATCGATCTCCTGGCGCGGCACCACCAGGGTGTGGCCCGGTGAGAGGGGTCCGATCGACAGGAACGCCACCACCTCGTCGTCGCGCCACACGAAACGCCCGGGTAGCTCGCCCTCGATGATGCGGGTGAACACGCTGGCCATCGTCGCCTCTCCCGGACCGGTGGAGCGGGTGACCGGGATCGAACCGGCACCTCCTGCTTGGAAGGCAGGGGCTCTACCATTGAGCTACACCCGCGTGCGGTGCGAGCGTAGCGAGCGTGCACGCGGCGGTCGGGTCGCCGGTCACGGGCGGCTAGCGTGAGGGGTCGCGCCGCGCGCCGACCTGGCCAGCGGCGCTGCACCCTCCCGCAGGAGCGACGATGACCGAGATGAAGGACCGTCTGCGCATCGTGCCGGAGTTCCGGCCCGACGAGTACGAGCGCTTCACCCGCCTGCTGTTCGGGCGGCTCGAGCGCCGGCTCAAGCGCTGGGAGCCCGAGCAGGTGGAGCTCGAGCTGTCGGTCAAGGAACGCGACACCCCCTCGCAGCGCACCGTCCTCGAGTGCTGGATCACGGGCGTGCCACGCATCGTCGGCACCTCGACTCAGAGCGACCTCGACAAGGCCGTCGTCGAGGTCCGCGACGACGTGCACCGGCAGATCAACCGGTTCGTGACCCGTCGTGAGGCCGAGCGCAAGGCCGGCGGCCGCTGACCGGGGTGGTCGGGGTGGCCGGATTCGAACCGGCGGCCCCCTGCTCCCAAAGCAGGTGCGCTAACCAAGCTGCGCCACACCCCGTGGCGGCGACAGCGTAGCCGCGGTCTCGGCCGGCCCCGGTCGCGGCACCCGCCCGGCCGGGTCCGCCGGATGGACACGGGACCGCCGAGGTGGAACCATCCCCGCCACGCGCGCCCTCCTGCCGCCCCGCGCGGGTCGACCACCCCCGCGCACATCGTCGGTCGTGAGCCGTCGCACCGTCGCGACCGGCCCCGACGCGCGGGGCACCAACCGGGCGCACCCCGACGCCACCCCCACCGGGCGCACCCCCACCCCACCCCCATCCACGACGAGGGACCATCCACCGTGAAGACGTCCGTCGAGACGATCGATCCCGTCCAGGTCAAGCTGACCGTCGAGGTCGAGCCCAAGCGCGTCAAGCAGGCCTTCGACCGCGCCGCCCGTGAGCTGGCCAAGCAGGTCGACCTCCCCGGCTTCCGCAAGGGCAAGGTCCCGCGCCGCCTGCTCGAGCAGCGCTTCGGCTCCGGCGTGGTCGCCCAGACCGCGATGGACGACGCGCTGCAGGCCTACTACGTCGAGGCGCTCCAGGCCGAGGACCTCGATCCCGTCGCCTCCCCCGAGGTCGACGTCGAGACCTTCGACGAGGCCGAGGGGTGCGTGTTCACGGCGACCCTGCAGGTCCGGCCGACCTTCGACGCCCCCGACCACACCGGCATCGGCGTGAGCTTCCCCGAGTGGGAGGTGGACGAGGACGACATCGACGAGCAGCTCGACCAGCTGCGCGAGCGCTTCGCCGAGGTCGACGAGGTGGACCGGGCGGCAGGCACCGGCGACCTCGTCACCCTCGACCTCGAGGTCGAGGTGGACGGCGAGAAGCTCGAGGACGCGGCCGTCGAGGACGCGCTCTACGAGGTCGGCTCCGGTGGGGTCACCCCGAGGCTCGACGAGGAGGTGGTCGGCAAGGCTGCCGGCGACACCTTCGCCTACGAGGACGCCCTGCCCGAGGACTACCCGGGGCACGGTGGCGCCGACGCGGTCTTCCACATCCACGTCAAGGACGTGCGCGAGAAGACGCTGCCGGCGCTGGACGACGACTTCGCCACCTCGGCGTCGGAGTTCGACACCATCGAGGAGCTGCGTGCCGACGTGCGGCGCTCGCTGCTGCGCCGCAAGGTCGAGCAGGCCCAGCACGAGGTCCGCGGGCGCATCCTCGAGGCCTACCTCGCTCGGATCGACCTGCCACTGCCGCCGGCGATGGTCGAGCAGGAGACCGACAGCCGGCTGCACGAGATCGAGCACCAGGCCGAGCGCTTCGGCATGACCCCCGAGCAGCTGCTGGCCGCCCAGGGGATGGGCTCGCTCGAGGAGTACCGCGAGCAGGCGCGCAGCCAGGCCGAGGGCAGCGTCAAGGCGCAGCTGGTCCTGGACGCGCTGGCGACCAGGATCCAGCCCGACCTCGGCCCCGGTGACATCGACGCGGAGATCACCCGGCACGCGCAGGCCAACGGCGTCGCCCCGCAGGAGATCGCGCGCATCATCCAGGAGCAGGGCTCGCTGCCGGCGCTGATCGGCGACATCGTGCGCCGCAAGACCATCGACGCCATCGTGGACGCAGCCGAGATCGACGGCGCGCCGAGCGAGGAGCTGTTGATCGAGCTCGGGTTGATCGCCGACCCGGCTCAGGCTGACGACGGTGCTGAGGTCGAGGTGGCCGGCTCCGACGAGGTCAGCGACGCGCCGGCTGGCGACGACGCGGGGGGCGAGGAGGACACGGCCGCGGCCACCGATGCGGCCGAGGCCAGCGACGACGACGCGGACGCGGCCGGCGAGGGCGCCGAGGACGACGCGGCCGG
>JBKHEJ010000274.1:0-2970 GCA_046540855.1 Nitriliruptoraceae bacterium
GGTGACACGTCTGGAGCGTGAGGTCGAGTCCCTGCGGCGCACGCTCGCCGACCGTGACACGCAACTCGCTGCGCTCGAGCAGCGGCTCGCCACCAGCGACGAGGAGCGGGTCCGTGCGGTGGAACGGGAGCGGCGGCGCCGCGATGGCGAGGTCAGCCGGCTCGAGGATCAGCTCGCGAAGCTGCGCCGGGCCGAGCAGGAACGCCGTGCCGCGGCGCGGCGAGCCCAGGCGGCGCCTGCCGAGCCGGCGCGGAGCGCCCCACCACCCGAGCCGCCCGCGCGGCTGACCCCGGGGCGTCCCACGGTGCTGCCACGGTCGGTGGCCCCGGACACGACCGAGGCCGCGCGGTTGCTGCTCGGCGCCGGGCGTCTCGTCCTGATCGACGGTTACAACGTCACCCGAACCCACCGCGATGACCTCGACCTCGAGGGCCAGCGCACGTGGCTGGTGCAGCGCTGCGTCACGGCAGCGGCGTCGCTGCGGGTGCGCCCGGTCGTGGTGTTCGACGGGCAGCGCGCCGGCGCGAGCCGACCGACGGTGGCGCGGCAGCAGGTGGAGGTCCGGTTCACGCCCGAGGGCATCAGCGCCGACGACGAGCTGGTGCTCGCGGTCGAGGCCACCGACGAGCCGGTCGTGGTGGTCACCGACGACCGGGAGCTGCGCGACCGGGTACGGGCCAGCGGCGCGGACGTCATCGGGACGCTGGCCTTCCTCGGGGTGGTGGGACGGTGAGCCTCGAGGTCCTGTGGATCACGAACGACCTCCCCCCCCGCACCGGTGGCATCCAGCAGTTCGTCGCCAACCTCGTCCGCCGGGTCCACCCGGCGACCTCGGTGGTGCTCGGCCCCGCCGCCGGGCCCGAGGCCCGTGCGGCCGATCGGGGCGAGCCGTACCGCACGGTGCGGCTGCGCGGTGCGGTCATCCCGGGCCGACGGCTGCGCCGCGCGGTGGTGGACATCGCTCAGGTGCGTCCGCCCGAGGTGGTGGTGCTCGGCGCCTCCTGGCCGCTCGGCGAGGAGGCGGGCTGGCTGCGCGACACCCTCGGTGTGCCGGTCGTCGCCCTGTCCCACGGGCTGGAGGCGGGCATGGCCGGGGTGGGACTGTCCCGGCTGCTCACCCGCGCGACCCGTGACCTCGCGGCGGTGACGACGATCAGCCGCTTCACGGCCGACCGGCTGGCCGGCGCGGTCGCCGCCGACCGGATCCGCCCGTTGCCACCCGGGGTCGACGTGCACCGTTTCCACCCGGACGTCGAGGGTGCCCGCCTGCGTCGCGAGCTCGGGCTGCCGCCGGACGCCCTGGTGGTCGGCTGCATCTCGCGGCTCGTGCCGCGCAAGGGGCAGGACCAGCTCCTGGCGGTGTGGCCCGAGGTGCAGCGCCGCCACCCGGCCGCGTGGCTGCTGCTGGTCGGGGAGGGACCGAGCGAGGGCCGCCTGCGACGCCGCGCCGAGGCGCTCGGTCCCGGTGCCCAGGTCCGTCTGGCGGGCGCCGTCCCGTGGGCCCGGCTCCCGGAGGCCTACGCGGCCAGCGACGTGTTCGCCATGCCGTGCCGGACGCGGTGGGGCGGGCTGGACGTCGAGGGGCTCGGCATCGTCTACCTCGAGGCGCTGGCGAGCGGCCGTCCGATCATCGCAGGGCGTTCCGGGGGGGCGCCGGAGACGGTGCTCGACCCGGCGGTGGGCTCGGTGGTCGACGGGCGTGACCGGGCGGCGCTGCTCGCCGCGCTCGACCGGTGGCTCGGCGACGCCGCGGCGCGCTATCGGGCCGGTCGGATCGGCCGCCGGCTGGCCGTCGCCGCGGTGGGCTGGGACGCCATCGCGGCCGAGATGGTCGCGTTGCTCGACGAGGTGGTCGTGGCTGGCGGCGGCGTCACAGGACCGGTCGGCGCACCTCCACGGTGACGACCACCGGCAGGTGCGAGGAGGTGACCGTGGCGGGGGTGCGGACCGTCGCGCGTCGCAGCTCGGGTGAGAGCAGGACGTGGTCGCGCTGATCGACCGGCTGCCACGAAGGGTAGGTCGTGCTGTTCTCCGGGAGGGCGCTGGTGACCAGCGGCTCCAGGGTGTCGAGGATGGTGGTCCCCTCGCGGACCCCGAGATCGCCGAGCACCACGGTCGGCAGCGCCCGCTCACGCAGGCGCGCGACGGTGCCGGCCAGGGCCCGTGCCTGTGCGAGCCGGACCTCCTCGTCGGCGCCGCCGGGCAGCAGCTGGGCGCCGACGATCCCGAGGTCGAGCTCCTCGCTGACCTCCACGATGGCGGCGAGCTGGCTGCGTGGCGCGTGGCGGTCACCGCCGGGCAGGGCGGCGCTGGAAACCTCGGAGATCGGGTAGCGGCTGAGCAGCGCGTGACCGTTCACCTCGTCCGCTGCGGGCACGAAGGTGACGTGCTCGAGACCGAGCGCCGCGGCCAGGCCGGGGAGGAGGTCCTGGCCCCCGGTCAGCCACCACCCCCGGTCCACCTCGTTGACGAGCACGAGATCGACGTCCTCGGCGGCGAGCAGCGCCCCCTGACGCTCTGGATCGAAGCGGCCGTCGGGCCCGAACCCCGCCCGGGCGTTGAAGGTCGCCAGCGTCAGCGTCGCGTCCCGGGGGCGCTCCTGAGGTGCGCTGCTGCTGGCGGCGGCCAGCGCCGCGGCGCCGGCCACGGCCGCGGCGAGCAGGACCACGACGAGCCCCGCTTGGGGCCGCAGCCGTCGACGCACGGTGACGTAGGACGCCCGCCGGCTCGCCACCGCGCTCAGGGCCACGGCGACCAGGGCCAGCAGGAGCAGCAGGATCCGCCGTGTGGTCCCGAGGCCGAACCCGGGGCCGAGCCCGTGCAGCAGCAGGACGAGCCCGGCCCCGGCCAGGGCCCGCTGGCCCAGGTCCGCCACGGCCGCCTGCTGGCGTACCCGGGCGCGGGTCTCCGCCTCGCCGCGGCGGCGGGCATCGATATCCTGGGTGACCGCCAGCCACTCGATGATCTCGC
>JBKHEJ010000275.1:0-2912 GCA_046540855.1 Nitriliruptoraceae bacterium
GCAGCGGCGGCTCGCCGGCGGCTGCGGCCCGGTCGAGCACCTGCCCGAGGGTGACGGTCTGCAACGGCGGCGCCACCGCGACCAGGCCCTGGTGGACGAGCCCGTCGGTGGCCTCATCCAGCTGCGCGCGCGGGACGCGACGGACCCGGACCCGGGCGTCGGCGGCGAGCTCGAGGACCTCGGCGAGCGCCGCGTCCGGCGAGCGGCCCTCAGCCACGAGCACCTCCCGGATCGCCGCACCGGCCCGCAGGAGCTCGCGGACCGGGTGGATGCCCCCGACCAGGCGGTGGTCGGACCGGTCCGGCTGCCGACGTCCCCGACCCGCGCGACCGGCTCCGGTCGATGACCGCCGAGGCGGTGGCGATGAGGGGCTCACGCGCTCGCGGCGCTGGCGTCAGCGTCCGAAGCGGCCGTCACCGGCAGCTGCGGCCGGGTCGTCGCGACGTACCAGCGCGGCCCGTCGGGCCGGTCCTCGACCACGACACCCGCTGCGGTCAGCTGGTCGCGGATCGCGTCGGCAGCGGCGAAGTCACGGGCCGCCCGCGCCGCGGCCCGCTGGTCAAGCAGGGAGTCGACCAGCGCCTCGAGGTGGCGCTCCACCCCGGCGGCGTCCTGCAGGGCGTCGGTGAGGTGCAGCCCGAGGACGTCGTCCGCCACCTCGACGAGGGCGTCCGCGAGGGCCGCCACGGCCGCCAGCGCGGCCGCATCGCCCTTCTCGGCAGCGGGCAAGCGCTCGTTGCCGGCGGTGACCAGCTCGTGCAGCGCCGCCACGGCCGCCGGGGCGTTCAGGTCGGCGTCGAGCGCCGCCCTGAAGGCGTCGAGGTGCGGTGTGGCCGCAGCCGGGTCGGCCACCACCTCAACGCCCGCGCCGTCGAGCGCCCGCCGGGCGGAGCGCAGGAAGGTCACGAAGCGCTGGTGGACCGTCGTGGCGTCACGCAGCCGGTCGGTCTCGAAGGTGAGCGGTGTGCGGTGCTGCGCGGACAGGTACCACAGCCTGAGCGGCCCGACCCCCCACTCCTCGAGCGCGTCGGCGAGGGAGACGACGTTGCCGACGGACTTCGACATCTTCTCCGTGCCCATCTGGACCATGCCGTTGTGGACCCAGTAGCGCGCGAAGGTGCCGCCGTGCGCGGCCTCGTGCTGGGCGATCTCGTTCTCGTGGTGGGGGAAGACCAGGTCGAGTCCGCCGCCGTGGATGTCGAAACCGTGCCCGAGATGCTTGGCCGCCATCGCCGAGCACTCGATGTGCCAGCCGGGACGTCCCGGGCCCCAGGGCGACCCCCAGGCCGGCTCACCCGGCTTGGCCGCCTTCCACAGGGCGAAGTCGAGCGGGTCCTCCTTGTGGTCGGCGTCGACCACGTCCTCGCCCTGCTGCATGTCGTCGAGGCGGCGCCGCGAGAGCTTCCCGTAGCCCTCGAAGGTCCGCACCCGGAAGAACACGTCCCCGCCGCTGGCGTACGCCTTGCCCTGCTCCACCAGACGACGGATCAGGTCCTGCATCTCGATCAGGTGCCCCGTCGCCAGCGGCTGGACATCCGGCGGGAGCACGCCGAGCGCGTCCATCGTGCGGTTCCAGGCGCGCGTGTACCGCGTGGAGATGACGGCAGGATCCAGCCCCTCGCGCCGGGCCCGCAGGATGATCTTGTCGTCGATGTCGGTGACGTTCTGGACCGCGGTCACCTGGTAGCCGCTCCAGATGAGGTAGCGCCGGAGCACGTCGAACACCACCGCGGCGCGACCGTGCCCGATGTGTGCCTCGCCCTGGACCGTCGGGCCACACACGTACATCGACGCCTTGCCGGCCTCACGCGGCTCGAAGGGCCGCTCGGCGCGGGTCAGCGTGTCGTACAGGGTCAGGGCCATCGGGGCACCACCGGTCGGGGGAAGGTGGGCGGGTCACGGTCAGCAGGTCGGCGGCGCAGCAGGTCGGCAGGCCGCGTCGAGCGACGTGTCGCGGGCGGGCCCGGGCCGCAGCCGCAGGAGGTCGCCACCAACCGAGACCGGCCGTCGGTCCGGCAGCCTACCCGTGCGCCCGCACCAGCAGACAGACCGCGAGGCCGACGATCCCCTCGCCACGCCCCACCGCCCCGAGGTGGTCGGTGGTGGTGAAGCCGACCGACACGGCCCCGACGTCGAGGCGGCACACCGCCGCCACCCGCGCGCGCATCGCCGCGCGGTAGGGCGCGAGCCTGGGCTGCTGGGCCACCAGGGTGACGTCGAGGTTGCCGATCGCCCAGCCGCCCGCAGCCACCTCGGCCACGACCTCGGCCAGCAGCACCGCGGAGTCCGCCCCGGCGGTCTCCGGCCGGTCCACCCCGAAGCGGCTGCCGAGGTCACCGAGCGCCGCGGCGGACAGCAGAGCATCGGCCACCGCGTGCAGACCGACGTCGGCGTCGCTGTGCCCGGCCAGGCCCGGGGCGTTGGGCACCTCGACGCCGCACAGCACGAGCCGACGGGTGGGGTCGCGGCTGAAGGCGTGGACGTCCACACCCTGGCCGACGCGCACGCCTGGCCCGGTCACCGTGGCACCTCCTCGCCCGCGGGGCGGGAGGGCCCTGGGTCGGCCTCAGGCGCAGCGGGCGGCGCGGCCGTCCCGGAGGAGTCGAGCGTGGCGTCGGGCGCGTGGGCCGCGAGCACCTCGAGCAGCACGAGGTCCCCGGGGTAGGTGACCTTGCGAGCCCACACCGAGCCGGGCACGACGACGACCCGCCCGAGCAGCTCACCGGCGTCGCGGAGCCGCTCGACCAGCGTGAGCTCGTCGGTCGCGGCGTCCCCGAGCGCGAGCGCGGCCGCCAGCACCTCACGCGGGAAGACCTGCGGCGTCTGCACCCCGACGAGGTCGGTGCGGTCCACGGTGGCGACGACCTCCTGGCCCTCGGTGCGCTTGAGCGTGTCCGCGACCGGCACCCCGG
>JBKHEJ010000276.1:0-2888 GCA_046540855.1 Nitriliruptoraceae bacterium
CGCGCCTCCACCACCCGGGCCGCAGGTGGCGGAGCCGGGACCGCGGCTCGCGGCCACCGCACCTGGGTGCATCCACCCCCGGTTCCCGCGGGCCAGCGCACCCAGATCGCGGCCGCCAAGGCCGGGACCGCGGCCGCGCGTGGACCACCGAGCGAGGTGCTCGCGGACCGCGGCCGCGCGTGGACCACCGCGCGAGGTGGTCGCGCACCGCAGCCGTGTGTGGGCTACCGCGCGAGGTGCTCGCGGACCGCGGCCGTGTGTGGGCTACCGCGCGAGGTGCTCGCGGACCGCGGCCGCGATGAGGTCGACCGCCCCGTGGGCGTCCGCCTCGGTCTCGGCCTCGGCCATGACCCGCACGAGCGGCTCGGTCCCGGAGGGCCGCAGCAGGATCCGCCCCCCGCCCCCGAGCCGTGCCTCCTCGGCACGGACGACCTCCCAGACCGCCGCGGCGTCGTCCAAGCGGTCCTTGTCCACGCCGGGCACGTTCACGAGCACCTGCGGCAGCCGCGACATCACCCGCGCGAGCTCCTCGAGCGCGACGCCGGAGGACCGCACCACCGACAGCAACCGGACCGCCGTCAGCACCCCGTCGCCCGTGGTCGCATGATCGAGGTCGATCACGTGCCCCGACTGCTCCCCGCCGAGGTTGAGGTCCCGTGCCTGCATCGCCTCGAGGACGTAGCGGTCCCCGACGCGGGTCTCGACCACCTCGATCCCGAGCCCCTCCATGGCGCGCTTGAACCCGAGGTTGGTCATCACCGTCGTGACCACCGCGTCGTCGTTCAGGGTGCCGAGGTGGTGCATCTGGCGGGCGAGGATGGCGAGGATCACGTCACCATCCACCTCGGCGCCGGTGTGGGTGGCCGCGATGACCCGGTCGGCGTCGCCGTCGTGGCTGATGCCGACGTCCGCCCCGTACGCGAGCACCGCCGTGCGGATCTGCTCGGGGTAGGTCGACCCGGCGTGCGCGTTGATGTTCGCGCCGTCGGGGTCGCAGTGGATCGCGGTCACCTCCGCGCCGAGGTGGCGGTAGACCTGCGGGGCGACGGTCGAGGCCGCACCGTTGGCCCCGTCGACCACGACCCGCAGGCCGGTCAGGTCCACCTCGACGGCGCTGACCAGGTGCTCGACGTAGCGCGCCGGTGCCGCCTGGTCGGTCAGGCGCCGGCCGATGTCGGTGCCGAGGGGACGGCGGGCGCGCTTGGCGGCGATGATCGCCTCGAGCTCGGTCTCCTGCTCGTCGCTGAGCTTGAAGCCGGCGGGTCCGAAGAACTTGATGCCGTTGTCCCCGACCGGGTTGTGGGACGCGGAGATCATCGCGCCGGCGGCGGCGTCCGAGCACGCGGTCAGGTGCGCGACGCCCGGGGTCGGGAGCACCCCGACGCACAGCGCGTCCCCGCCGGCTGAGGTCACACCGGCGACGAGCGCCGACTCGAGCATCTCGCCCGACCAGCGCGGGTCACGACCGATCAGCACCGTCGGTCGTCGCTCGCCGCCCTCGTGGAGCACGGTGACGAGCGCACGGCCGAGGTCCACCGCGAGCTCGGGCGTGAGGTGACCGTTGGCCACCCCCCGGGCGCCATCGGTGCCGAAGATCGCTCCCACGGGTGTGCTCCTCTCGCCTGCGACGACCGCCTGCTACGCCGACGGACGATGCTAGAGGCCGCGACCGAGGTCGCGGTGCACCGGGCCCGTACGCACGACGACGCCGCCCGTGCGGGCGGCGTCGGTGGTCGTGGCGTGACCGGAGCAGCGGGGTCGCGAGGGCCGCGACCAACGACCACCCCGGGTGCGATCAGCGCTTGGAGAACTGCGGCGCGCGGCGGGCCTTCTTCAGACCGTACTTCTTGCGCTCGACCTTACGGGCGTCGCGGGTCAGCAGGCCGGCGCTCTTGAGCGCGGCGCGGTTGTCGGCGTCCTCGCCGACCAGCGCACGAGCCAGCGCGAGCCGCAGCGCACCGGCCTGGCCGGTGGTGCCACCACCGTGCAGCCGGGCGTCCACGTCCCACTGTCCGTCCTGCTCGAGCACCCGGAAGGCCTCGGTGGCGTGGGCGCGGAGCTTCTCGGTGGGGAAGTAGTCCTCCAGCGGCCGGCCGTTGAGGCGGTACTGCCCCGAGCCGCGGGAGATCCGGGCACGAGCGACCGCCGACTTGCGGCGTCCGGTGTAGATGCTGCTCATCGTGGGGACCTCAGACGTGGTCGGGCAGCGGCTGGGGCTGCTGGGCGGCGTGCGGGTGCTCCGGGCCGGCGTAGACCCTGAGCTTGGTGGCCATCTTCCGGCCGAGCTTGTTCTTCGGCAGCATGCCGGTGATGGCCTTCTCGACCACCTCGGTGGGACGCCGCTCCAGCATCGACGCGAAGGGCACGGCCCGCAGCCCGCCCGGGTACCCGGAGTGGCTGTTGTAGACCTTCTGCTCGCCCTTGGCGCCGGTCACGACGACCTTGTCGGCGTTGACCACGATGACGTGGTCACCCATGTCCATGTGGGGCGCGAAGGTCGGCTTGTGCTTGCCGCGCAGGACGGTGGCGACGCGGGTGGCGAGACGGCCGAGCGTCTCGCCCTCGGCGTCGATCACGTACCACTCACGCGTGATGTCGCCCGCCTTGGGGCTGTAGGTGCGCATGGTTCGCTTCCTCGGTGCCTGGTCGTGGAGGTGGCCGCATCCTGGACGGGTCGGTCGGCGCTCAGCCGGTCACGCCAGGGTCGGCGGGCTATCGGCGAGGAGGTCGGTGACCGTCGGCCGGGATGGCGCCGCGACGGGGCGGGCGGGGCGCACGGGGCCGGACACGGAACGCGCGGCCCCCGGCGGGACCGCGAGCCGCAAGCGTACCCGCCCGGTGACCGGGGGGTCAACCGACGCCCTGGGCCGACCGGCGGGTGCCCCGTC
>JBKHEJ010000277.1:0-2885 GCA_046540855.1 Nitriliruptoraceae bacterium
ACCGTGTTCCGCCATGCCGACGTAGCGGCCTGGCGTGAGCACGCCGTGGTCATCGGGCCCTACGCGATGAACGCGGGGGTGGCGGGGTCTGATTGACCGGCGCGGCCCCGGATTCTTGGGGTGCGGGGAGTGTGCCAGGAGACGGCGGTCTTGAGCAGCATCCGGATCCTGTAGTGGTGGAAGTTCCGGAAGCCCCGGGCGGCACGGTCAACTTGCTCGATCTCGCCGTTGACGGCCTCGACGGGGCCGGAGGAGGCCCGGCCGGTCCGGTAGTAGGCCAGGACCTCATCGGACCAGCGGTCGATGGTGGTTGCCAGCCGGGTGACCTCGGGGATCTGGACGGTCGCGGCCCAGTCGTAGAACCGGCCGAGCGCTGCCCGGGCGGCGTAGATGTCCCCGGCCGCATACACCGACCTGAGGAGCTCCTTGGCGACGTGGGTGCAGCCGACCTCCTCGTAGGGGTCTCCGGCCGTCAGTGCCGCCTCGAGCCGTGCGGCACCGTGCTCGTCGAGCCGCTCGGACGCCAGGAGCAGCAGCTTGCGGACCTGGTACAGCGGGTCGTCCTTGCGGCCACGGTGGCCGGTGGTCTCCTGCTGGACCCGGCGGCGCACATCATCGATCGCGGCGTTGGCCAACTTGCACACGTGGAAGTGGTCCACGACCAGCTGCGCGTTCGGCAGGCCGACCTCGGGGTCGGTCAGCGCGGCCCGGTAGGGGGCGGCAGGGTCCAGCGCCGCGATCCGAACCCCGGCCCGCCAGGCCGGGGTCTGGGCCGCCAACCAGCCCTTGAGGACCTTCTTGGAGCGTCCCTCGATGATGTCCAGCGGCCGGTGGCGGACCAGGTCCACGATCACGGTCACGTACCGGCGGCGCCGACCACGGCTGGCGCGGTTCATGACCTTCTCGTCCACCCCGATCGCCACGCAGGTGCGCGTCTGGAGGGTGTGCAGCTGCTGGTCGGCGAACA
Source organism: Nitriliruptoraceae bacterium (assembly GCA_046540855.1). Lineage (GTDB taxonomy): Bacteria > Actinomycetota > Nitriliruptoria > Nitriliruptorales > Nitriliruptoraceae > T1Sed10-7. Next base: position 968 of record JBKHEJ010000277.1, read on the forward strand.
GCCTGGCGGCGGTGTCGGTGACCGCCCGCATCACCGTGTCCCACCCGACCCCGAACTCCCGGGCCACCGCCGCCACGGGACGGCCGAGCTCACCGACCTGGCGGGCCGCCTCCGCCCTCGCCCGTTCGGTCAGCACCGCCCGCGGCAGGATGTCCGGGTGCTGCTCGCGCCAGGAACGGCCGCAGTCCCGGCAGCGCCACTCCCGCTTGTGCCACACCAGCCGGGTGGCCTTCGGGCCGACCGGAAGGTCACGGACCTGGACGACGTGCCGGCCACCTGACACCGCCCGCTGCCCGCACTCGCGGCAGGCGTCGAAGTCTCGGACGGTCTCGACGAACACGTGCCGCTCATCGAAGAACTCGAACACCCCCAGCACCCGCAGCCCGGCGATCCCGAGCAGCGACACCGACGACGAAGAAGATGAAGACATAGCCTGACCCATGCGTGTGGCCTCCGGACTCGGTTGCTTGGTCGCTCCCAAGTCTCGCGAGGCCACACGCACGTTCACAGCACCTAACACCGCCTCCGCAAGCTCACACGGCCCCCGCCCTCATCGAGAAGGGCCCGATTTCCTGTTCGACCTCGGCTGCGGCTGCGGCGACCTCCTCGGCCGGATCGTCGAGTTGCCGGACCTGGTCGAGGTCGGCGAGTGCGTCGTCGCCGGCGACCGTCACCTCGACCGGACCTGCGGTGCGTGAGGTGGCGAGCTCCAGCGTGATCGCCCGTAAGCGCGTTCGGACCTCGGCCGGTTCGCCGTCGATGGTCAGTGCACCCATGGCGCCGAGGTTGGCGAGCAGGGTCGTGTCGTCGAGCTGTCCGAGGGTGACGAGCAGCGGCATACCGAAGGATCGCTGATGGCCCCGGTCGCCCAGCCGCGCAGTCCAGCGGACCGGTTCGCCCGGGTTGCCGTGGTCGCGGCTCCACGGCACCGGCGCGCCGCCAGATGGCTCGTGGTCGAAGAGCAGACTGACTGCGCCGGCACGATGCGCGAGGACGAGGACGGGCTCGACCTCTGGCGGGACGCTGCAGAGCAGGTCGACGAGGCCGGCAAGGACCTCGTCGGGTGGTGCGGCAGCAGCGAGACGGGCGGCGGTAGCGGCCTCGTCGGGCGCGAGGGTGGGGAGCCGGAAGGTCGGGAGGCGGTGCTGCAGCGCTGAGCGGCGTCGCCGAGCGATCAGCGCGGCGGCACCCGCCGCTGCGAACATCGTTGCGGCGACCCCTGGCGCGAGCCCCACCGGCACAGACCAGCCGGTGCGCGCAGCATCGAGGTCGTCGGTACTGCCAGCTGCGGCCGTGGCATCGACCTCAACCTCGGTTCCTGAGGCTGGTGGAGCGGCACGGAGTGCACCGTGCCAGCCGTCGATGGATGCCGGCTCGTCGACCCCAAGCCCGTCTGGACTCGCCGCGTCATCGGCGGGCCCAACTTGGGGATCAGGCACGTTGGCGGTGTCAGTCGGCGCAGGCTCCGCTTGGGCGGGCTCCGCATCAGCTCTGGCGGACCGGTTGCCCTCGGCCGTCGGGAGAGCATCCGGGTCCGCCGGAACGGGCGGCAGTTGGAACTGTTGGCCGGGGTGTATGAGGTCCGGGTCGCCGGGGGGTGCGAGCCGATCGCGGTTGGTGTCGATGAGCTGCTGCCAGTAGGGGACGATCTCGTGGTCGTCGGGGGTGCGGTCCCACGCCTGTTCGAGGGTCGTCTTGGCGATGTGCCAGAAGTGGTCGCCTTGCTCGACCTCCCACTGCTCCTTGACCGACCGCGCGGTGTCGTCGACAGGTTCGCCAGACGCGGGAGCCTCTGCTGGAGCCGGGACGTCGGTGTCGGCGGTGGGGACGACCAGGATCCAGCCCGGGTGGAGCTGGTCGGTGCCGGTGGTGATGGTGGTGCCGTCGGGTTGGGTGCGGTGCAGGTTGAGGTCGCGGA
>JBKHEJ010000278.1:0-2839 GCA_046540855.1 Nitriliruptoraceae bacterium
TGGCACGCCCTGGCCGCCGGCGGGCGGGTCGGCCCCGGTGCCGCCGGCCGGGCACGTGCGCACCCGCACGCGCACGCCCCTCAGCCAGGTGCCCTCGCCCTACGGCCTGTGGATCGCCACCTTCGTGGTCCTGCTCTTCATGGCCCCGAACCTCGTGATCGTCGGTCTCGCGCTGGCCACCGGGGGGCTGGACGAGCTGCTCTCCGGCGACGTCGAGGTGTCGGCATCGGTGCTCGTCGTGAACCTGATCGTCCAGATGGTGCTCCAGCTCGGGCTGTTCGGGATCTCGCTGCTGCCCCTGCTCGCCGCGGGCCGTCCCTACCGGCGCCTGCTCGGCCCGACCCGCACGACCGGCACGATGGTCGCGATCGGCCTGGGCTCGGGCGTGGTCGCCGCGATCGCGTCCTACACCCTCAACGCCATCGCGGTGCTGCTCACCGGGGTGGAGGAGCCGGTCGAGCAGCAGCTCCTCCAGGACGCGCTCAGCGGTGGCCTCCCGCTGCTCCTCGTCGTGGTCCTCGCGGTCGTGGTCGCCCCCCTGACCGAGGAGGTCGTCTTCCGCGGGGTGCTGTTCCGCGCGATGGCCGACCGGATCAACCTCGGCGTCGCGCTGGTGGTGTCCTCGGCGATCTTCTCCGTGATCCACATCGAGGTGGTGGCGTCGCAGCCGGTGGCGCTGCTCGGCCTGTTCACGGTCGGGCTGCTGCTCGCGCTCGCCTACCACCTCACCGGCAACCTCATGGTCCCGATCCTCGGCCACGCGGTGTTCAACGCCATCTCGCTGGGCCTGGCGGTGCTCGTCGACCGGCTCGACCTCGACGAGCTCACGGACCTGCCCTCGGCCGCGCTGCTCGGCCCGCTCGCGCCGCTGCTCGCCTGACCGCGACCTCGCGCCCCGCCATCTCGTAGGGTGGAGGCCGGGGGAGCAGCCACGGCCGATCACGGGAGGGTCCAGCATGGCGAGCGTGCGGGTCGGGGTGCCGGCGGAGGTGAAGGACCTGGAGCGGCGCGTCGCGTTGACCCCGTCGGCGGCGCACCTGCTGATCGAGCGCGGCCACCGGGTCGCGGTGCAGGCCGCAGCGGGGCAGGGCGCCGGGTTCGCCGACCACGACTACGTCGCCGCCGGCGCCGACGTGGTGGAGGGCCCCGAGGACGTGTGGGCCTGCGACGTGGTCGTCAAGGTCAAGGAGCCGCAGCCGAGCGAGTACCGCTACCTGCGCGACGACCTGACCCTGTTCGGCTACCTCCACCTCGCCGCCGAGCCGGCGCTGACCGACGCGCTGGTGGCGAGCGGGGTCGCCGCCTACGCCTACGAGACCCTCACCGACGCCCACGGGCTCCCGCTGCTCGCGCCGATGTCGGAGGTCGCCGGGCGGGCCGCGGCGATCATCGGCGCGGCCTCGCTGTCCACGGCGCACGACGGGTCGGGAACGCTCATGGGCGGCGCCGCCGGCGTCCCCCCCGCCAAGGTCGTCGTCATCGGTCTCGGTGTGGCCGGGTCGATCGCCGCCCGGGGTGCGCGCGGCCTCGGGGCCCACGTCACCGGCGTCGACGTCGACCTCGAGCGGCTGTACCGCTACCGGCTCGACGGCACCCTGGACGCCTCGCAGGCCAGCGAGCCAGCGCTGGTGGCCGGCCACGTCCGCGAGGCCGACCTGGTCATCGGTGCCGCGCTCGTGCCCGGCGCGCTGGCCCCGACGGTGGTGACCGCCTCGATGGTGGCGAGCATGCGGCCCGGCTCGGTCATCGTCGACCTCGCCATCGACCAGGGCGGGTGCGTGGCGACCTCGCGGCCGACGTCGCTGTCCCACCCCACCTACCTCGCCCACGACGTCGTGCACTACTGCGTCACCAACGTGCCCGGGCAGTTCCCCCGGACCTCCTCGGCCGCGCTGTCGGCCGCGGTCGTCGGCAAGCTCGCGGTGCTCGCGGACGAGGTCGCCGCGGGCCGGGCCGGCACGGCGCAGGAGAGCCCGGTGCTCGCCGGGTCGCTGAACGTCGCCCGGGGTCGCATCGTGCACCCGGCCGTCGCGGAGGCCCACCGGCAGGTGACCGGGCACCGCTGACCCCTCGCAGGGACCGGCCGGGCCCCCCGGTTGGGGCCGGACCACGTCCGGTCGGTACGCTTGCCCGGTGCGCTGGAGCAGCGCGCAACCGTCCTGGGGACGCGGCGACCGACGGGCGTCGACGGACCCCTCGGTCGAGGAGCAGCGACGTGCGACGCACGCTCATGAAGTCCAAGATCCACCGTGCCCGGGTGACCGCGGCCGACCTCCACTACGTCGGCTCCATCACGATCGACGAGGACCTCATGGCCGCGGCGGACCTGCTGCCGAACGAGAAGGTCCAGGTCGTCGACATCGACAACGGCGCGCGGCTGGAGACCTACGTCATCCCCGGCGCACCGGGCAGCGGCGATCTGTGCCTCAACGGCGCGGCCGCCCGGCTCGTGCAGCCCGGCGATCTCGTCATCGTGGTGTCCTACGCCGACCTCGACGACGCCGAGGCCCGCGTCTTCGAGCCCACCGTGGTGATGGTCGACGAGCAGAACCGGATCACCGAGCTCACGACGACCGAGCCGGCGCACACCCGCGGTTGACGGACCGTCGGGAGACGGTGCTGCATCCGGATACGCTCCTGTATCCGAACAGCCGCTCCGTCCCGCCCCCCGCCGTCCCGTGGAGCTGAGGTGCCCGATCCCCGGCCACGCCGCCTGAGCGCTGGCGGCTCCCGCGCCCTCGGCGCCGACGCTCGCCGCCGGTGGCCGCGCCGCACCGGCGCCGCGGTGGCCCTGCTCGTGGTGGCGCTGACCCTGCCGGCGACCCCGGTCCACCAGGCG
>JBKHEJ010000279.1:0-2825 GCA_046540855.1 Nitriliruptoraceae bacterium
CACGGGCACGGCGACGCGAACGTCGCCAGGGGCGCGGAGCCTAGGACACCGACGCGCAGCGGGTGCGTTCGCCGAGGTGGCGCGTGGCCGCACGGTGCGTGCGCGGGCGACCTTCCGGCCGCCGAGGTGGCGCGTGGCCGCACGGTGGGTGCGTAGGCGACCCTCCGGCCGCCGAGGTGGCGCGCCCCGCGTCAGTGGCGTGCTTCCAGCAGCTCCGCGAGGTGCTCGGAGGCGGTCGCGGCGACGTCCGGATCGAACTCGGTCCCCGCGCCGGTGCGCAGCACCTCCACGAGCGCCGCGCTGGACAGGTGCCGGTCGCCGGAGAGCTCCTCGTCCAGCCGGTGGACCACGGCGATGATGCGCGCGCCCTCGGGGATGGACTGCCCGTCGATGCCGTCGGGGAAGCCCTGCCCGTCCCACCGTTCGCGCTGGTAGCGGGCCATCCTCGCCACCTCGGGTCCGGCGGTGAGCTGCAGCAGCTCCGCCGAACGGGTCGGGAAGGTCCGCCAGGCCTCGAGCAGCTCGCCGCTCAGCCCGTCGGGGCCGCCGATGGCCTCCGGCGGCAGGCCGGCGCGACCGACGTCGTGCAGGTGGGCGGCCAGCTGGGTCCGGGAGACCGCAGCGGGGGAGCAGCCGCGCAGCCGGGCGAGCTCGGCGGCCATCCGGCCGACACGCTCGCCGTGCCCACGCCCGGCCCGCATCGCCGGCTCCACGTCGTCCAGCAGCCGCACGACCGCCTCGAGCTCGGTGGTGACCGACACCCCGAGCGCGAGGTCCTCGGCGCCGAGCACCTGCCGGGTGCCGTCGACCGCCGCCACCTCGACGGCACGCCGTGCGAGATCCATCAGCTCCTCGGCGTCCTGGGCGGACTCCGGGCCGGCGTGGCCGATCACCATCCGCAGCGGCAGCCCGCGGTCGCGGTAGGTGGCGGCGGTGTCCACCAGGCGCGTGCCGAGCCGCTCCATCGCGTGGGGTGAGAGCACCGGGCCGATCAGGCCGAACTCGGCCGGGCCGGTGGCGTAGGTCTCCACGCCGGTCGCGCCGGCGACGTGGGAGAGCATCGTGGCCAGCCGGCGGCGCTGCGCGGCGACCACCGCGTCGGGGTAGCGCACGACCCACTTCTCGGAGATGACCTTGCACAGCGCGACCCGGGGGATCTCCTCGGCGTCGGCGAGCGTGCCGACGCGGCGCTCGAAGGAGCGCTGGTCGGGCAGGCCCGTCGCCGGATCGATGCCCCGACCACCCGAACCGGCGGAGGAACCGAAGCGGCGCTCGAAGGAGGCCAGCAGCGCGGTCGGGGTCCGGTCGGCGTCGACCAGGCCGATCAGCGCCTCCTCGTTGCCCTCACCCACGATGGCGTCGGCGCCGGCGCGGACCAGCTCGGCGGCGAGCCGCTCCGCGCCGGTGTGGGCGAGCACGATGGTGCGCCCGACCCTCGCGGCCAGGCCGTCGCTGACCTCGCGCAGCTCCTCGGGGGGCAGGCGGGTGGAGACGACGACGGCCTCGACGGAGGCCTCCGGGTCATCGACCAGCTCGGCGCCGGTGGCTTCCAGACGGTGCCGCGCGGAGTCCGGGACCCCCACGCACCGCAGCCGCAGCGACTCGGTCAGGCTCGGCGGGAACCCGAGCTGCTCGAGCCGGACGGTGCGGATGGCGGTCTCCGTGGCGGCCATGACGGGGGCTCAGCCGGTGGCTGCAGCGTAGGTCGCGGCGGCCTGGGAGGCGACGTGGTCCTGACGGGCGCGGTGGCTGCTCGCGGCGGCGACCTGGGCGACGTAGGCGGCCCGACGGCGCTTGCCGGGGGCGCTGTCCGGGACGGCCGGCACACCCTCGAAGCTGGTCCCGAAGTAGGCCTGGAGGGCGTGCAGCGCCTCGTGACGCAGCTGGGAGGCGCGCGCCTCGGTGACGCCGAGGTCGTCGGCGATGTCGCGCAGCAGGCGGCCCTCGAAGTGGTGCTCGACCAGCACCCGCTGGGGCAGCTCGGGCAGGTGGGCGATCGCGGTGCGGAGCGTGGTGACCAGCTCGTGGTTCTCCGCGGCGGCCTCGGGCAGCCAGGCCTCGTCCTCCTCGGCGACCCGGTCGGCCAGCACGTCGGTGTCCTGGCCGGACTCGCCGACGGGACGGTCCAGCGTCAGCAGCGTCGAGGTGACGGCGGCGGCGCGGCGCTCGCGGACGGTGTCGAGGTCCATCCCGGCCTCGCGGGCCACCTCGGCGTCGCCGGGGGTGCGGTGCAGCCGGTCCTCGAGGCTCGCGGCCGCCTCCTCGATCGCGCGCAGGTCGCGGCGCAGCCGGCGGGTCGCCCAGTCGCGGGTCCGGGTCGCGTCCAGGACGGCGCCGCGGATGCGGATCGAGGCGTAGCGGGCGAAGGGGACGCCGGTGTCGGGGTCGTAGCGGTTCGCCGCGTCGACCAGGCCGGCAGCGCCGGCGCCGCGCAGCTCGTCGCGGTCGACGTGGCGCGGGAAGCTCGCCGCGAGCTGGTGGACCACGTGGTCGACGAGGTGGAGGTGCTCCTCGGCGAGCTGGCTGCGGTCGAGGTCAGCGCCGGAGGTGGCGGGTGTCGCGGTGGTCGCGTTCCGCTCGGCGGTGATCATGCTCACGTGCTGCCCCCTGCCCTGGCGGGACCGGGCGGTCCCGAGCTGCCGGTGTGGGTGGTGCCACATGAGGCATCGGGCGGCGGAGCCGACGTGCTGAACCCTCTTCACAGGTCCTTCACACAGCGTGGTCGGGTCTTCACGCTGGGCTTCACGTCCAGGTTTGCTGGCGGCGGGGGGGTGCTGTCTCTCGGGGGCCCGGCGGCCGGCGGGGCGGGAGCGTCGGTGGCGAGC
>JBKHEJ010000280.1:0-2802 GCA_046540855.1 Nitriliruptoraceae bacterium
CGAGGGCGACGGGACTCGTCGCGTGGGTCGCCGTGGTGGTCGCCGCGACGCTCGAGCTGGAGCCTGGGGATGCGGCCGAGGAGCGGGACCGGATCCAGCGGATCCGCGCCTGGCGCCGCGCCCACCAGCCGCTCAACGAGCCGAACTGCGGCTCGGTCTTCACCAACCCGCCCGGTGACAGCGCCGGCCGCCTCATCGATGCCGCCGGCCTGAAGGGGGTGCGTATCGGCGGCGCGGCGGTCTCCGAGCGGCACGCGAACTTCGTCGTCACCCGACCCGGTGCGACCGCGACCGACGTGGCGACGCTGCTCGAGCTCATCCAGCGGGTGGTCGCCGAGCGCTTCGGGGTGGAGCTGCACCCCGAGGTGCAGCGCCTCGGACCCATCGAGGTCGACCGGGAGCGGCTGGAGGCGGTCCACCGGACGGTCTCCCCGTGACCATCGACGACCGGATCGCCGCCCGGCGCGCGAGGGTGCGTGAGGATCGGCGCCGGGCCCGCCTCCGCCGCACGATCTGGGCCCTGGTCCTGCTCGGGGTGCTCGCTGCGCTGGTGCTCGTGGAGCGCAGCTCGCTGGTGGCCCTCGCGGAGGTGCAGGTCCGCGGGACCGAGCGCCTGCAGGCGGAGGAGGTCCGGGCCGCGAGCGGGCTCGAGCTCGGCACCTCGACCCTGCGGCTCGCGCTCGACGACGCGGCGGAGGAGATCGAGCGTGAGCTGCCGCTGGTCGAGCGCGCCGAGGCCCGGCGGTTGGACCCGCTCACCGTCGAGCTCCTCGTGGTCGAGCGGACCCCGGTGCTGGTGGCCGAGGGGCAGGGCACCCGGCGCTACCTCGACCGCGAGGGGGTGGTCATCGACGAGGTCGCGGCGGAGGAGGGCCCGTCCCTGCCGGTCATCGAGCTCCCGGCACCGCCACCCGCCGTGGGCGGCCACGCGGCCGAGGATGCGGCGCTGGACAACGCGGTGGCTGCCTGGCGGGGCCTGTCCGGCTCCCTGCGCGCCGAGGTGCGCCGCTACCAGGCGGCGGGCCCGGACGAGCTGACGCTCACGCTCGGCTCCGGTGTGGACGTGCGGCTCGGACGCGCCGTGCGGATGGACGAGAAGGTGCGCGCCCTCGGTGCCGTGCTCGCCGACGTCGGCGACACCCCCGTGGCGCTGATCGATGTGCGCGCACCGAGCGCACCGGTGGTGGTCGCACCGTGACGGGCGATCCCTGCGCCGCACCCCGCGATCGCCCACCAACGGCGCGCTGGACAGGAGGTGACGGTCAAGCGGCGCACCGGTAGCCGCGCGGGGCCGCGGGGTGTCAGGGGTGACGGCGGCCGGAGCCGTCCCGCCTGCTTGACCCCTGCCTCGGGCGACCGATAACGTCCGCTGGAGGTTGACATAAGTATAGACCTCTACCTGAGGTTCAGGGACCGACCGACCTGTCCGCCACGGCTCGACCGGGGTGGCCCGAGCAGCCAAGGAGGCGCGCGTGGCGCCGGCACCGACCAACTACCTCGCCGTCATCAAGGTCGTCGGCATCGGCGGCGGCGGCGTGAACGCCGTGAACCGGATGATCGACGCCGGTCTGCACGGCGTCGAGTTCGTGGCCATCAACACCGACGCGCAGGCGCTGCTGATGTCCGACGCGGACGTCAAGCTCGACATCGGGCGTGAGCTGACCCGGGGGCTCGGGGCGGGCGCGGATCCGGTCATCGGTCGGCAGGCGGCCGAGGACCACCGCGACGAGCTCCTCGAGGTCCTCAAGGGCGCGGACATGGTGTTCGTGACCGCTGGCGAGGGGGGCGGGACCGGGACCGGCGCAGCCCCGGTGGTCGCGCAGGTCGCTAAGGAGCTCGGCGCCCTCACGATCGGCGTGGTCACCCGGCCCTTCGCCTTCGAGGGCCGCCGCCGCTCGACCCAGGCCGAGGACGGGATCGCGCAGCTGAAGGAGGAGGTCGACACGCTCATCGTCATCCCCAACGACCGGCTGCTGCAGATCTCCGACGACGGCACCTCGGTCGTGCAGGCCTTCCGCCTCGCCGACGACGTCCTGCTCCAGGGCGTGCAGGGGATCACCGACCTGATCACGACCCCGGGGTTGATCAACCTCGACTTCGCCGACGTCCGTACCGTCATGAACGACGCCGGCAGCGCCCTGATGGGCATCGGCAAGGCGCGCGGCGACGCGCGGGCGCTGGAGGCCGCCAAGCTCGCCATCTCCTCCCCGCTGCTAGAGGCCTCCATCGACGGCGCCCAGGGCGTGCTGCTGATGCTGGCGGGTGGCAGCGACCTCGGGCTCTTCGAGGTCAACGAGGCCGCTGACGTCGTCACCCAGGCGGCGCACCCGGAGGCCAACATCATCTTCGGTGCGGTCATCGACGACTCCCTCGGGGACGAGGTGAAGGTCACCGTCATCGCCGCGGGCTTCGACAAGTACGCGCCGGAGCCGGCCGCCGCGCCGGGCGCGGCCACCGCGGCCACCGAGACGACCCCCCGGGTGATCGAGGATGCGGAGGACGAGCCGGACGAGGTCTTCACCCCCGAGCCCCCCGCGGCCGAGGTCCCGCGTCTGGTCCCCGAGGAGGAGGACGAGGACGACCTCGACGATCTCGACGTCCCCTCCTTCCTGCGCTGACCTGCCCGCCGTGCTCGAGCTGCTCGACACCCCGCTCGGGGCGGACGTGCGCGCTGTCTTCACCGGGCGCGACCGGCAGGCGCCGGCGCTGCCCGTCGGCCAGCCCGGCAACCTCGCCCACCGACGGCCCCACCGGCCCGCCGACCTCGCCGATGCATCGCATGGCGCTCGACGCGTTGAGCAA
>JBKHEJ010000281.1:0-2778 GCA_046540855.1 Nitriliruptoraceae bacterium
ATGGCCGGGCGCGGGGGGCGGCGCAAGGTTGGGGACCTTCGTGCGCGTGGGGTGGGCGCGGAGGTCCCCAGCCCCCGGGGATGGCCGGGCGCGGGGGGCGGCGCAAGGTTGGGGACCTTCGTGCGCGTGGGGTGGGCGCGGAGGTCCCCAGCCCCCGGGGATGGCCGGGCGCGGGGGGCGGCGCAAGGTTGGGGACCTTCGTGCGCGTGGGGTGGACGCGGAGGTCCCCAACCCCACGGGGGTGGGGCAGGAGGTGGGGCCCGGGGGGCAGGAGGTGGGGCCCGGGGGACCGGACGTGGTGGGACCGGACGCGGTGGGACCGGACGTGGAGCGGCCGGACGTGGAGCGACCGGACGTGGCGGGACCGGACGCGGGGTGAGGGGGCGCGGAGGGCCGGGGGGCCGGGTGGGCGGGGCGGCCGACCGTGCGCCGCGAGTAGCCTCGGCGCGGGTCCGAGGTCCGGGCCGTGACGACACAGACCGTCGGCCGCCACCCGCGTGGGTGGGGGCCGCCGTTGGGGAGCGGGCAGCGATGTGCGGCATCATCGGCATCACGGGGCGTGACGACGCCGTCGACGGGGTCCTCAAGGGCCTGCGCCGGCTCGAGTACCGCGGCTACGACTCCGCTGGGGTAGTCACCACCGGTCCCCATGACCTGCGCGTCATCAAGCGCGCGGGCAAGCTCGACAACCTCGCCGGGGCCCTGGACGCGACCCCCCTGGCCGCGACCACCGCGCTCGGCCACACCCGCTGGGCCACCCACGGCGAGCCCACCGACCGCAACGCCCACCCCCACCTCGACCCCAGCGGGCGCGTCGCGATCGTGCATAACGGCATCATCGAGAACTACCAGACGCTGCGTGCCGAGCTCACCGGCGCCCGCTTCGCCTCCGACACCGACAGCGAGGTGGTGGCCCACCTCATCGCCCGTGAGCTCGACGCCCGCCACGCCCGCGACGCCCGCGACGCCCGCGACGACCGTGACGACCGCGACGACCGGGACCTGTTCGCCGCGGTCCGCGCCGTCGTGGCCCGCCTCGAGGGTGCCTACGCGCTCGTGGTGGTCGCGACCGACGACCCGACCACCCTGGTCGTGGCCAAGCACGAGGCGCCACTCATCGTCGGGCACGCCGACGGGGTCGGCTACGCGGCCTCGGACGTCGCCGCGCTGATCGAGCACACCGCGGACGTCGCGGCGCTGCTCGACGGCCAGGTCGCCCGCATCAGCTCCGACGGCGTGGAGGTGACCGACCTCACCGGCGCGCCGGCCGAGCCGCACCGCTACCACGTCGACTGGGACCTCGCGGCCGCGGAGAAGCAGGGCTACGAGCACTTCATGCTCAAGGAGATCCACGAGCAGCCGCAGGCGGTGGCCGACACCCTCCTCGACCGGCTGAACGCCCCCGCGCCGGGCCAGCCACCTCGGCTCAGCCTCGACGAGCTGCGCATCGACGAGGGGGAGTTCGCGCGCATCGACAAGGTCTTCATCCTGGCCTGCGGGACCTCCCTGCACGCGGCGATGGTCGGCAAGCTCGCCATCGAGCACTGGGCCGGCATCCCGGTCGACGTCGAGGTGGCGAGCGAGTTCCGCTACCGCGACCCGATCGTGGACCCGCACACCCTCACCGTCGCCATCTCGCAGTCGGGGGAGACCATCGACACGATCGCCGCGGCCGCCCACGCCCGTGACCAGCGCGCGCCGGTGATCGCGATCACCAACGTGGTCGGCTCCACGCTGGCCCGCGAGGCGGACGGGGTGCTGTACACCCATGCGGGCCCCGAGGTGGCGGTCGCCTCGACGAAGGCGTTCACCACCCAGCTCGTGGCCTGCCTGCTGCTCGGCCTCTACCTCGGCCAGGCCCGCGGACGGGTCTACTCCAGCGAGGTCGCGGACATCCTCGAGCGGCTCGAGCGGCTGCCTGAGGCGATGCGTCAGGTGCTGGACCTCGACGAGCGCATCGCCGAGCTCGCGGCGCGCTACCAGGACGTGGACTACACGATGTTCATCGGCCGGCACGCGGGGCTGCCGATCGCGATGGAGGGGGCGCTGAAGCTCAAGGAGATCAGCTACCTCCACGCCGAGGCCTTCCCCGCCGGCGAGATGAAGCACGGCCCGATCGCGCTCATCCACCCCGGCTCGCTCGTGGTCGCGCTCGCCCCGGCCGGGCACGTCTTCGGCAAGATGGTCTCCAACATCCAGGAGGTGCGCGCGCGCGGCGCCGCGGTGCTCGCGATCGGCACCGACGGCTCCGTGGACGCGCTCGCCGAGCACGCCGACGACGTGCTCGTCCTGCCCGAGCCGCCGCACGAGCTGGCCGGGCCGGTCCTGACGGTCATCCCGCTGCAGTTGTTCAGCTACCACGTCGCGACCGGACGTGGTGAGGACGTCGACCAACCCCGCAACCTCGCCAAGACCGTCACGGTCGAGTGACCCCCGGCTCCGGCCGGGGGCCAGTGGGCAGCAGGTAGCCTCCGGGGACCGTCGCGAGGTGCCGCGAGGTGAGGATCCGCCCGATGTCGTCCGCCGTCGATCCGCGCAGGGCCGGGGCTGCCACGCGCCACGGGCCGCTCCTCTCGCTGCCGCTGCTGGACGCCGCTGAGGCCGGTGCGGGCGACCAGGCCGCGGTCGACGCGGGCGCGACCTGGGCCGGTCTGATGTGGACCGCGGCCGGTCACCTCGCCCGCGCCGTCGTGGCGGCAGCCGGCGGGCGGGGCCAGGGCGTGCGGGTCGTGCTCGTGGTCGGCAGGGGCAACAACGGCGGCGACGGCTGGGCCGCAG
>JBKHEJ010000282.1:0-2772 GCA_046540855.1 Nitriliruptoraceae bacterium
CCGAACGCGCCATCGCCGAGGGCCCCGCCCCGCAGGCCGAAGCACCCGAGGCGTCGGCGCCTCAGAGGGCACCCGAGGCGCCAGCGGCCGCCGCGCCCGCGCCCGGGTCGGTGGTCCCGGCACCCGTGGTGGTCGCGCCGCCCACCGAGCGTGGCCGGCCCCCGGCCTCCCCGACCCAGATCGAGTTCGGCGGCGAGCGTCAGGTCACCCAGGAGCTCAGCCGGGTCCGCAAGGCCATCGCCCGTTCGATGATGGAGTCGCTCCAGAGCACCGCGCAGCTGACCGCGGCGGTCGAGGTCGACATGACCGCGATCATGAACCTGCGCGCCGCCCGCAAGGACGCCTTCAAGGCGACCCACGGGACGAGCCTGTCGCCGCTGCCGCTGATCGCCCGGGCCGTGTGCATGGTGCTCCCGCGGCACCCGGTCATGAACTCCCAGATGGACACCGACGCCGGCACGGTCACCTTCCACCGCAACATCAACCTCGGTCTCGCGGTCGACACCGAGCGCGGCCTGCTCGTGCCCAACCTCAAGGACGCGCAGGACCTCACCGTCGCGGGGCTCGCGTCCCGGATCGCGGACGTGGCCAAGCGGGCACGCACGAAGAAGCTCCAGCCTGACGAGATCAGCGGGGGGACCTTCACCATCACCAACACCGGCTCGGTCGGGACCCTGTTCGACACCCCGATCCTCAACCCGCCGGAGGTCGCCATCCTCGCCACCGCGGCGATCGAGAAGCGGCCGGTGGTGGTCTCCGACGCCTACGGCGACTCGATCGCGATCCGGTGGATGAGCTACCTGTGCCTGTCCTACGACCACCGGATGGTGGACGGCGCCGACGCCGCACGGTTCCTTCAGGACCTCAAGTACGTGCTCGAGACCCACGACTTCTCCGGCGAGCTCGGCGTGTGAGCGACCCCGCCCCGGTCCAGCCGCCGTCGGCACGCCCCGAGGGCGCGCCGAGCGGCCGGCCCCACCAGCTCGGTCATCGCGGCCCGCAGCTCAGGCGTGATCGGACCGTGCCCGTCGAGGTCCGGCGGCTCGGCCGGGTCCCCTACCGCGCGGCCTGGGACCTGCAACGTCGCCTCGTCGCCGACCGGCAGGCGGACCGCGGCCGTGACACGCTGCTGCTGCTCGAGCACCCGCCCGTCTACACCCTCGGCCGGCGCGCCGACCGCGCCAACCTCCTGCTGGACGCCGCCGCGCTGGCGGCACGCGGCATCGAGGTGGTGGAGGTCGACCGGGGCGGGGACATCACCTACCACGGCCCCGGCCAGCTGGTCGGCTACCCCGTGCTACGGCTGGCCGGAACCCGCGACGTCGTCGACTACGTCCGCGCCCTCGAGGAGGTGCTGCTGCGGACCCTGGCCGCCCTCGGCGTCCCGGCTCGACGCGTCGCGGGCCTGACCGGCGTCTGGGTCGGTGAGGAGAAGATCGCGGCGATCGGCGTGCGCGTCGCCAGCGGCGGCGTGACCTCCCACGGGTTCGCGTTGAACGTCGCCCCGGTGCTCGAGGACTTCACCGGGATCGTGCCCTGCGGCATCGCTGATCGCGGCGTGTGCTCCCTGGCGAGCCTCGGCGTGACGGCGTCGATGGCCACGGTCAGCGGCCTCGTCGTCGCCGCCTTCGGTGAGGTGTTCGCCGCTACCCTCGTCGATGGACCCGCGACCGGGCTCGATCCGGACGCGCTGGTGCCCGATCATCGACCCCAGCCCCGAAGGCGGTCTGCGTGAGCTCCACCCGTGAACCGGTCATCCCGGCCAACGCCCGCACCCTGAGCGTCCTGCCGAACGGCCTGACGCGTGAACGCACCCAGCGCGCCGGGGTGGTCCGCAGGACCATCGAGACCTCCCGGCCGGAGGGGCGCAAGCCCGAGTGGCTGAAGGTCAAGGCGAGCTTCGGCGAGAACTTCCGCGACGTGACCAAGCTCATGGAGGGGCTCGAGCTCAACACCGTCTGTGCCCAGGCAGCGTGCCCGAACATGTACGAGTGCTGGGAGATGCGGGAGGCCACCTTCCTCATCGGTGGTGAGGACTGCACCCGCCGGTGCGGCTTCTGCCAGATCAAGACCGGCAAGCCCAAGGGCTACGACATCGACGAGCCACGCCGGGTCGCCGAGGCGGTGGAGCACCTCGGCCTGCGGTTCGCGGTGGTGACCATGGTCGCCCGCGACGACCTCGACGACGGCGGCGCGTGGCTGGTCGCGGAGACGATCCGCCAGATCCGTGCCCGCACGCCCGACGTGGGGGTCGAGGTGCTGCCCAGCGACTTCGGCTACGGCAACGACCCGGCCACCGGCCGGCTCGCGCTCGAGCAGGTCATCGCCGCCGAGCCGGACGTCTTCGCGTTCAACCTCGAGACCACGCGACGGCTGTTCCCGATCATCCGGCCGGCCTTCGACTACGACCGCGGGCTCGAGTTCCTCGCGCTCGCCCGGGACCGGTTCCCACGTACGACCGCGGTGAAGTCCAACCTCATCGTCGGGATGGGCGAGACCGACGACGAGGTGCGCGGGTGCATGCGGGACCTGCGCGCGGCCGGGGTCGACACCTTGACCATCGGCCAGTACCTGCAGCCCTCCGACCAGCACCTCAAGCTCGAGCGCTACGTGACGCCGGACACCTTCGCGAGCTTCCGCCGCTACGGCGAGGAGGAGCTGGGCTTCGCCCACGTGGAGGCCGGCCCGATGGTGCGCTCCAGCTACCACGCGGGCCAGCAGGCCATCGACGCCGAGGCCTGGCAGCCCTCCCCCGGCCAGCCCGGCGGCGGA
>JBKHEJ010000283.1:0-2744 GCA_046540855.1 Nitriliruptoraceae bacterium
CGTCTAGCGTCGGTCCTGAGCCACCCGATCGGTCCGTGTCATGAACGTGCTCGTGCTCGGTGCCGGTGTGCAGGGCCAGGTCGTCGCTCGCGCGCTGGAGCGCCGGGGCGCGCTGGTCCGGGTGGCCGATCTCGTGCCACCACCGGGCGGTGTCGCGCTCGATGCCCGGGACGCGGCGGCGGTCGCGGCGGCGGCGCGTGGCTGTGACGTCGCGATCACCTCGCTGCCGGCGACCATCGGCACGGTCGCGCTGCCGGCCCTGCTCGCGGCCGGGGTACCCACCGTGGACACCTCCTTCGCGCTCGACCTGCCCTTCCACCTCGACGCCGACGCCCGCCGCGCTGGCGTCCCGGTGATCGTCGACCTCGGCATCGCGCCGGGGCTGTCGCACCTGCTGGCCGCGGCGCTCGTGCGCGAGCTCGGGCAGGTCGACCTGCTCCGCATCCTGGTCGGGGGCATGCCGCTGGTCGCGCCGGCGGGTCTCCACCACGCCGTGTACTTCCACGTGCACGACCTGCTGGACGAGTACCTGCGTCCCGCGCGGGTGCGTCGTGAGGGTCGCGAGGTGACCGTGGATCCGTTGGCGGAGACGTCCCGGTGGGTCGACGGCGAGGTCGGGGTGCTGGAGGCGGCCCCGAGCGACGGGCTGCGGTCGCTGCTGGCCTCGTTCCCGGACGTCGCGGTGATGGAGGAGCTGACGCTGCGGGTGCCGGGTCACCTGGCGGTGATGCGGCAGCTCCGCGAGCTCGGCCTGCTGGATCCCGAGGCACGGGAGGCCACGGCGGGATCGCTCGAGCGGCGGTTCCCCGGCGCCGACCACCCGGATCGGCTGCTCATGGAGGTCCAGGCCGCGAGCGGCGGGCAGGCTCGGGCGTTCCGGGTCCACGTCCTTCACGGCGACGGGCTCACCGCGATGAGCCGGGCCACGGCGTGCACCGCTGCGGCCGGCGCCGTGGTGCTCGCTGCGGGCGGGTTCGACGTCCCCGGCGTGCACGCGCCCGAAGCGCTCGGGGTGGACGCGGCCGAGGCGGTGCTCGCCGAGCTCGCGACCGACGGCATCGAGGTGGAGCGGCAGACGCGGCTCCGCCCCGCGTGAACCCCCGGTACCACCGCGGTTGAGTCCTCCGTCGGTCTCCCTCGTCGCGGTACGGGGCCATCGTCCCTGGTGTCGGCTCCGAGCGTCCGCGATGCTCCCTGGACGTCGGTCACAAGGAGAGGTGGCCGTCGTGGGTTCCGGCTGTGGCGGAAGGAGCCGCGGTCGCCACCCTGCACCGGACGAGTGACAAAGGACACCAAGTGAAGGCGTTGGTTTATCACGGACCGGGTCAGAAGGCGTGGGAGGAGGTTCCAGATCCGCAACTGGTCGCGCCCACGGATGCGATCGTCCGCGTGGACACGACCACCATCTGCGGGACGGACCTCCACATCCTGAAAGGGGACGTGCCCGCGGTGACCGATGGTCGCATCCTCGGCCACGAGGCCGTCGGGACCATCACGGAGGTCGGGTCCGCGGTCACGGGGTTCTCGGTCGGGGACCGTGTCATCGTCTCCTGCATCAGTTCCTGTGGCGCCTGTGACTACTGCCAGCGGGGTCTGCCGTCCCACTGTCTGGCCCCCGAGGGCGCCGTCGGCGTCGGCTGGATCCTCGGGCACCTCGTCGACGGGACACAGGCCGAGTTCGTCCGCGTCCCTTACGCGGACGGCTCGCTGCACAAGCTGCCCGAGGGGGTCGATGACGAGGCGGCGCTGATGCTGGCCGACATCCTGCCGACCGGCTTCGAGATCGGGGTGCGCAACGGTCGCGTGAAGCCGGGGGATGTCGTCGCCGTCATCGGTGCGGGTCCCGTCGGTCTCTCGGCCATCATGACCGCCGGCTTGTACGGGGCGTCGCGGGTCATCGCCATCGATCTCGACGACAACCGGCTCGAGCTCGCCCGCACGTTCGGCGCGACGGACGCCGTCAACAGCGGTGCAGACGACTGGTTCGACCAGGTCATCGCGATGACCGACGGGCTGGGTGTCGACGTCGCGATCGAGGCCGTGGGCGTCCCGGCGACCTTCGACATGTGTGTGAGCCTGGTGCGTCCAGGTGGCTCCGTGGCCAACGTCGGCGTGCACGGATCGCCGGTGGAGCTCCCGATCCAGGACCTTTGGATCAAGGACATCAGCATCACGATGGGGTTGGTCAGCGCGACCACGACGAAGATGCTGCTGAAGCTGGTGGCGCAGGGCAAGCTGGAACCGGCCAAGTTCGTGTCCCACCGGTTCTCGCTCGAGGCGATGCTGGACGCCTACGACACCTTCGGTCGGGCCGCCGAGACCGGAGCGATGAAGCTCGCGATCGCACGCTGACGGTTGCACGCGCGGGGGCCGGGTCCGTCACCCGGCCCCCGTGGCGTTGCGGGCCCGCGTCGTCACTACGCTCGGCAGCGGGCGATGGGGGTCGAGGTGGCGGAGCTGTACTGGGGGACGACGAGCGCCTTCGTCGAGCACACGAAGCAGAACGAGATCACGGGCCGGCTCAAGCAGGCGTTCTTCGACGCTTTCGGTTGGGAGCCGCCGGAGAGCGAGGTCCGCTCCTGGCGCAACTCCTTGAAGGCCCTGTCGAACGCGATCGAGCTCGGGCGACTCGACGACCACGGCCTGCTGCTCGAGTACCAGCTCCCGCTGACCTCGAAGCGGCTGGACGCGATGATCACCGGGCACGACCGTGACGGTCGCCCGGCCGCGGTGATCGTGGAGCT
>JBKHEJ010000284.1:0-2733 GCA_046540855.1 Nitriliruptoraceae bacterium
CGCCACGGGCTGCGCCGCGCGGTGGCAGGAGGAGGCCACGCACGCCGTGCCCGGCGGCGCGCCGGCCGAGCGATCTCCCGCCGCCGACGCGCTCATCTGGGTCAACCCGGCGCTCGCCCGGCACGGGGTGGAGCTGCTGGTGACGGGCTACGGCGGGGCGGGGTCCCTAGGGCTCGAGTTGGTCGCGGACGGCACCAGCCCCGTCCTGCACCTCATCCCGCGGAAGGAACGGCTGGTCCGGCCGGTGGTCCACCACCTCGGTGCCAAGCTGCTCGCTGCCGCGCACGTCGAGCTGCGTGCACCCGATCCCTCGTCGGTGGCCGTTGCGACCCCGGCGCGGCTGAGCCTGCATCTGCGGGCAGCGTCCGCGGGGGTGCGGGCATGACCGGCGCCGGGGGGAGCGTCGAGTCGCGTCTCGGGCGGCAGCGCCTGGCCGTCCTCGGTGTGGCGAAGATGCTGCCCTACCTGCTCGTCGCCGGCCACGCGTTGATGAGCACGCAGCGACGGCCGCTCGTGCCGGTGCTGGTGTTCCTGGCGATCGGCGCGGTTCTCGCGTGGGGCGGGTACTGGACGAGCAAGCGGCCCCGCGCGGGGCCGAGGGACCGCAGGGCTGCCGAGCGCTACGCCCTGCTGTCGAGCTTCGCGGGCACCGCGCTGCTCATCCCGCTGTTCGGCTGGGTGCTGTCGGTCAACGTGCCCGCCTTCGGTGGGGTGATCGGGCTGATCCTGCTCAACATGGCGGTGATGCTCGGTCGCAGGATCCGGTACCTGGCCGCCGGCTGGGTGGTGCTGGTCTGGGGTCTGACCCTGTGGCTCACGGGGGAGCGCGATCCGGTGGTGCTGGCCTCGTCGCTGGCCGCTGCCGTGCTGGTGTTCCTCGTGGGGATCCTGGCGGCTGACCAACTGTTGCGCGCGGCGCACCGCGAGCAGCAGGCTCGTCGCGAAGCCGCGGGTTCCGCACGGCTACTGGAGAGCCTCCTCGGGTCGCGCTCCCTCGACGTCGAGCAGGTCGCGCTGGCGGCCGCGGAGGCGGTGTACCACCGTGGTCACCTCGGCGCGGCGGTCCTGCTCCTGGACCGACCGCACGGTCGAGCGCGGAGTCTCGCGGCGATCGGGGACAGCGGCACCGCCACGCGATCCCTCGAGCAGGCGCCGCTCGCGGAGTTGGTGGCGACCGGCCAAGCGAGCTCGAGCACCGGCGCCGATGGTGCCCTGGTGCGGGCGCTGCCGCTCCGGCTGGGAGGCGAGGTGGCGTGGGTGCTGGAGGTGCGATCCACCCCGGCCAGCGCCGCAGCCTCGGACGAGGCGATCCTCGACGCGATCGCGCGCCGGGCCGAGCGCGCGCTCGAGCGGGCGAGCGCCTACGAGCGTGACCGCCGCGACGTGCGGGAACTCGCCAGGCTGGAGCAGCGGACGAACGATCTGGTCTCCACGGTGTCCCACGAGCTGCGCACCCCGGTCACCGTCATCTCCGGGCTGGGCGAGACGCTCGATCAGCACTGGCCGGATCTTCCGCTCGACGTCCGACGTCTGCTCGTCCAGCGCATCGGGGCGAGCGCGGAACGGCTCGACGCCATCGTGAGCTCGCTGATCGACTCCGGTGCGCTGGAGCACGGGCAGTTGCGTCCCGAGCGGGCGTGGATCCCGCTCGCGAGCCTCGTGGAGCAGGTCCTCGACCGACTGGCGCCGCTGACGGCCGGACGGCGCGTGCGCAACGAGGTCGGCGAGCAGCTGCGGGCCGCGGTCGATCCGGATCTGTTCGCGCACGTCGTGGAGAACCTGGTCGTCAACGTCGCTCGCCACACACCGCCAGGGACCGAGGCCGTCATCGCCGCTCAGGAGCGCCCCGACGGCGGGATCGTCCTGTCGGTCACCGATGACGGGCCTGGCATCGCCGCTGAGGAGCTGACCCACGTCTTCGAACGGTTCTACCGGGGTGGTGTGCCGGACCGTCGCAGCACCGGTGGGCTGGGGCTGGGCCTGCCGCTCGCCCGGCAGATCGTCCGCGCGCACGGTGGCGAGCTGACCGTCGGTCCTGCGCGTGCGGAGGGTGGGACGTGCTTCGAGGTGCGGTTGCCCGCCACCTCGGCGGATCCGCTCGACCTCGGGAGGGACCTCGTCGGGCGGTAGCCTCGCTGGTGGTCGGATGCCACCTCGGCATCACCGATCCGGAGGGTTGGCCGAGCGGACGAAGGCAGCGGTCTTGAAAACCGTCGTGCGGCGCGAGCCGTACCGTGGGTTCGAATCCCACACCCTCCGCGGCAGCGGGGCCCGGGGCTGATCCGGGCTCCTCTCGGACCGGCACCGCCTGACGTGCCGCCCGGGGCAGCCTCGTCGCGGCTACTCCCGGCGGTGGGGTGGGGTGGTCGCCGCGCGGCTCTCCGAGGTCGGCGCGCGCTCCTGCTCGCGGCTGGCGAGCTCATCGACGGTCGGCACCGGTCCATCGTCCGATCGCGTCGGGGGCTCGGCCCGTTGGATCTGTGCGTTGAGCTGCGCACCGAGGAGCACCGCGAGCGCGGTCAGCCACAGCCAGAGCAGCACCACGATGGGACCGGACAGCGGGCCGTAGATGCTGTCGGTCTCGCCGAGGTAGGAGCCGTAGATGCGCAGGCCCCCGCTGCCGAGCAGCCACACGCCCGTCGCGATCGTCGCGCCGGGTAGGTCGCGCCACCAGCGTGCGCGCCGCGGGACGGCGATGCGGTAGAGCACCGCGAGCGCGGCGATGGCGAGCGC
>JBKHEJ010000285.1:0-2733 GCA_046540855.1 Nitriliruptoraceae bacterium
TCGTCGGTCGCGACGATCTCGAGCGCCGTGCCGGCGGCACGCTGGCTGGTTGTGGTCATGGCTACCCCCGAGGTGCGACCGGCAGCCCGACAGGCACCCGGTCCGGGCCGCCGCACCGCACGACCGTAGTGGGCGGTTCGGCCGGCTCGGTCACGGCAACAGGCCCCACACGTCCGCCTCGGCCCAGGTGAGGAAGGGCTGCGGAGGGCAGCCCATGCCACGGCCGACCCGGGCGAAGCCCGCCAGGTCACCGGGCCTGAGGTGCGGACCCAGGTCGTACCGCCCACTGGCCATAAGGTTGTCCTGGTCGTCGGGATGGCCGAGCCCGATGGCGTGGCCGAGCTCGTGCATCAGCAGCACCGTCAGGTCGTCCTGCGACAGGTGTAGGTCGGGCTTGAGGACGACCATCCCAGCGATGATCCAGCCCTGATGGTCCAGGTGTCCGCCCATGCCGGCGATCGATCCGGGCATGGACCACTGGCGTGGCCAGCTGACCTGGATGCGTCCGGGCCGGTGGAGCGGCAGCCAGTCCATCGACTCCCACACGTGGTCGGGCTGATGGCCGGTGCGTTCCCGGTAGATCAGGTGGAGGCCGGTCGCGTCGCGCAGGCGGTCGATGGCCGTCCGCGTGGCGTCAGCGGCGCCGTCGGGGGCGCCCGTGAGGTCGACGGCGACCTCGACGGGCAGGCAGGGGTTCCAGCGTGAGGGAAGGTCGAAGGGGCTGATCGTGAGCTGGTAGCCGCTGCTCGGGGCGGTCGGCAGCGGCAGGTAGGGAGCGCGGCCGGGGGGTAGGTCGCCCCAGGCAGGGGCGGTCGGGGTGGGCAGGTCGTGATTGGTGGTCAGGTCGTCGAGGAGGCGCGTCAGGAAGGAGGCCATCCGGTCGCGGGTGACGGCCCCGTCGGGGGCGTAGGTGTCGGCGGTGGTGCCGTTGGTGAACCCGAGGGCGGCAGCCGTCTCGATCACGGTGCGGTCGGGGTGGCCGGCGAGGTCGACGAAGGTGCGCGTGGGGGTGGGCAGCTCCTGGCCGGTGATGTGCTGCCAGGCGGCCACGAGGAAGACGGCCATGTCGTCGCGGGTGAGGGCCGCGGTGGGCTGGTAGCGGGTGCCGGTAGCGGGCCGGAGGATCCCGGCGGTGCCGAGCCGGTGAATGGCGTCGGCGTGGGTGTGACCGGCTGGGATATCGGTGTAGACGGGGGTGCTGGTGGCGGGCAGGGGGCTGCCGGCGACGGTGAGGGTGCGGTCGAGGAAGGTGGCGATCTGGCCGCGGGTGACGGGCTGCTGGGGCTGGTAGCGGCCGCTGGTGTCACCGATGGAGATGCCCCACCAGGCGAGGCAGTCGATGGCGTGTTCGTGGGTGGTCCACTCCCGGACGTCGTCGAACTCGTCGTCGGCGATGGTTGCCGGGCACGCCGTGCCCCCAGCCGCGGTCGCCGACGGGCCGAGCGGGTCCGCCGCCACGGGCGACACCAGCACCACCGCCAACAGCACCGCGTTGACCAGCAGCACCGCGGCCAGGAGCGTCACGAGCCGCGCGAGGACCGTGAGCTGGGCCCGTCGCTGCGTGCGGCCGGTCCCCGCAGCACGGTGCTGCTCACCCGGACCGGACGGGTCGGGTGAGGACGTGGACGGCGTGACGATCGTCTCCATCGGGGTGGTGGCGTCCTCTCTGGTGTGGCGAGGGGTGGTCCTGCGGTGCGGCGCGGTGGCGCCGGGGCAGGCGGACGACGGGCACTGACGGACGGAACCGCGAGAGGGCGCTGGGGCGTGTCGATCCGTCGGGTGCCGCGGGCTGCGCCGCCGCGACCGTCCGTCAGCGTCGAGCGACCACCCCGGTGCCCGAGGAGCACGGAATGACGGAGCCCTGCATCGCCGACTTCTTCGGGCTGCTCGACGACCAGGCCCTACGGACCCTGGCGGTCATCGCCGAGTCGAACGGGATCCTGCTCATCCTCCAGGCCAGGGCGCTGCCCAACGGAGGGATGCTGCTCGTGCCGTCGGCCGTCACGAACTGATGCGGCCGCGCGCGTCCTCACCGCCCCCGCCCGACCGGGTGCGCCGGGAGATGCCCGCACGCGCCGCCTGGTCGGGGTCGGTGGTATGCGGCCGTTCCCTTGTGGGTCCGCAGCCAGGGCCGACGGGTGGGAACGACACCGGCCGGTGCGTGCCGACGTGGCTGGTGCCGGGCACGGTCCGGTCCGGGCTCGGTCGTCGGGGGAAGGGGGAGCGGTGAGCGGTCCGAAGGTCGCGAGCTACCAGGTCGTGGACGCGGAGGTGCTGGAGCTCCGTCGCAACCGTCGCGCCCGCAGCGAGGCCTCGCAGGCCCTGGCCAAGGCGCGTGCGGCGCTGACCGTCGTGGCCGCCGGGCTCGCGGAGCTGGACCCGGGCTGGGAGCCACCGCCGGTGCCGGCCTGGCCGGGCGACGACGCTGACACCGCGGCCTTCGAGGAGGTCACCGCCCGGTGCCTGGAGCTCGGTGCGGCCAGCGTGGAAGCACTGGCGCAGAGGCGGCGGGAGCGCATCGGCGAGCAGGTCCGTTCGTCGCTGACCGACCTGGATCGGGACGTGGGGGCCCGTGGCGCCGATGCGGTGCTCGGTCCGGTCCCGGGCGCCGGGGACCGGGATGGTCTCGTGGCCGCGACCGAGCGGCTCGTGGCGCGGTTGCGGCCCGATGCGGCCCCGTCGGTGGTCGTCGAGGTCGATGCGCTCGTCGGGCGTGTGCTCGCCAGCGGCGGT
>JBKHEJ010000286.1:0-2722 GCA_046540855.1 Nitriliruptoraceae bacterium
CGCTTCCGCCGACGCCGAGCCCGTGAGCCCCTGGCGCTTCAGCGACGCTGACCGCCGCCGCCTCGTCCGGGTCCTGCAGCGCGGCCACGTGGCGCTGCCCGCCCTCGCGGAGCTCGACGACGTCGGCGTCTGGACCGCGCTCCTGCCCGAGTGGGGCCCGCTGCGCGGCCGCGCCCAGCGCAACCCCTACCACCGCTACGCGCTCGACCGGCACGCCTGGCACGCCGCCGCGGAGCTCGGCGAGCTGCTGCGGCGCGAACCCTGGGCAGCGGAGACGCTGCTGGACGTCGAGGATCGCGAGGCCCTCGTGCTGGGGGTGCTCCTGCACGACGTGGGCAAGGTCCGCGGCGAGCCCCACAGCGAGACCGGGGTGCCGCTCGCCGCCGCGCTCGCCCGGCGCATGGGTGCTCCACCGGCCACCGTGACCCGGATCGAGCAGCTCGTGCGCCTCCACCTCGTGCTGCCCGATGCCGCCCGGCGCCGCGACGTGTCCGACCCGGCCCTCGCGGTCGAGGTCGCTGGCCGCATCGGGGACCGCGCGATGCTGGCCATGCTCCACCTGCTCGCCGTCGCCGATGGCCGCGCGACGGGGCCGACCGCCTGGACCGCGTGGACGGATGCCCTGGTCCACCGACTCGTGACGAAGGTGCGTGCCGTGTTCGATGAGCTCGATCCCGACGAGGTCGGCGACGGTGCGGTCGTGACCGCCCGCGCCGCACAGGAGCTGGCGCCGGAGCTCGGGGCCACCCCGGAGCTGGTCCGCGACCACCTCGCACAGCTCCCGCGCCGGTACGCCGCCGCGGTGTCGCCGCGTGCCGTCGTCCGGCACGCCCTGCTCGCCAGCACCCGGCCGGAGGCGGCCGAGGTGCGCACGCGCGTCACACCGGGGGAGGACGACCCCGACGGGCACGAGGGCCTCGACGAGCTGGACGTCGTGGCGGTCGACCACCCGGGCTGGTTCGCCAAGGTCGCCGGCGTCGTCGCCCTGCACGGCGGCTCGATCGAGGCAGCGGACGCCTTCACCCGGGAGGACGGCCTCGCGGTCGACACCTTCAAGGTCGTGCCGCCGGACGGTGCCGGCGGGTCCTGGTGGGCCCGGGTCGAGGGCGACCTCGACGAGGCTGCCGGGGGGCGCCTGGCGGTCCGGGCGCGGGTGCTGCGCAAGGCCGCAGCCGAGCAGCCCCGGCTCGACCGGCTCCCGGACGTGGCCACGCGGGTCGAGGCGGGCCAGGACCCGAGCGGCCGGGCGACGGTGCTGGAGGTCCACACCCTCGACCGGATCGGGGTGCTCTACGCCATCGCGACCGCGCTCGCGGAGCTGGAGGTGGACATCGTCGTCGCGCGCGTGCAGACCCTCGGACCCGAGGTGACCGACGTGTTCTACGTCACCGACCACGCCGGGAGACCGCTCTCGCGCGACCACCTCGCCGAGCTCGAGCTCGCCGTCCTCGGCGCCCTCGCCGAGCTCTGACCCCACGTGGGACGGCCGTCGTCCGCGTTGCTCCCCGGCATCCGCCCGCACGTCCGGACAGATCCGGGGGAGCAACCTCGGCGGCGAGGCAGCGGCCGGGCAGCAACCTCGGCGGCGAGGCAGCGGCCAAGCAGCAACCTCGGCGGCGACCCCGGCGCCCTCGCTGAGCTCTGACCCTACGTGGGACGGCCGTCGTCCGCGTTGCTCCCCGGCATCCGCCCGCACGTCCGGACAGATCCGGGGGAGCAACCTCGGCGGCGAGGCAGCGGCCTAGAGCACCCCACCCTCGGTCATGGCCTTGTAGTCCAGCACCCGGTCCAGGGTCTCAGCGCTGACACCCTCCTCGAGCGCCACCTCGCGCAGCGTCTGCCCGGTCCGGTGCGCCTTC
This sequence comes from Nitriliruptoraceae bacterium, assembly GCA_046540855.1. Lineage (GTDB taxonomy): Bacteria > Actinomycetota > Nitriliruptoria > Nitriliruptorales > Nitriliruptoraceae > T1Sed10-7. Next base: position 1,860 of record JBKHEJ010000286.1, read on the forward strand.
TTCGCGAGCTCCGCGGAGCGCTCGTAGCCGATCTCGGGCACCAGCGCGGTGACCTGCATGAGCGAGCGCTCGACGTAGTGGGTGCCGGCGCCGGTCTCCTCGATACCGGCGATGCACCGGTCCACGAACACCCGCGAGACGTTCGCGAGCAGGTTCTCGGACTCGATGACGTTGCGGGCGATCATCGGGATCATCACGTTGAGCTCGAGGTCGCCGTTCATCCCACCGATGCCGACCGCGACGTCGTTGCCCATCACCTGGGCGCACACCTGCCGCACCGACTCGGGGATGACCGGGTTGACCTTGCCGGGCATGATCGAGCTGCCCGGCTGGATCTCCGGCAGCTGCAGCTCGGCGAGCCCCGTGCGTGGCCCCGAGGACAGCCAGCGGATGTCGTTGGCGATCTTGTACAGGCTCGCGGCCACGGTCTTGAGCGCTCCGGACATCTCCACGAGCGCGTCCATCGCGCCCTGGGCGGCGAAGTGGTTCTCGGCCTCCCGGAAGGGCAGCCCGGTCCGCTCCGCCATCAGCTCGATGACCCGGTCCACGAACCCGGGCGGGCAGTTCAGCCCCGTGCCGACCGCGGTGCCACCCAGCGCCAGCTCGTACACCGACTCCAGCGCCTTGGTGACCCGCACGATGGCGAGGTCGACCTGGCGGGCGTAGCCCCCGAACTCCTGCCCGAGGGTGACCGGGGTGGCGTCCATCAGGTGGGTCCGGCCGGACTTCACCACCTCGGCGAACGCCTCCTCCTTGGCGTGCAGCGCCCCAGCGAGGTGCTCGAGCGCGGGGAGGACCCTCTCCTTGGCGACCTGCGCCACGGCCACGTGCACCGAGGTGGGGAAGGTGTCGTTGGAGGACTG
>JBKHEJ010000287.1:0-2693 GCA_046540855.1 Nitriliruptoraceae bacterium
CACGGGACGGCCTCCCCCGCCGCGGTCGCGCTGGCCGCCATCTCGCTGGCAGCTCCCGCCTCGTCGACGGCCGCGCCGTCAGCGGGTGCGGTGCCGTCGGCCGGGGCCGGCGTCACCGCCGCGGTGTTGACCTGCTTGGCCTGCGCCGCCATGGCCTTGTCGAGCTCGTAGGGGCCCGGCGCCTCGCCGAGCCCGGTCTCGCGCTCGATGATGTTGCCGTCCTCGTCGAGCTCCACCGGCTCGGCCACCCCGGGCCAGGGCTTGGCGACCCGGGCGGCGAGGTGGAAGTCCTTGCGCAGCGGGAAGCCCTCGAAGTTCTCGACCGTGAGGATGCGCGGCTCGAGCCCGGGGTGCCCCACGAACTCGATGCCGAACATGTCGTAGGTCTCACGCTCCATCCAGTTGGCGCCGCGGTAGACGTCGGTGAGCGACGGCAGGGTGGGCGCCTCACGGCCGCCCTCGCACCGGGCGCGCAGGGCGATCCGGTTGCCGGTCGAGGTCGAGTACAGCACCGCGACCACGTCGAAGCCGGCCTCGCGGGCATCGACCCCGAAGAGGCTGTCGAACAGGTCGTAGTCCAGCAGTCGCTCGTCCCGGCAGCGGGTGGCCGCCTCGACCCAGGCCGCCGGTTCGACCCACAGGGTGAACACCCCGGCGGCGACGACCGCACGCTGCACCCCGTCCCCGAGACGGTCACGCAGCAGCTCCTCGGTCTCCTCCGGGGTCAGGGCACGAGCGCGGTGGGCGAGGACCTCGCTCACGCACCCTCCTCCAGCCTGAGGGGGGCGTCCGCGCCGACGGTGACCGGGTCGAGCCGCCGGCCGGCGATCCGGTCGGGCAGGGACTCGTGCTGGATGCGCTCCTGCAGCGCGATGATGCCGTCGAGCAGCGCCTCCGGCCGCGGCGGGCAGCCGGGGACGTAGACGTCGATCGGGATGATCTGGTCGACACCCTTGGTGACCGAGTAGCTGTCCCAGTACGGACCACCGCAGTTCGCGCAGGACCCGAAGGAGATCGTGTACTTCGGCTCCGGCATCTCCTCGTACAGCCGCTTCACCGCCGGCGCCATCTTGTCGGTCAGCGTGCCCGAGACGACCAGCAGGTCGGCCTGCCGGGGACCGTGGGCGAACGGGATGACACCGTGGCGGATGAAGTCATGCCGCGAGGTCGAGGCGGCGATGAACTCGATCGCGCAGCAGGCGAGCCCGAAGTTGTAGCACCACAGCGAGTACTTCCGGCCCCAGTTGAAGACGTACTTGACGGGCTTGGGCAGCTCGACCTGGTCCATCAGTCCCACGTGAGGACCCCCTTCTTCCAGGCGTAGGCGAGACCCTCCAGCAGCGTCCCGATGAACAGGAACATGGCGACGAGCGCGAACAGCGGCGAGATGGGCGTGGTCGCGTCGAGGTCGCCGACGATGACCGCCCACGGGAACAGGAAGATCGCCTCGACGTCGAAGATCACGAACAGGAAGGCGAAGATGTAGTACCGGATGTTCGTCTGGGACCAGCCGATGCCGATCGACTCGACCCCGCACTCGTAGGTGGTGAGCTTCTGCGGGGTCGGTACCGAGGGCCGCATGACGCGGTTGACGAGCATGATCACCGCGTAGAGCAGACACCCGACGATCACGAAGATCGCCAGCGTGCCGAACTGCTCGGAGCTGGTCACCCGGTCCTCCCGGCGTCGGTGGCTGCTCCCCGCGGGCTGGTGCCCGACCCCGGCGGGGCGGTGCTGGTCCTGGGCTGGCGACGAGGGGGACACCTCCACGGGCCGCTCCCGTGGCGCCGCGGGTACCGAGGCACCTCACCGGCCCGATCCCGCCTCGTGCGCGATGCGGCCCCATACCGGGCCGCGGCCAGGGATGCTAGCGGACCTGCGGACACCGCCCCAACGGCGGGGGTCGCCGGTCCGAACCGGTCACGGCAGTCGCCACTGCACGGGCTGGCCACCCTGCGCGACGAGCAGCTCGTTGACCCGGCTGAAGGGTCGCGAGCCGAAGAACCCACGGTCCGCGGACATCGGCGACGGGTGCGCGCTGGCGACCACGGGCAGCGAGCCGAGCCGGGGTGCGAGCGAGCGGGCATCGCGCCCCCACAGCACCGCCACGAGCGGCCCGCCGCGTGCCACGAGGGCGTCGATGGCCCGCTCAGTGACCTCCTCCCACCCCTTGCCGCGGTGCGAGGCGGGCGCTCCGGGCCGGACGGTCAGGCAGCGGTTGAGGAGCAGCACGCCCTGGTCGGCCCACGGGGTGAGGTCGCCGGTGGTCGGCGTCGGGAGGCCGAGGTCCTCGGTCAGCTCCCGGAAGATGTTGCTGAGGCTGCGGGGCAGCGGCCGGACCTCGGGGGCGACGGCGAAGCTGAGACCGATGGGGTGCCCGGGGGTCGGGTAGGGGTCCTGCCCGACGACGAGCACCCGCACGGCCTCGAAGGGGCGCGTGAAGGCGGCGAGGATCCGGTCCCCGTCGGGGAGGAAGGAGCGGCCCTCAGCGACCTCCTCGCGCAGGAAGGCGCCCATCGCGCGGATGCGTGGCTCGACCGGGGCGAGGGCCTGCGCCCAGCCCGGGTCCACGAGCTCCGACAGTGGCCGTGGTGCGGTCACGGCACGGCACCCGCAGCGGGATGGGTGCCATCGGTCGGGACACCGGCCACCGCCACCGGCCCAGCGGGACCACCGACCGCCACCGGCCCAGC
>JBKHEJ010000288.1:0-2686 GCA_046540855.1 Nitriliruptoraceae bacterium
CGCGGTCCCCGCAGCGAGGTGGCAGGCTAGTAGCGCCGCGCCGGCCCTCCGGCCGCGCTTGTCTGAAGCGATCGCACGGCGGGACCGTCGTATCGCTTCAGACTTCGACGCAGGGATGGCTGGACCGTCGGATCACGACAGACCTCGACGGCTGCACGAGCGGAGGACCAGCGGTGGCCCCAGGACCAGCGGACGAACGGCGGGTGGTCTTCGTGCTCGGCGGCGGTGGGATCCACGGCGCCGCCGAGGTCGGGATGCTCCGCGCGCTGCTCGAGCACGGGATCCGCCCCGACCTGGTGCTCGGCACCTCGGTCGGTGCGCTCAACGGGGCGCTGCTGGCCGCGGGCGTCGACGGGGCGCTGGAGCGGCTGTGCGGGCTGTGGAACGACGTCGAGGCGAACAACCCCTTCGAGGCCTCGCTGCTCGAGCAGGCCAGCACCTTCGCCCGCACCCGGACCCACCTGCACGGCAACCACCGGCTCCAGCGGCTGCTGCTCGAGGCCCTCCCGGTGCGCCGCTTCGATCAGCTCGAGGTGCCGTTCCAGTGCGTGGCCGCGAGCATCGAGCGGGCCAGCGCCCGCTGGTTCGACACCGGCGACCTGGTCCCGGCCCTGCTCGCCTCCACCGCCGTCCCCGGCCTGCTGCCGCCGGTCGCGGTGGACGGGGAGCACCACCTCGACGGCGGGCTGGTCGACTCGATCCCGGTCGGCCGCGCGGTCGAGCTCGGCGCGACGGTGATCCACGTCCTGCAGGTCGGCCGGGTCGAGCAGCCGCTCACCGTGCCGAGCCGGCCATGGGAGGTCGCCACCGTCGCCTTCGAGATCGCGCGCCGGCACCGCTTCGTCGAGGAGATGGCCGCGATCCCGTCCCACACCGAGGTGCACCTGCTGCCGACCGGCGCGCCCATGGACCCCAACGATCCCGCGCAGCTGCGCTACCGCGACCTCAGCCAGGTCACCGCCCGGATCAGCTCGGCCTACGACGCGACCCGGGCGTACCTGGCCGAGCACGTGACCGTCGGCTGACGGGACCGACGCGCCACCTCGACGAACACCAGGCCAGCACTGTGGCGACGCGGGGGGCGGCGGAGCGACGCGGGCGGCGGCAGAGCGACGCGGGCGGCGGCGGAGCGACGGGGGCGGCGGCGCCCCTCAGGTGCCCGGCACCAGCGGCACGTCGCGGCGCACCAGGGTCTGGGTCCGGCCCGGGCCGATGGACACCCACGTGATCGGCGTACGCGACTCCTCCTCGAGCAGGTCGACGTAGTCGCGCGCCTCGCGTGGGAGGTCCTCGTAGCGCTCCACCTCGGTGATGTCGACGCCCCAGCCGGGGAGTTCGGTGTAGACCGGCTCGGCGTGGTGGAAGATCGACTGGTGCGGCGGGAAGGTCGTGTACTCCTCGCCCTGGTAGCGGTAGGCGGTGGCGACCTTGAGCGTGCCGAAGCCGCTCAGCACGTCGAGCTTGGTGAGGAAGATGTCGGTCAGCCCGTTGACGCGGTTGGCGTAACGGGCCAGCACCGCGTCGAACCAGCCGACCCGCCGGCGGCGGCCGGTGGTGGTGCCGTACTCGCCGCCGACGTCGGTCATGCGCTCGCCGACCTCGTCGAACAGCTCGGTCGGGAACGGGCCGGTGCCGACCCGGGTGACGTACGCCTTCGTGATCCCGATGACCCGGTCGACGTGGCGCGGACCGATCCCCGCGCCCGTCAGTGCCCCGCCGGCGACCGGGTTCGAGGAGGTCACGAAGGGGTAGGTACCGTGGTCGAGGTCGAGCAGGGTGCCCTGCGCGCCCTCGAGGATGATGTGCTTGCCGGCCTCCAGCGAGGTGTGGATCAGCTCGGTGGTGTCGCTGAGCAGCGGCTGAAGTCGCTCGGCGAAGCCGAGGTACTCCTCGGCGATCTCCTCGAGCACCATCGGCAGGCGGTTGTAGATCTTGGTGAGTACCTCGTTCTTGTGCCCGAGCGCCGCCTCGAGCTTCTGGCGGAAGATCTTCTCGTCGAACAGGTCCTGGAACCTCAAGCCCACCCGGGAGGCCTTGTCGGCGTAGGCCGGGCCGATCCCGCGCTTGGTGGTGCCGAGGTTGGCCTTGCCCAGCCGCCGCTCGATGAGCAGGTCGAGCTCTCGGTGGTAGGGCATGATCAGGTGCGCGTTGCCGGAGACCTTCAGCCGGCCGAAGGGGTCGAGGCCGCGCTCGTGCAGGCCGTCCAGCTCGGTCAGCATGACCTTCGGGTCGATGACGACCCCGTCGGCGATCACCGGTGTGACGTGCGGGTAGAGGATGCCGCTCGGGATGAGGTGGAGCTTGAACACCTCCTCACCGACGATGACGGTGTGGCCAGCGTTGTTCCCGCCCTGGTAGCGGACGACGAGGTCGGTGGTGTCGGCCAGCAGGTCGGTGGCCTTGCCCTTGCCCTCGTCCCCCCACTGCGCTCCGACGATGATGGTCGCGGGCACGGCGTCGTCCTTGCCTGCCACCCGCTGGCCGTCGTTCGCCTGCGGTCGCGGGCACCGAGGTGGTGCACCGGCGGACGGGGCGGCGGACGGTGGGCGGGCGGCGTCGTCGCTCGGCGGAGCCTCTCGCGCTCCGGGGCCGCGGTGGCTTGCGGCTGCCGTTGCGGCACCCTACCCAGCCGGCTGCGCATCGGCCGCGCCTGCGTTCGCGCTGGTGCGGGACCTCCGGCGGTGCG
>JBKHEJ010000289.1:0-2666 GCA_046540855.1 Nitriliruptoraceae bacterium
CGGACCCCGAACCCGAGCCGGACCCCGAACCCCAGCCGGACCCCGAACCCGAGCCGGAACCGGAACCGGACCCGGATCCCGAACCTGACACCGACCCGGACCCTGAACCCGACCCGGACCCCGGTTCCGACGCCGGTCGCCCCGGGACGAGCGAGACGGATCCTCCAGGTGACGCCGAGGCCGGCGCGGCGGCCGGGTCGCGGGCCCAGGGCGATCCGAGCGACCCGGACGGCACGGACGAGGGCGGCACGGACGACCGCGCTGGCACCTCGGTGCCTGACGAGGACGACCGCGGCGCTCGGACAGCGACACCCGGTGCCAGCACGGACCCGGGCGGGCAGGAGGAGGCAGCCAGCGCGGAACCGGACACGCTCGCGGCGGGGAGCCGGGACCGCACGCCCGGTGGCGGGGCGGTCGCGGTCGCACTGCTCGTCCTGCTCGCCGGGTCGACCTGGTGGCAGCGCAGACGCCGGCTCGAGGCGGGCACATGAGCGTGCGCCGGCTCCGGCTGCCACGTGCGGTGCACCCGGGCGCGTGGTGGCTGTGGGCGCTCGGTCTGGCCGCGGCGGCCGCACGCACGACGAACGTGTGGCTGCTGCTCCTGGTGCTCGCCGTCGCAGGCCTGGTGGTGACCGCGCGACGCTCCGACGCCCCCTGGGGACGGTCCTTCGCGGTGTTCCTGAAGCTCGGGCTGGTCGTCATCGCCATCCGGGTGGTGTTCCAGACGGTGCTGGGTGGGCCGGTGCCGGGCACGGTGCTGGTCGACCTGCCCGAGGTGCCGCTGCCGGCGTGGGCGGCCGGGATCACCCTCGGCGGGCCGGTGACCGACGCGGCCCTCGCCGGTGCGCTGGTGGAGGGGCTGCGGCTGGCGACCATGCTGGCCTGCCTGGGGGCCGCGAACGCGCTGGCGAACCCCAAGCGGCTGCTGGCGAGCGTCCCGGCGGCGCTGTACGAGGTCGGGGTCGCGGTGGTCGTCGCGCTGTCCTTCGCGCCGTCGCTGGCGACCGCCGTGCAGCGGGTGCGGGCCGCTCGCAGGCTCCGGGGCCGGCCCGACCGGGGGGTGCGATCCCTCGTGACCGTGGCGATGCCGGTCCTGGAGGACGCGCTGGAGCGCTCCCTGGCGCTCGCCGCCGCGATGGACTCGCGCGGGTACGGCCGCCGGGCGAGCGTGCCGGCCCACCGGCGGCGGATGACGGCGTGGCTGACCCTGGCCGGCCTCGGCGCGATCCTCGTCGGCCTGTACGGCCTGCTCGACGGCACCGGCCCGCAGGCGGCGGGGCTGCCCGTGCTGCTCGCGGGGGTGTTCCTCGCCGCCGTGGCGCTGCGCACCGCCGGGGCAGGGGTGCTGCGGACCCGCTACCGCCCGGACCCCTGGCTCGGTCCGGAGTGGGCGACCGCCCTGTCAGGCGCCGCGGCCGCCACGGGGACGATCGTCACCTCCCTGCTCGCACCTGCGGCCCTGGCCCCGGCGGCGTGGCCGTTGGCGGCGGTGCCGCTCCCGGCCGCAGCGACGATCGGGATCCTGGTCGCCTCGCTCCCCGCCTGGGTCACCCCCCGGCCGCCGCTGACCACCGCACCACCCGTCGGGCACGGCCGCGGCGGTCGCGTCGGTGGCCGTCCGAGGGGGGGACGCGCGGCAGCGCCCCCGGGCGCGGCCACCCCCCCGGCCTCCTCACGGGAGGTGGCGGCGTGATCGAGCTGTCCCGGGTCGGGGTGACCTACCACGGCGCGGCCCGACCGACGCTGTGGGGGGTGGACCTCGCCATCGACGAGGGTGAGCTGTGCGTGGTGGTGGGCCGGACCGGCTCCGGCAAGTCCACCCTGCTGCGGACCCTGAACGGTCTCGTGCCGCACTTCACGGGGGGGACCCTGCACGGCCGGGTGGTCATCGACGGACGTGACACCGCCAACCACCCGCCCCGCGAGCTCGCCGACGTCGTCGGCGTCGTCGGCCAGGACCCGCGTGCCGGGTTCGTGACCGACGTCGTCGAGGAGGAGCTCGCCTACGGTATGGAGTCCCTCGGGCTCGCCCCGGACGTCATGCGCCGCCGGGTGGAGGAGACCCTCGACCTGCTCGGCCTGGTCGACCTGCGGGCCCGCCCCCTGGACACCCTGTCGGGGGGCGAACGCCAGCGGGTCGCGATCGGCTCGGTCCTGACCGCGCACCCCCGGTTGCTCGTGCTGGACGAGCCGACCTCCGCGCTCGACCCGCCCGCCGCCGAGGAGGTGCTCGCCACCCTCCACCGGCTCGTCCACGACCTCGGCCTGACCGTGGTCCTCGCCGAGCACCGGCTGGAGCGGGTCGTGCCCTTCGCGGACCGGATCGTGCACCTGCCCGGGGACGGAGCTGCGATCGACGTCGACACCCCGGGCCGGGTCATGGCCACCTGCCCGATCGCCCCGCCCATCGTCGAGCTGGGCCGGCTCGCCGGCTGGGTCCCGCTGCCGCTGACGATCCGCGACGCACGCCGCCGCGCCCGCGAGCTGCGCGACCAGCTCACGGACCTGCCCCCACCAGCCACGGGCGCCGCCGAGCTGAGCCCGTCGCGACCGCCCGCGCTCGAGGCCAGCGGACTGACCGTCACCTACGGGTCGACCGTGGCGCTGCGCGGGATCGACGTGACCCTCAACGCCGGGGAGATCGTCGCGCTGATGGGGCGCAACGG
>JBKHEJ010000290.1:0-2658 GCA_046540855.1 Nitriliruptoraceae bacterium
CGCCGGCGCACGCCTGACCCCGGCCGCGACCGACCTGGTGCGCGCCTGGGACCTGGAGGTCGTGCGCGACCCGGTCCAGGGCGGCCCAGCCCAGGGTGGCCCAGGCGACCCGGGCCAGCCGGCCGGACCGGCGGTCGGCGGGCGAGACGCAGGACTGGTCGGCACGGGCGGTACCGCGGTCGCCCCCCGTCCGGACCACGGCCATGGGAGCGAGGATCGCCCGGCCTGGGACCGGCCGGGGCGCTTCCCGGTCGTGCTCGAGGGCGAGGTCCCACGGTGTGTCACCTGCGGTGGGGCGGTGCGGGAGAAGCCGAGCCACCTCACGCAGCTGGATGCGACCCGGTTCACCCCGAAGACCGACCCGCGGATCCGGCTCCGGGGCCGCTTCGACACCCTCCACGCCCTCACCCTCGTCACCGCCGCCCGCGCCCGAGCCGACGGGTGGGAGGCGCTGGGTGATGACCTCGACACCCTGGCCGCGTACTGCCGCGAGCTCCTCGCGGCGGAGTACCACGGACGCTGCCCGGGGCCGGTCGCCGTGGCCGGCCTCGATGAGGACACGATCCACCACGCCAGCCACCATCCCGAGGAAGCGGTCGGACTGCCCCATCTGGTCCCGGACGGCACCCACCCGGAGGTCCTGCACTGGCTGAACCTGCTGCGCTGCCAGGTCCGCGAGGCCGAGGTCCTCGTCCTCGACGCCTACCCGCCCGGCAGCAGCGAGGTCGCCGACGCGCTCGCGCACGCGGTGAACCGGCTCTCCAGCGCGGTGTACGTGCTGGAGCTGCGTACCGCCGCCGGAGGGGGGCCGTCGTGAGCAGCGCCGCCACCCCCGGGGGCCGTCGTGAGCAGCCCCGCCACCACCCGGACGCGCACGGCAGCCGCAGCATCGCCGCGACGCGGTCCGCGCTGGATCCGCGCCTGCCGCCCGCCGAGCTGCTCGAGGCCGCCGCCCGGCTGCAGGGCGGAGCCACCACCGCACTGCGAGAGGTGCCGTCGGCGACCGCACGGCTGCACGCCGGCGTCGACCTCGGCACCGCCTACGTCGTCCTCGTCGTGGTCGATGACGATGGCACCCCGGTGGCGGTCGCCTCACGGGCGGCGAGCGTGGTGCGTGACGGCGTCGTGGTGGACTTCGCGGGCGCCACGGCGATCGTGGCCGACCTCGTCGCTGAGGTGGAGTCTCAGCTCGGTCGTGAGCTCACCACCGCCGCCACGACCTACCCACCCGGGGTGCCGCTCGCCGAGGTGCAGGCGTGCCGGTACGTCGTCGAGGCCGTCGGGCTCGAGTGCACGGTGCTGGTGGACGAGCCGACGGCAGCCAACGCGGTGCTCGGCGTGCGCGACGGCGCGGTCGTGGACGTCGGTGGCGGGACCACCGGCACCGCCGTCCTGCACGACGGCGTGGTCGTCGCGGTGGCGGACGAGCCCACCGGCGGGACCCACGTGAGCCTGGTGCTGGCCGGCGGGCTCGGTTGCAGCCTCGAGGAGGCCGAGCGCCTCAAGCTCGACCCCGCCCGGCAGCCCGAGCTCCTGCCGCGCGTGCGCCCGGTGTTCGACCGGATCGCCCGGATCATCGTGGGCCACCTCGAGGGCCACGCGGTGGACCGCATCCACCTCGTCGGCGGCACCGCTGCCTTCCCCGGCATGGCCGCGGTGGTCGCCACCGGGACCGGCCTGCCGGTCACCTCCCCCCCGCACCCCCTCCTGGTCACCCCGCTCGGCGTCGCGCTCCACGACCCGGGCGAGCTGGCTGCCAGCGACCCCACCCCACGGGAGATCCACCATGGCTGAAGACTTCGCGCTGCGTGCGTACTGCTACCTGGACCGGATGCAGCCGCAGTACGCCTCGTTCACCGGGACGGTCACCGAGGGCGACCTACCCGTCGAGGGGATGGCGAGCCTCTACGTGGAGATGGCCCCCGGCAACTGGGTCTTCCGCATCGTGGACGTGGCGGTGAAGGCGACCACCGCCCGCCCGGGCGCCCAGATCGTCGAGCGCGAGTTCGGGATGTTCGAGCTGCACTCGCACTCCCAGGCCGACGTCCAGCGGGCCGGCGAGGTGGTGCTCGCCGAGCTCGGGTTGGCCGTCAGCGACCGGCTCAAGCCCGCGATCGCCTCGATGCAGGTCATCACGAACGTTGATCCGTACCAGGCGCAGCTGCTGAACCGCTTCACGAAGGGCATGATGCTGGTCGCCGGTGAGACGATGCTCGTGCTGGAGTGCGCCCCCGCCGCCTACATCAACCTCGCCGCGAACGAGGCGGAGAAGGCCGCCCCCGTCAACCTCATGCACGTCAGCTCCGTCGGCCGCTTCGGGCGCCTGTGGATGTCCGGGTCGGAGGCCGACATCCTGGCCGCCCGCGATGCTGCGGTCACCGCGATCGAGTCGATCGACGGCGGCACCGCCTGAGGAGCCCACCATGGGACGCCGGTTCATCACCGCACACGACATCGACGACCTGATCGCCGAGGGCCACCGCGAGCTGCGGATCGACGCGAGCACGCGCCTGACCGACCTCGCCCGCGAGCGTGCGCACGAGCGCGGGATCGCGCTCATCGAGACGGCCGGGGCGGCGGGGACGCGGACCGTCGCGGCCACGACCGCCACCACCGCGCCCGTTGCCGGCCACGCGCCCGCGGCGGCACCCGTTGCCG
>JBKHEJ010000291.1:0-2646 GCA_046540855.1 Nitriliruptoraceae bacterium
CTCAGCGCCGCGGCGGGCGGCGGCGGCCTCCGGGCCGTGCTGCGCTCACCGGCAGCCGCGCGCCGCGCGATCGCGCTGCGCGAGGTGCTGGGTCCGCCGATCGGTCTGCGTCGTGGACGATCGGACGTGCCGGGTCTCGGCGGGTGGTGACGATCGGCCGCCACCGCACCCCCGGCCGCAGGCGGCGGCGCCGGGGTCCGGCGAACACGTCCGCGCCCGAGGTGACCTGGGCCGGGACCGGCTCCCCCGGCCGCCCGGTCACGAGCAGGGCGACGGACCCGAGCACGAGGGCGCCGGCGAGCAGGGTCCGGCCGGTTATCTGCTCCCCGAGGACGAGCCAGCCGAGCAGGACCGCGACCACCGGGTTGACGTAGGCGTAGGTGCCGACCAGCGCGGTCCGCACGTTGCGCAGCAGCCAGGCGTAGGCGGTGTAGCCGACGACGGAGCCCGCGACCGTCAGGTAGGCGAGCGCGGCCCAGGCCGCCGGTGTCACCGCCGCGAGGTCGAGCGCGCCGGCCTCGCCGCGCCACAGGGCGAGCAGCGCGAACACCAGCGCAGCGCCGAGCATCTCGAAGGCCGCACCGACGACCGCGTCCTCAGGACCGCGACGGCGGCGGCTCCGGATCGAGCCAGCCGCCCACAGCGCCGCACCGAGGAGGGCGAGCAGGATGCTCGGCATCTGCCCGCCGCCGGGGTCGACCAGCACCGCGATCCCGGCGAGCCCGACCAGCAGGCCGGCACCGGCACGCGCGGAGAGCACCTCGCCGAGCGCCACCCGGGCGAACAGGGCCAGGAACAGCGGGACGGTGGCGCCCAGCAGGGCGGCCAGGCCCGAGGAGATGCGCGTCTGTGCCACCGCCACCAGGCCGGTCCCTCCGACCAGCAGGAGCACGCCGGTGAGCAGCGAGTGACCGAGCGCCGCCGGGCGCAGGTGCCACGGGCGCTCGGGCCGGCGCAGCCGCGCGATGACGAGCAGCAGCAGGCCGGCGAGGACGAAGCGGACCGCCATCGCCAGCAGCGGTGGGATCGCGGTCACCACCACCGACAGGGCCAGGAACGTCGAGCCCCACACGACGTACACGACCCCCAGGGCCCCGGCGACCAGGAGCGTGTGCCGGGACGGCCAGGTCCGATGCCCCAGGCGGGGCAGGCCGGGGCGCTGGATGCCGGGGAGACGGAACCGGGCCGGGCGGCGGGCCGTCGGCGGCGCCGGGCTGGGCACGGTGGGCAGGGTGGGCTGGGCAGCGGACACGGCGCACCTCGTGGAGAGCGCGACGCAGGGGTGGGGAGCAGCTGCCGTCGGAGGACCCCGGACGGTGCAGCGCCACCGGCCGCAAGCCGTCGGTTCCCGTACGGTAACGGTCTGTTACAGTACAGTTAGACGACTGGAGCGGTACAGATGGCGAGCGCAGCGTACACCCCGAGCGGCCACGATGCGGCATCGCTGCAGCACGACCTCGAGACGGCGGTCCGTCACGGCCGGCTGAGCCCCGGCGACCCGCTCCCCTCGGTACGCCGCCTCGCCCGCGAGCTGGGCCTGTCCCCCACCACCGTGGCGAGCGCTTACCGCGAGCTGCGGCGCCGCGGGGTGCTCGTCACCCAGGACCGGGCCCGCACCCTGGTGGCGCACCAGCCCGACCCGGTGTTCCGGCTCGCCCCGAGCGTGCCACCCGGCACGCTCGACCTCGCGACCGGCAACCCCGACCCGGAGCTCCTCCCCGACCTCGCCCCGGTGCTCGCCAGCATCCCGACCGGGCAGCACCGCTACACCGAGCAGGTGCTGGTCGAGGAGCTGCGCTCGCTGGCCACCGCACAGCTCGAGGCGGACGGCATCCCGGCCACCCACCTCGCCGTCGTCGGCGGCGCGCTCGACGGCATCGAGCGCGTCCTGGCCGTCCACCTGCGCCCCGGAGACCGGATCGGCGTCGAGGACCCCGGCTACCCCGGGTGCCTGGACCTGATCCGCGCGCTCGGGCTGGAACCGGTCGGGATCGAGGTGGACGCCGCCGGCCTCGTACCCGACCACCTCGCCGCGGCGCTCGAGGAGGGCCTGGCGGCGCTGCTGGTCACCCCACGGGCCCACAACCCCACCGGTGCGGCGCTCACACCCGCCCGGGCGGCGGCGCTGTCGCAGATCCTGCAACCGCACCCGCAGGTGCTCGTGGTCGAGGACGACCACCTCGGCCCGGTCGCAGAGGCACCCGCGGTCACGCTCACCGCGGGCCGCGAGCGGTGGGCCGTCCTGCGGTCGGTGGCGAAGTGGCTCGGACCCCAGCTACGTCTCGCCCTGCTGGCTGCGGACGAGGAGACCAGCACACGCGTCCGGCTCCGACAGCGGCTCGGCACGGGGTGGGTCAGCCAGCTCCTGCAGCACGTCGCCGCGGCCAGCTGGGCCGAGGCGGAGCGCACCGGCCTGCTCGCCACCGCGACCGAGCGGTACGCCGAGCGCCGCGGTGCGCTGCTCGCCGCACTCGCGCGCGAGGAGGTGGTCGCCACCGGTCGGAGCGGGCTGAACGTGTGGATCGAGACCCCGGAGGAGACGACCGTGGTGCAGGCGCTGGCCGAGCGGGGCTGGGCCGTGGCCGCAGGGGAGGTGTTCCGACTGCGCTCCGGGCCCGCGATCCGGATCACCACCGCGACCCTGCG
>JBKHEJ010000292.1:0-2614 GCA_046540855.1 Nitriliruptoraceae bacterium
ACGCTGCTCGGGGACGGCCGCGCCGCCCTGGCTGCCGCCGGCGTGGTGGTGGAGCTGCCCGGCTCCCTGGCGGACGCCGGGACCCGGGAGCTGCGGCTGCGGGTGCGCATCGGCAGCACGGCCGCGGGCCCGCCGCGCACGGCGACCGACGACGGCCTCGCGCTCGCCAGCCTGACCGACCTCAGGTACGAGGTCGCGCTGGGCGACGACACGCTGACCAGCGAGGAGTTCCACCGCATCGTCGATCTCAAGGCCCCGCTGGTGCGCTGGCGCGGCCGGTGGGTGCGGGTCGATCATGGGGAGACCGACCGCATCGCCGCCCTCGCCGGACGGACCGCCGCCCTGCGCCTGACCGAGGCGCTGGCCGCTGCCCTGTCGGGGACCCACCACAGCCGTGAACTCGGGCCGGTCCCAGCGGTCGCCGACGGGGAGCTGCTCGCCCTGCTGGAACGGCTGCGCGGCGCCGACGCACCCGCCGCGGCCCGCATCGTCGGGATCGCGGGTGAGCTGCGCCCCTACCAGCAGCGAGGGGTCGCGTGGCTGCAGCGGCTCAGCGAGCTCGGCATGGGCGGGGTGCTGGCCGACGAGATGGGTCTCGGCAAGACCCTGCAGGCGATCGCGCTGCTCACCTCCCGCCCGCAGGACCGACCGCACCTGGTGGTGTGCCCGACCTCGGTGGTGGGCAACTGGGAGCGGGAGCTGGCGCGCTTCGCTCCCGGGGTCGAGGTGGTGCGGCACCACGGCACGGACCGCGCGGTCACCTCCCGGTCCTTCCGCCCCGGGGCGGTGGTGGTGACCTCCTACGCCCTGCTGCGACGTGACCTCGGCCTGCTCGAGGACGCGACCTGGGACGTGGTCGTCCTGGACGAGGCCCAGCAGATCAAGAACCCGTCCTCCAAGGGCGCCCGTGCCGCCCGGGCGCTCACGGCCCGGACCCGGGTCGCCATGACCGGGACCCCGCTCGAGAACCGGCTGTCGGAGCTGTGGGCGATCATCGACGTCACCAACCCGGGGCTGCTGGGCACCCAGCGCGCCTTCACCGAGCGGTACGGCGTGCCGATCGAGCGCTGGCACGACCAGGAGGCGGCCGGACGGCTGCGCCGGCTGATCGCGCCCTTCGTGCTACGGCGCCGCAAGGACGACCCCGAGGTCGCGGTGGACCTGCCTGCCAAGCAGGAGCTGACCGTGACCTGTGGGCTCACCCGCGAGCAGGCGGCGCTCTACCAGGCGACCGTCGAGGAGGCCTTCGGCTCCGACGCGCTCGGGGGCACCGCCTTCGAGCGGCGCGGACGCATCCTGGCGCTGCTGACCGCGCTGAAGCAGATCTGCAACCACCCACGGCAGTACCTGCGGGACGACGGGGCGCTGGCCGGCCGCAGCGGCAAGCTGGCACGGGCCACCGAGCTGCTCAGCGAGCTGGTCGACGCCGGCGACCGGGTGCTCGTGTTCACCCAGTACCGCGAGATGGGCACGCTGCTCGCGAAGCACCTCGAGGACGAGCTCGGCCTGCCCGAGGTCCCGTTCCTGCACGGTGGCCTGTCCCTACCGGCCCGCGACGAGCTGGTCCGAGGCTTCCAGGAGGACGACGGCGCGCCGCCGGTGCTGCTGGTCTCCCTCCGGGCGGGTGGGACCGGGCTGAACCTGACCCGCGCCTCCCACGTGCTGCACTTCGACCGGTGGTGGAACCCGGCGGTCGAGGACCAGGCCACCGACCGGGCGCACCGCATCGGGCAGCGCCGGACGGTGACGGTCCACCGGCTCGTGACGGCCGGCACGCTCGAGGAGCGCATCGACGAGCTGCTCGGCCGCAAGCGTGCCCTCGCGGACGCCGTGGTGGGCAGCGGTGAGGCCTGGGTGACCGAGCTCGATGACGATGCGCTGCGGGAGCTCGTCGCGCTCTCCAGCGACCACCTCGAGATCAACGACGACGAGGAGGAGCGCGGGGAGGTGGCCGGGGGTGACGGCAGCGAGCCGGACCGGCCCCAGCTCGTCGCCCTCCCGGGGGGCCGCCGATGAGCGTGCCGGCGTCGGGGGTCGGGGTGCGCCACTGGTGGGGCGATCGGTTGCTCGCGCTGCTGGACGACACCGGGGCGGCCGCCGCACGAGCGGTCCAGCGCGGGCGCGCTCTCGCGCGACGCGGGGCCGTCGAGGAGGTCACGCTGCGGCCAGGCCGGGTCACCGGCACGGTCCTGGAGGACCGTGCGGCGCCGATCGAGGTCGAGATCGGCTGGCCGGTCACCGACGAGGGGGGCTGGGAGCGGGCGGCCGAGCGGCTCGGCCGCCGGCTGCGTCCGATCGCGGCGCTGCTGGAGGGGGGGCTCGCCCCGGTCCTGGTCGAGGAGCTCGCCGCCGCCGGTATCGAGCTGCTCCCCGATGTCGCGGCGCTGACACCCCGCTGTGGGTGCGGTGCGAGCCCGTCCTGGTGCCGGCACGCGGCGGCGGTCCACACCGTGGCCGCGACCCGGCTCGACCGGGACCCGATGCTGCTGCTCGAGCTCAGCGGTCGCACCCGCGACCAGCTCCTCGCGGCGCTGCGCGGGGTGGCCCCGGCCGCCGCCGTGAGCGCCGAGCAGCGGCCAGGTCCGGTGGTCGGCGACCTCGATGACCTCGAGGT
>JBKHEJ010000293.1:0-2607 GCA_046540855.1 Nitriliruptoraceae bacterium
AACCTCGGCGACGAACTGGTCTTCGCGGGGCTGCGCCGTCTGCTCGCCGACCAGGGCGCCGAGTTGGCGGCGATCTCCCTGGACCCGGCGGCCACCCGCCGTACCCACGGCGTCGGTGCTGTGGCCCACACCGACGCGGCGGGGATCTGGCGGGCGCTCGGGCAGGCGGATGCGCTGGTCTTCGGCGGCGGTGGGCTGCTGCAGGACACCACCAGCCCCTTCAACCTGCCCTACCACCTCGCCCGTCCGGTCCTGGCACGGCTGAGGGCCGTCCCGGTGGTCGGGCTGGGGCTCGGTGCCGGGGCGCTGGACACCCGGCTCGGCCGCGCCCAGGTCCGGGCGGTCACCCGACGCTTCGACGGGCTCACCGTCCGGGACCGGCAGAGCCAGGACCTGCTCGCCCGGTTGGGAGTGCCCGACGTGCGGCTCGGTGCGGACCTGGCCTACGCCCTGGCGCCCGCCGATCTTCCCGGCTCAGCGTCGGACGGGACCCTGGTGGTGTGCCTGCGGCCCTGGTCCGGTCAGCGTGGCCGGCTGCCGGCCGCGGCCCGCGGCGACCAGACCCCTCAACCTCAGGTCGAGGTTCTGGCTGCGGGGCTGGACCGGATCGCCCAGCAGACCGGCCTGAAGGTCCGGTTCGTGGCGTTACAGGCCGATCGGGACGACGCGCTCCACGCCCGCGTCGCCGCCGCCATGCGCAGCCCCTCCAGTCGGGCCACCCCGACCCTCCTCGAGGTCCTCGCCGAGGTGGCGGCGGCGACCGCGGTCGTGTCCATGCGCTACCACGGCGGCGTGGCGGCGGTGCTGGCGGGCCGGCCGGTGGTGCTGGTCGACTACGCCGCCAAGGTCGCCTCCCTGGCCGAGGACCTCGGCCCGGCCGCGCGACTGCTCGCATGGGACCCGCAGGCGCTCACCACGCTGCCGGAGGCGCTGACAGAGGTCCTGCCGGCCCGCGACGACCTGCTGGCCGCGCGCGAGCGGCTCCTATCGCGGCACGAGGTCACCCGGGAGGCGCTCGCCGACCTCGCCCTGACGAGGTGATCGGCGCCGCAACCGCACGACTCGCCGGTGGCGTAGCCGGTCCCGCCACCTTGATCGAGGTCCGGGATGTCCGACACCGCCGACGTTCCATGGTGTAAGGTCAGCGGTATCGGACAGGAGGGCGGGGTGGTTCGTGCGCTGTCTCCCATGACCCGTGACGCGATCGCCGTCGTCGGACAGCTGGTCGCGTCCGAACGGCGTCGGCAACGCCGGACCGCAGCCGACCTGGCGGCGCGTGCGGGCATCTCCCGCGACACGCTCTACCGGGTCGAACGGGGGGATCCGACCGTGGCGATCGGGACCGCGCTGGAACTGCTGGTCCTGCTCGGGGTCCCGCTGTTCGACACCGACGCGGACGGCCTCGCCCGACAGGTCGCTTCCGGCCGGCAGGTCCTCGCGCTGCTCCCCGACCGCGTCCAGCCCGGAACGCGGGAGCCCGACGATGACTTCTGAGCGCGTCTACGTCTGGACGTGGCTGGCGGGGCGTGAGGAGCCGGTCGTCGCTGGCGCGCTGGATACGGTCGGTGACCGGCTCCACTTCGTCTACGGACGCAGCTACCTCGACCGGCCCGATGCCGTCCCGCTGTACGTCCCCGAGCTGCCGCTGCGGCCGGGGGACCAGCCACCGCCCGATGGCATGGACCTCGCCGGCTGCCTCGCAGATGGCGCCCCTGATGCATGGGGCCGGCGGATCATCCTCCGCCGCCTCCATGCGGGCGACACCCGCAACCTCGACACGGCTGTCCTCCCGACCGTGACCTACCTGCTCGAGTCCGGCACCGACCGGATCGGCGCGAACGACTTCCAGCGATCCTCGGACGCATACGTTCCGCGCGAGACCAGCGCCACCCTGGAGGAGCTGCTGACCGCCGCCGACCGCCTCCAGGCAGGCGAACCGTTCTCCGAGGAGCTCGACCGCGTCCTCAACGCCGGCACCTCGGTCGGTGGCGCCCGCCCGAAAGCGACCCTGACCGGCGCCGACGGCCGGGCGCTCATCGCGAAGTTCTCCGCTCCGACCGACACCTACCCGGTTGTCACGGGCGAGGCGGTCGCGATGGAGCTCGCGCGACGCGCCGGCATCACCGTCGCGGCGACGGAACGGGTTGCCGTCCTGGACCGTGACGTGCTGCTCGTCGACCGGTTCGATCGCATCCCGGGCACGACACGTCGCCGCGGAGTCGTGTCCGCCCTGACCCTGCTCGGCCTCGGGGAGATGCAGGCCCGCTACGCCACCTACCCGGACCTCGCCAGGATCGTCCGGACCCGGTTCGCTGATCCGCAGGCGACCCTCGCGGAGCTGTACACCCGGCTGGTGTTCAACGTGGCTATCGGCAACCGCGACGACCACGCCCGCAACCACGCCGCGTTCTGGGACGGACGCAACCTCACGCTCACCCCCGCCTACGACCTCGACCCGCAGCCCCGTGACACCGGTGAAGCGACCCAGGCGATGGCGATCACCCGTACCGGCGACCGCCGCTCCCGGCTCGCGACCTGCATGGACGCCGCGGGGGAGTTCCTGCTCTCCGACGCCCAGGCCCGCGCCATCATCGACCGGCTCGTGCA
>JBKHEJ010000294.1:0-2601 GCA_046540855.1 Nitriliruptoraceae bacterium
GGACGGTCGTCGCAGGCTCCCGGTGTGAGCGGTCGGTTCGATCACGCGGTGGTCGCCACCTTCGCGGGCACGGGGGTCCGCCGGGGGGAGTTGCTGCGGCTACGCGTGGGTGACCTCGACGTCGATGCTGGTGTGATCACCGTGACCGATGAGCGTGGCCGTGAGCGAGAGGTGCCGATCCGTCCGAAGACGGTCGAGGTGCTCGCTGGCTACCTAGCTCAGGTGCGGCCGGTGTGCCCGTCGTCGCCGTGGTTGTTTGCCAACCCTCGGGCCAGTTTCGAAAGCCGGTGGCATGGGCGGCTGGAGCCGTTCGTGGCCGGAGCGATCGTTCGTCGTGCTGGTCGGGTGACGGATGTCGACGGGCCGCACACCTGTACCCGGTGGCGGGTCACTGCGGGGGTGGACCTGCTCCGTGCCGGGGTGCCGGTGGAGGAGGTTGCACGCCGGCTAGGGCAGCGTGATGCGGCAGCCATGGGCCGGTACCGATGCTTCGTCGACGGCGGGCAGGCCGGGTGATGACGCGTCTGCTCCGACGGTTCGAGCTCACCTCGGAGGATGAGGCGCTGCTGGATCGCTACCTGGCGCACGCGGCGGCGGTGCAGGGCTACGCCGCGACCACGATCGTGGGTCGACGCTCGGCGTTACGGAGTTTCCTCGCGTGGCTGCGAGCGGATGGTGGGCACCTCGATGACGTGAACGTGCTGCTGCTTCACCGGTTCCTCATCGCGGAGGAACAGGCCGGGGTGTCGGCGAAGACCCGTGAGGTTGCGATAAGCGCGCTGCGGAGCTTCTTCGCCTGGTACCGCCCCGAGGGTGCGAATCCGGCGGCGCTCGTGCGCCCACCGAAGGTGACGCAGCCGCGGATCCGCATCTACCAGCCGGCGGAGGTCGACGCGATCCTTGCGTCGATCGCGGGTGGTGGTGGACTCGGACAGCGGTTCGATCATGCGCTGGTCGCGACGCTGCGGTTCACCGGGATCCGGCTCGCGGAGCTGGTCGGGTTGCGGCTTGCCGAGCTGGATCTGGGTCGCGGTCGGGCCAGGGTGTTCGGGAAGGGCA
Organism: Nitriliruptoraceae bacterium; assembly: GCA_046540855.1. GTDB lineage: Bacteria > Actinomycetota > Nitriliruptoria > Nitriliruptorales > Nitriliruptoraceae > T1Sed10-7. The sequence continues at coordinate 1,060 of JBKHEJ010000294.1, forward strand.
GCAGGTGGCGGGTCGTGCCGGTCCCGGAGCCGCTCGCGCTGGTGCTGGACCGTTACCTGGTCGAGGTCCGTCCGCGGCTGCCGGACTCGCCGTGGGTGTTCGCGAACCCGCGCACGACCGCGCTCAGCCGGCATGCCGGGAAGGTAGAGGGACCGGCGGTGGCGGTGGTGTGCCGGCGTGCGGGGGAGCGAGCGGGGGTGGACGGCCCACATCATCCGCACCGGTGGCGGCACACCTTCGCGACCGAGCTGCTCCGAGCCGGCACGGACCTCGCGGTGGTGCAGCGGCTGCTGGGACACGCGAGCCTGGAGACCACTTGCCGCTACCTCCACCTCGCCGACGATGACCTGCGTGTCGCTATCGACCGGGTGTGGCCTGATGCGGGCTGAGGCGGTGGTGGAGCGGTTCGGTGATCATCTTCGTGGGGTGCGGGGCCTGGCGCCGACGACGGTGGCGACCTACACCGACACCGTGGCCCGGTTCACCACCTGGTTGTCGGTGCACGAGCGGGGTGTGGTGGAGTCGGCTGGGCGTGCGGACGTCGTGGCGTGGTTGACGGCGCAGGCGGAGGTGGGGTTAGCGCCGGCGACCCGGGCGCTGAGCTTGTACGCGCTCCGGTCGTTCTACGGCTGGCTTCCGGACCGTGAGGACGACCCGACCGAGCGGGTCCCGGCCCCGCGGATCCCGCCTCGGGAGATCGTCCCCTACCTGCCGGCCGACGCGGAACGGATCCTGGCTGTCGCGGCCCGTGACGCCTCGCGCACCGGCCGGCTGGCGCATGCTGTGCTCGCAACGCTGCGGTTCACGGGGCTGCGGTGCGCGGAGCTGTGCGCGCTGCAGATCGGTGACCTTGACCTTTATGCGCGCCGGTTGGAGGTGGTGGGCAAGGGCAGCGTGCCGCGGGTGGTGCCGGTGGCGTGGCCGCTCAGGCGTGTGCTGTCCGGCTACCTCGAGGATGTCCGACGGTTGGAGGTCAGCTCGCCGTGGCTGTTCGCCAACCCGCGCTCCCATACCGGTGGCCGGTGGGAGGGGCGGGTCTCCCCGGGGGCGGTGCGCGGGATGGTGGTCCGGGCCGGTGCCGCTGCCGGGGTCCCGGGGCGCCATCATCCGCACCGGTGGCGGCACGCGTTCGCGACCGAGGTGCTCACCGCCGGGGTGGACATCCACACCACGCAACGGCTGCTCGGGCACGTCAAGGCCGGCACCACGGCCGGCTACCTCCACCTCGTCGACGACGACCTGTGCGACGCAGTCGGCCGGGTGTACGGCACGTGAGCCGGCGCGAGACGCCGTGCCGCGATCAGACGGAGGCGGATCTCGAGTGGCCGGGCGGTAGGCGACCCAGGCGTGCGAGCGCCTTGCTGTGAACCGGTCGGCGTACATGTGGCCATCGTCCACAGGGTGCCGGCGATCCGTCTCGTCGGCCGCCGGATCCTGTCGTAGGGTCGCCAGCGTTTCCGTCTGTTGCTGTTCCTGGAGGCAGGTGTCACCATGCCGGTCGAGGATCGACGTCGAGCCCAGCTGCGTGCCGCTGCGGTCACG
>JBKHEJ010000295.1:0-2581 GCA_046540855.1 Nitriliruptoraceae bacterium
CTTCCGGCGGACGCGCCACACGCGCCTCACCTCCACGCCCATCTCCTCGCGGGTGAGTTCGTCGAGTTCGCCGAACGGTTCGTCCATCAACAGGACGTCCGCCCCGAGGTGGAGCGCCCGCGCGATGGCGACACGCTTGGCCATCCCGCCCGACAGGTCGGCCGGCCGAGTGTCGGCGAACTCCGCGAGGCCGACCGTCTCCAGCAGGGCCCGGGCGCGCTCGCGGTCGGGCGGCTTGCCTGCCATCCGCCGGAGGAAGACGACGTTCTCCAGCGCCGACTTCCACGGCAGGAGCGCGTGTCGCTGGAACACGAACCCGAACCGGGCATCCCGTCGGGCGCTGTCGGGCGACTCACCGCCGACCCGGACCACGCCGCGCAGGCCCCGACCACGGTCGCCGGGGAGCCCATCGCTACGCTCGAACGCGGACGCGCACGCGTGGGCCCAGGTCCGGGCCGGGGAGGACTCGACGTGGCGGGCAGCAGCACCGACCGACCGGACGGCGACGCGGGCGGCTCGGGCACGCAGGACGGCGGCCGCCTGCCGGAGCGTGACCGGCCCTGGCTGATGCGCACCTACTCGGGGCACTCCTCGGCAGCGGCCTCGAACGCGCTGTACCGCACGAACCTCGCGAAGGGCCAGACCGGCCTGTCGGTGGCCTTCGACCTGCCGACCCAGACCGGCTACGACGCCGACCACGTGCTCGCGCGCGGCGAGGTCGGCAAGGTCGGGGTGCCCATCAGCCACCTCGGCGACATGCGGCAGCTGTTCGAGGACATCCCGCTCGAGCAGATGAACACCTCGATGACCATCAACGCCACCGCCATGTGGCTGCTCGCCCTCTACCTCGCCGTCGCTGAAGAGCAGGGCGCCGACACCGCGACCCTGGCCGGGACGACCCAGAACGACATCCTCAAGGAGTACCTGTCCCGCGGCACCTACGCCTTCCCGCCCGAGCCGTCGATGCGGCTGACCACCGACCTCATCGCCTACACGGTCCTGCACGTGCCGAGGTGGAACCCGATCAACATCTGCAGCTACCACCTCCAGGAGGCCGGGGCCACCCCGGTGCAGGAGCTGGCCTTCGCGCTCGCCAACGCGATCGCGGTGCTCGATGCGGTGCGGGACAGCGGCCAGATCCCGCCGGAGCGCTTCGGCGAGGTGGTCGCGCGCCTCTCCTTCTTCGTCAACGCCGGCATCCGGTTCGTCGAGGAGGTCGCGAAGATGCGCGCCTTCGTCGAGCTGTGGCAGCGCGTGTGCCGGGACCGCTACGGCGTCACCGACCCGAAGCAGACCCGGTTCCGGTACGGCGTGCAGGTCAACTCGCTCGGGCTGACCGAGCAGCAGCCGGAGAACAACATCACCCGGATCCTCATCGAGATGCTCGGGGTCACCCTGTCGCGGGATGCTCGTGCGCGCGCGGTGCAGCTGCCCGCGTGGAACGAGGCGCTCGGGCTGCCCCGCCCCTGGGATCAGCAGCTGTCCCTGCGCATGCAGCAGGTGCTGGCCTACGAGACCGACCTGCTCGAGCACCCGGACCTGTTCGCCGGCAGCCACGTGATGGAGGCGAAGGTCGCCGCGCTGGTCGAGGGGGCGACCGAGCTGCTCGATGAGGTGCTGGCTCACGGCGGTGCGCTCCAGGCGGTCCCGCTGATGAAGGCGGAGCTGGTGCGCTCCAACGCCGAGCGGTTGCGCCGCATCGAGGCGGGTGACCAGACGGTGGTGGGGGTCAACGCGTTCACGACCGCGGAGCCCTCGCCGCTGGTCGACGAGGAGGGCGGGATCCTCACGGTCGACCCGGCGGCGGAGGAGGAGCAGCGTGCCCGGCTCGAGGCCTGGCGTACGGCGCGTGACGAGGCGGCGGTCGAGGCAGCGCTCGCCCGGCTGCGCGCGGACGCGGCCGGGGACACCAACCTCATGCCGGCCTCGATCGCCTGCGCGAAGGCCGGGGTGACCACCGGTGAGTGGGCCGGGGTGCTGCGTGAGGTGTTCGGCGAGTACCGCGGGCCGACGGGGGTCTCCGACGCAGCGGTGGTGGCGGGCGGTCAGGGCCCCACCTCGCTCGAGGACGCCCGGGCGCGGATCCGGGCCGTGGAGGAGCGGCTCGGGCGGCGGCTGCGGATCCTGGTCGGCAAGCCAGGGCTGGACGGGCACTCCAACGGGGCGGAGCAGGTCGCCATCCGCGCCCGCGACCTCGGCATGGAGGTGATCTACGAGGGGATCCGGCTCACCCCGGCGCAGATCGTCCGCGCCGCGGTCGACGAGGACGTCCACCTCGTCGGCCTGTCGATCCTGTCCGGTTCGCACCTGGCGCTCGTGCCCCAGGTCCTGGAGGGCCTGCGCGCCGAGGGCGCCGAGGTGCCGGTCGTCGTGGGCGGCATCATCCCCACCGCCGATGCGGAGGCGCTACGCGAGGCCGGCGTCGCGGCGGTGTTCACGCCCAAGGACTACGGGCTCACCGAGGTGCTGGCGCAGGTGGCGGAGCTGGTCGCGCCGGTGGCGACGCCGGCGGCCGACGCCGCGCCCGCCCCCGCCTGAGCGCGCCCCACCCCCATCCGAGCGCGCACCTCCCCCGCTGAGC
>JBKHEJ010000296.1:0-2561 GCA_046540855.1 Nitriliruptoraceae bacterium
CCGTAGGTGGCCAGCGCCACCGCTCCGGACAGGGGCGTCACACCGCCGACGACCTTGGGGATCGCGTCCGTGCCTAGCGGGTTGCCCGGGTCAACCCGCTCGGGGGAGTAGGCAACGAACACGTCCTCGTCCAGCGTCAGCCCCGCGGCTTGCACCGCCGGGACCAGGTGGTCCTCGGTGGTACCCGGGTACGTCGTCGACTCCAGCGAGATCAGCTGTCCCGCGCGAGCGACGCGGGTGACGGTGGCGGCAGCCGACTCGATGTAGGACATGTCGGGCTGGCGGTTGCGTCCCAAGGGCGAGGGCACCGCGATGAAGATCGCGTCCGCCGCGCTGAGCGCGGCCTCGTCGGTGGTGAAGTGGGCGCCGCCGTCGAGGGCGGCCTGTAGCTCGGCGTCGGTGACGTCCTCGACGTGGCTGCGGCCCGACAGGAGCCCGTCGACCTTGGCCTGGGCGACGTCGAACCCGATCACCTTCAGACCCCGGGAGGCGGCGGTCACCGCCAACGGCAGCCCGACGTAGCCGAGCCCGATGACCCCGGCGGTCCAGGGCTGGTCGCGGAAGAACTCGGCGCGTGGGTGCATGGGTGATGGCTCCGGGACGGGTGGACGCAGAGAGCGGTCAGCCTAGTGCCGGTCCGGCTCGCACCGGCTCCGGCGGGGCCGTCCGGCGGCCACCGTCCCGGCGGCGGCTCAAACAGGTGGCGCGACGGTGCCGCCGTCGACCAGCAGCGCGCTGGAGCGCATCAGGAGCGAGGCCATGGCGTCCCGCCGGACGGGGTCACCGGGCTGGACGCTGAAGCCGCCTGTCCCGGCCACGATCCCCGCGGCGGCGAGCTGATCGATGGAGGCCTCGTGCACGAGGTCGTTGTCGTCGATGAAGGTGTCCCGGGCCCCGGGCAGCGCCTGGCCGGTGGCGTACTCCAGCGCCCGCCGCACCAGGCTCGCGGTCTGTCCGCGGTTGACCGTCGCACCCGGATCGAAGGTCGTCGCGGTCTGCCCGGCGATGATCCCCGCGGCGCTGAGCCGAGCGATCGCCGGGGCGTGGGTCGAGCCTTGCTCCACGTCGGTGAAGGGCAGGTCGCTCGTGTCGGGCAGCGCCACCCCGCGTCCGCGGGAGGCGGCATCATCGAGCCACCGGGCCAGGAAGGTCGCCATCTCCGCCCGGGTGACCCCGCGGGAGGGCAGGTACCGGCCCGGTTCGACGCCACGGGTGATCCCCCACCAGGCGAGGCAGTCGATCGCGGACGCGTGCACGTTCCGTCCGGTATCGGCGAACCCACCGGGGAGGGCCACGCCCTGGGGGCAGGCGCTGACCAGGTCACGGGCGGGCGGTGGCGGCTCGGTGTAGAGCACGAGGGCGCTCGAGTGGCCACGGCCGGGCCCGCTCGGCCGGTTGTAGGTCACGCCGTCGATCATGAGGTGGGTCGACCCGCCGCCGTCTAAGGCCACCGCGTCGATCGCCCCGAGCTCGCGGAACACCAGCGCGGTCTCGAACAGGGTCAGGCCGCGGGAGCCGAGCGTCTCGTCCACGGTGAGCAGGAGCACCTGGCCGGCCGGGGTCCAGCCGACCGCGGTCCGGGCACGGCGGCTGGAGGCGTGGTCGAGGGCCTCGCTGGCCAGCGTCGTGCCGGAGCTGACCTGGCCGTCCTTGAGCAACAGCCCTCCGCCGGGCAGGGCGGCCCGCAGCCCGTCCCAGGCCTCGGGCGCGGACAGGAAGGGGGTGATCTCGACCGCGACCGAGAGCAGCGTGCCCACGGTCACCGGACGCAGCTCCTCGGCCCGGCTCCCGTGTGCCACGAGCAGCTGGGTGCCCTCGGGGATGGAGAAGGTGCGGTCCACGCTCGGCACGAACCTCTCCCGCACGGTCGTCTCGACCTGGCCCCGCGAGGGCAGCGCCACGTCGTCGAGGATGAGCACCGTGCTCAGCGCCGGTGCGGTGACGTCGCCGCCGTAGGCGCTGGTGTAGAGCATCACCTCCCCCCAGGGTGCGTCGGCACCGCGCAGGGGGTCGGTGGTGCGGATCGGGCGGTTGAGGTCGGTCAGCGTGATCGGTGGCAGGGCGAGCCAGGGAGCCTGGATGGTGAGCTGCACGGAGAGCCGGTCCGTGACCAGCTGTCCGTCCTCGCGCAGACCGAGGACCGCCCGTCCCACGGGCAGGCCGCCGCGGCTGATGGAGTCCCCCGTCACGAGCCGGCCCTGGTCGACGAACAGGCCGTTGGGGACCCCACCGCGAGCGGCGAGGAAGTAGCCGCCGTTCCACGCGGCGACCGCGCCGCGCGGCAGCTCTCGCTGGACCAGGGACGGCAGCGTCTCGACCCCGAGCGCCGTGCCCCGAGCCAGCCGCGGCTCGAGCCGCACCGCAGGGTCGTTCGCCCGGAACCGCAGCAGGTGCCCGCGCACCCGCCGCCCGTCCGCGAGCCGGATGTCGAGCCCCTCGAGGGAGGTCTGGCCGAGCAGGCGCTCGGCGCCGGCGCTGCGGACCTCCACGGCTGCGGCGGGCAGGCCCGGCAGCAGGGTGAGGATGAGGCCGGCGAGCAGCAGGACCGCCACGCGACGGCG
>JBKHEJ010000297.1:0-2556 GCA_046540855.1 Nitriliruptoraceae bacterium
CATTCAGCAGAGGCTCTACGCGGTGACCTGCTTAGATGAGCCTCGACCGGCAGAGCGGTCTATTGTGGACAGAGTTCTGTTCGACGTCGATAGCCAGCATGCCATCGTCGCTGACTGCCCGACCCAGTGTGCTATGATGGTCCACCATGAACAATCGATTCGACGTCGCAGGAAAGATCGCGCTCGTCACGGGTTCGAGCCGGGGGCTCGGGTACATCCAGGCGCACGGGCTCGCCGCGGCCGGCCCCCACGCCGCCACCGGGACCGCTCACGGACCGGCCTCCCCCTGCCCCGCTGGCGCCTCGACGGCGAGGTCGCCCGGAGCGAGCGTGCCGATGACCGTGGCACCATCCTCGGCGAGGTGGAGCTCGTCGGGCACCTGCCCGGCCGAGCGGCGGATCCGCTCGAGACGCTCCGCGCGCTCCGACACCGCCGCAGCGCTGTCCACCAGCTCGGCGAGGGCGGCCAGCAGCAGCGCCGGGACCTCGTCCACGTCGGGGAGGACGTCCCGATCGGCGGTGACCCCCACGTTCAGCCAGCCGTCCATCGAGGTCACCCCGACGCCGTAGGCGTGGTTAGCGGCCAGCGGCGTGAAGGGGAACGCCCCGAGCAGCCGCGAACCGAGGCAGTAGATCGGGACCTGGGGTCCGGGGACGTTGGTCACCAGGAAGTTGAACAGGCGGGCGTTCACCGCCACGCGTGCCGCCATCGCGTGCAGCGTCGGAGGGGCGAACTCCCCGAGACCGAGCAGGAACCCCGCCCCGACCGCCGCGTGGGAGGACTTCACGTCCCGCATCGCCGTGTGGACCACCTTGAGCCGCTGGATCGGGTCCATCTCGAACATCGGCAGGTCCACGAAGACCGCCACGATCCGGTTGCCGAGCGCGTGGGCTTCCGAGGCCTGCCGGGTGGACACCGGCACCATCGCCCTGAGCCACACCCTCTCGGTCCGCTCGCCCCGCAACCTCAGGTAGCGGCCGGTCGCATCGGCGACCATGGCGAGCACGACGTCGTTGACGGTGGTCTGGAAGGCGTCCTTGACGGCCTTCACCTCGGCCAGCGGCACGCGCTGGATCGCGAAGCGACGGTGGACCCCGGGGGGCTTGTTGAGCGGGGATCGAGGTGCCGGTCGGAGCAGGTTGGCGCGGGCGACCCGGCTGAGGCCCCGCGAGACCTCCAGCGCCGAGGTGGCCGCCGCCTTCGGGGCACGGGCCAGGCGCCCGACCACCTCGGCGGCCTGGGCCGGGCTCGGGGCCAGGCTCCGGGCCGCCTCGAGCGCCAGCGTCGCCTCGGAGGGGATGGGGCGGGGCCGCCAGGGCTCGGGCGGGGGCAGCACGTCGCTGGCGTCCGGCGCGAGATCGAGCATGACCGTGGTGATGTCGATGCCCGCCAGGCCGTCGATCACGGCGTGGTGGGTCTTACCGAGCAGCGCCACCCGGCCGCGCTCGAGCCCTTCGATGACGTACAGCTCCCACAGTGGCCGGTTCCGATCGAGCTGCCGGGACAGGATCCGGGTGGCGTACTCGGTCAGCTGCGCGGTGGTGCCCGGACCGGGCAGCGCGGCGTGCCGCACGTGGTAGGACAGGTCGAAGTCCGGGTCGTCGACCCAGACCGCGGTCGCCAGCGGGAAGCGCGGCAGGAGCACCCGCTGCCGGTAGCGCGGGATGTGGTGGATCCGCGCACGGACGAGCTCGAGGAACCGGGCGAAGCTGAAGGGCGCCTGTCCCTCGGGCGGCTCGAACAGCAAGAGCCCTCCGACGTGCATGTGCCGCGTCGGCGACTCCATCTCCAGGAACGCCACGTCGGTGGAGCTGAGCCGCTCCGCGTACGGCTCGCCCACGCCGCGCTGCTCCCGATCCGCGCTCGCCGCCACCTCGACTCCCCACCCGGCTCCCAGCAGGCAGCCTACCCGCGAGCGGCTCGCCGGCCCGGCGTCCCCCGGCGGGCCCCCGCTACCTCGGTGCCATGCGCAGCGCGCCGTCGAGGCGGATCACCTCGCCGTTGAGGTAGGGGTGCGCCACGAGCTGCTCGACGAGCAGCCCGTACTCGGCCGGGTCGCCGAGCCGCGCCGGGTGCGGGATCTGCTCGGCCAGCGCGGTGCGGACCTCCTCGGACACCCCCGCGAGCATCGGCGTGTCGAAGGTGCCCGGCGCGATCGTCATGACCCGGATGCGGTGCCGGGCGAGGTCCCGGGCCGCGGGCAGCGTCATCGCGGCCACCCCGCCCTTGGAGGCGGCGTAGGCGACCTGGCCGATCTGGCCGTCGAAGGCCGCGATCGAGGCGGTGTTCACGATCAGCCCGCGGTCGCCGTCGAGCGGTTCGAGCTCGCTCATCGCCGCAGCGGCGAGCCGAAGGAGGTTGAAGCTCCCGGTGAGGTTGATGGTGACGATGCGGTGGAACAGCTCGAGGTCGTGGGGACCCTCACGGGTCAGGATCCGCGATGCCCAACCGACGCCCGCGCAGCTGACCGCGACCCGCAGCTCCCCGAGCGCGGACGCGACGTCCACCGCGGCGGCGAGCTCGGCGGCGTCGGCCACGTCCGCGGCGACGGCACGG
>JBKHEJ010000298.1:0-2553 GCA_046540855.1 Nitriliruptoraceae bacterium
CTGGTCACCCGCCGCGAGGACGCGTCAGCGGCCGAAGCGCCGGGTGCGCCTCTGGTCACCCGCCGCGAGGACGCGTCAGCGGCCGAAGCGCCGGGTGCGCCTCTGGAAGTCCCGCAGCGCCCGCAGGAAGTCCACCTTGCGGAACTCCGGCCAGTAGGCGTCGCAGAAGTAGTACTCGCTGTGCGCCGACTGCCACATCATGAACCCCGACAGCCGTACCTCCCCGGAGGTGCGGATGATCAGGTCCGGGTCCGGCAGCCCGGTCGTGTAGAGGTGGTGGCCGATGTCGGCTGGGGTCAGCGCCGCGGCGATCTCCTCCAGGGTGTGGCCGGCGGCCGCCCGCTCGAGGAGCAGGGAGCGCAGCGCATCGGTGATCTCCTGCCGACCGCCGTAGCCGACCGCGACCTGCACCCGGAGTCGGTCGTGATCAGCGGTGGCCTCCTCGGCGCGCTTGAGCGCCTGGCGGGTGGACTCGGGCAGCAGGTCCAGGGCACCGACCGCGGTGACCTTCAGCCCCCGGGTGGCCGCCTCCTCGGTGCAGCCCATGCGTTCGATCGTCGACTCGATGATCTGCATGAGCGCGCTCACCTCGGCGTCGTCACGGGTGAGGTTGTCGGTGGACAGCAGCCACAGCGTGACGTAGGGGATCCCGAGCTCCAGGCACCACTCGAGGAAGGGGTCGATGTGCCGGGCACCGGCCTCGTGCCCGTGGGAGGCGGTGCCGAGCCCACGCTCAGCGGCGTAGCGACGGTTGCCGTCGATGATGACGCCGACGTGCCGGGGCAGCGGACCGCCCGCCAGCTCGGCCGCGAGCTGGCGCTCGTACACCCGGTAGAGCAGGTCCCGCGCACCCATGAGGCCGAGCCTAGGACGGTGCCGGCCAGCGTGGCACAGACCGATGGTCCCGTTCAGGCGAGCAGGCTGGTACCCTTGGGCCCACTGCACGCCCGGGCGGTCTCGTCCGGGCGTTTCCCGTGGGGTCCCCCCGCGGCGGCGGTGCGACGATCACGGGAACGATCGTCAGCCGCGTGACCGACGACGCCGGAGCTGCCCGATATGGCCGAGACATGGCTGAGCCAGGACGCCTACGACCGCCTGAAGGCGGAGCTCGAGACCCTGCGGACCGAGGGACGTCCCCGGATCTCCGCGGAGATCGAGACGGCGCGTGCCCACGGTGACCTGCGCGAGAACGCCGAGTACCACGCTGCCAAGGACGAGCAGGGCAAGATGGAGGCGCGCATCCGCCAGCTCGAGGAGCTGCTGCGCGACGCCCACATCGGTGAACCGGACCGGACCGACGTCGTGCGCCCCGGCCTCGTGGTGGTCCTCGACATCGACGGCGACGAGGAGACCTACCTCCTCGGCAGCCGCGAGGATGCCCACGACGAGCTCGAGATCCTGTCCAAGGACAGCCCGATGGGCCAGGCGGTGCTCGACCAGCCGGTCGGCGCGGAGGTCTCCTTCGAGACCCCCAACGGGGTCGAGCTCGCGGTCACCGTCGTCGCCATCCACACCCCCTGACCGGCCGGCCGTGCGGGGGGTCGTCGAGGTCGCCGACGGGGTGCACCAGCTCACGGTGCACGCCGGGGTGAACGTCGTCGTGGTGCGCGACGACGACGGCGTGACGCTGGTGGACACGAGCCTGGACCGTCCCGGCCTGACGGCCCGGCTCGCCCAGCTCGGCATCGCGCCGGGGGACGTCACCCGGGTCCTGCTCACCCACGCCCACCCGGACCACACCGGCGGGGTGGCGCGGCTGCGACGCGCTGGCTGCGACGCCGAGGTGGCGATCGGCGCGGACGAGGTGGCCATCGTGCGGGGATGGGCGCCGGTCCCGCCCGCGGAGCTCGGTGCGGCCCGGCTGCTGACGCGGCTGCCGGTGCCCGGCGCCTGGGGCCGCACCATCACCGTGCCCCGGGCGCAGGGGCTCACCGACGGCCAGGAGCTGGCGATCGCCGGTGGCCTTCAGGTGATCGCCACCCCCGGTCACACCGTCGGCCACGTCGCCTTCCACCTCCCCGCCCACGACCTCGTGATCGGCGGGGACGTGGTCTTCAACGTGTTCACGCTGCGCCCGTCACCCGCGTTCCTGTGCTGGCGGACGGCCCCCAACCTCGCCTCGGTCGCGCGGCTCGCCGAGCTGGGCACGAGCCGGCTGGCGCTCGCCCACGGCCGGCCGGTGCTGGACGACGCCGCCGGACGGCTCGCCGCGCTCGTCGACGCCGGTTGATCCACCACCGTGTCCGTCCGTCCAGGTGAGACCCCCGGTCGTAGCGGGTACCACGGAGGCAACCTGGAGAGAGAGGCCGCCGTGGAAACCTTCGTGATCACGCTCGTCGCGGTCGCCGTCCTCGGCACCTTGGTGGCGGTGACCCTCGTGCTGCTCGGCCGCGCGCAGGGCTGGCGGCGGCGCGACTCGCTGCCGCCCGAGGAGGAGCACCTCGACGAGGAGGGCACCGTCACCGAGGTGCTGGACAAGGAACGCGACCGGTAGCCCACGGCGGCTGGCGAGCGCAGCCGCTCGACCCGATGGCGGCGGCTGCTACCGCAGCC
>JBKHEJ010000299.1:0-2537 GCA_046540855.1 Nitriliruptoraceae bacterium
GTACGCCGACCCGCCGGCGAGCACGACCGCGTCGCAGATCTCGACCTTGCCCTCGGCCGACAGCGCTGCCGCCTCCCGGGTCCCCGGCGCCGAGCCACGCACCGCGATGGCCCCGACGCTGCCCGCCGGCGCGAGCACCACCGTGCAGCCGGACACCTCGGCAGGCGAGGTCCAGGTACCGACCTGCACCCCCGCGATCCCGAAGGCGCCCGGGACCATCAGCTCGCCTCGCGTCGGACGGCCTCCGCCGGGGTGATCCGCTGCCACACGTCGCTCTCGCCGGCCAGCTCCCAGCGCCCGTCCTCGGCGCGTGCCACCTCGCCGTCGAGGTGGCGGCGCAGCACCTCGGTGACCTCCTCACCGGCCTCGAGCAGGCTCATGTGGCCGACCCCCTCGAGCTCGACGACCCCGGCGCGTGAGCGGGCGGCCATGCGCCGCGTCAGCGACGGTGGGGTGAGGCGGTCGTGGGTGCCGACGATCAGGGTGGTCGGCACGTCCTCGAGCACGTCGAGGCCGGCGTCCTCGTCGACGCCCAGGATCGGCTCGACCAGCCCCACGACCACGTCGAAACCGCTGGCGAGCAGCATCTCCTGCGTGAAGGCGACCACCTCGGGATCAGCGTCAGGGCCGACCGCGGTCCAGCGCGCGAGCAGGAAGGACAGATCCGAGGTGGAGGCGTACAGCCGCTCGGCGCTCGAGGTCACGCGCGGGTCCCGCAGCGTCGGGACGAGCCGGCGGATCACGCCGTCCAGGCGGGCCACCGCACGGATACCGGTCTCCAGGGCGAGCCGCTCGCTGCGGGCCGAGGAGGTGGTGGACAGCAGCAGCGCCCCGGCCAGCCGGTCACGCACCGCACGGTGCCGTCGGGCCGCGTTCAGCAGCGTCATGCCACCCATGGAGTGCCCGGCGATGACCACCGGCCCGGGGCGGGTGGCCTGGGTCAGCACGGTCGCGAGGGTGTCGCCCAAGAGGTCGAGGTCGTACTCGCCGTCCTCGGGCGAGGAGGTGCGGCCGTGGCCCGGCTGGTCGTAGGTGATCACGCGCACTTCGTCGGCGAGCCGATGGACCTGCTCGTGCCAGGCCCGGCCGGTGCACACCCACCCGTGGGCGAGCAGGACCTGCGGGGCGTCCTCGGGCCCGTAGGACTCGACCGTGACGCGCATCCCGCGCGGGCCGTCGAGCTCGCGCACCTCGCCGGCGAGGGAGCCGAGCGGGACCTCCGCCGGGATCAGGTCCGGGACCAGCCGGCCACGGACCACCAGCCGCTCCAGCGCGAACCCGGCCGCAGCCCCCGCGAGCAAGGCGCCGCCCACGCCCAGCGCGAGCGCTCCTCGACGTGCCACGGTCCGCCTCCTGCCCGCGGTCGCGGGTCGCGGGCAGGCTACAACCCGCCGCCGAGGTGGACACGTGGCAGCCGCGCGGTGAGCGAGGTCGCGATCTCGTAGGTGATCGTGTCGGCCGCCTGAGCCCACTCCTCGGCGCGGCTGGGCGCGAGGTCGGGGTCGCCCGCCGCCGCTCCGAGCAGCACCACCTCGTCCCCGACGGCCACCTCGTCCTCGCCGCACCACACGAGCAGTTGGTCCATGGTCACCGTCCCGACCATCGGTCGGCGCCGGCCGGCGAGCAGCACCTGCGCACGGTTCGTCAGCCGCCGCGGGACCCCGTCGGCGTACCCGATGGGCACGGTGGCGACGAAGCCGTCCTCGGGGGCACGCCAGCGGTGGCCGTAGGAGACCGGGGTCCCGGCGGCGACGCGCTTGACGTAGGACACCTCGGCGACGAGCCGCAGCGCCGGGCGCAGCCCGTGGGAGGCCGCGTCCACCTCCGTGGAGGGCGAGAGCCCGTACAGCCCGATGCCCGGACGGACCAGGGTGTGGTGGCTGTCCGGGTGGAGGAGGATGCCGGCGGTGTTCGCCGCGTGGATCAGGCGCGGGCGGATCCCGACCCGGCCGGCGAGCCTGAGCGCCCGCTCGAAGGCCGCGAGCTGCTCCCGGGTGGTGGGGACGTCGGGTTCGTCCGCCCGGGCGAGGTGGGTCGCGAGGCCCTCGACCTCGATGCCGACCGCGGTGGCGAGCTGGTAGAGCCGGGCCTCGAGCTCCTGCGTGGGGATCCCGACGCGCCCCATGCCGGTGTCGACCTTCGCGTGCACCCGCACGGGCCGGCCGCGGGTCTGGCCGTAGGCGTCGAGGACCGCGATGAACGGCTCCCGGTACACCGTGGGGGTGAGCTCGGCGGCGAGCAGGTCGGCGACCGCGGCGATGGGGGGCTCCGACAGCAGCAGGATGGGGGTGTCCAGCCCGGCGGCGCGCAGCTGCAGCCCCTCCTCCACCAGCGCGACCGCGAGCCAGGTGGCGCCCCCCGCGACCGCGGCGCGGGCGACCGGGACCGCGCCGTGCCCGTAGCCATCGGCCTTGACCACCGCGCACACCTCGGCCCCGCCCGCGCGGTCGCGCAGGACGCCGACGTTGTGCACGACCGCGTCGAGGTCGACCTCCACCCGCGCGGGCCGGTGGTGCGGGAGGTCGGTGAGGTCGGCG